>NZ_JBIUAQ010000031.1:0-104751 GCF_044547565.1 Amycolatopsis sp. NPDC052450 | reverse complement strand
TGTGTTCCGTGAAGGCCTCCTTGTGGGACCCAGAGTCCCTCAAGGAGGCCTTCACGGACCGGCCACCTGACAACACCCCTTGACCGGATCAGTTCAGACTCGAGCAAGGCCTCGCATCGGGGTCCTGCGCACCCTTGGGCACCCACCGCACGTTCGCGATCGATGCGGAGAACCGGCCGTCGGTGTACACCAGGAACGGCGTGTTGACGTTCTCCAGGTCCAGCCCGGTGGCGAAACAGGACACCGGGATCTTGACCGTCGACTTCGGCGCCCCCGCCAGATCGGTGAACAGCTTGGTCGCGTTCACCTCGGAGAAGCACGGGTAGACGCAGTGCATGCTGATCACCGTCCGATTGGCAGGCGCCTCGTGTACGACGGTGTCGAACTCCAGCGCCGCGTCGGCGTTCAGGTAGCCCCGCAGATCGTTGGTACCGGCCGGGTTCTGAAAGTAGAGCTGGGCCGGGCCGGTGCCGGTCCAGGTCGCCTTGAGCCCGTCCTGCTGAACGTTCACATCGGACTGGACGACGCCGATCTCAGCGTGTGAAGCGGTGCCGTCGGGGCCGATCTCGGTGCCGCCCCAGTTCTCCGCCGAGCCGATGAAACCCTTGTACGGTGCGACATCGGTGCGGTTGAACACCTCGAGATCCTCGGTCGCGGTGCCGCCGCCACCGGTCGAGCCGCAGGTCACCGGGCCTGCCGTCTCGTCCAGCTGTCCGACGGTGACGCGCTGGCCGGCCTTGAGGCCGTAGCCGAGTTTGAACAGCGGGTCGTACTCCGCCGAACCCGCGTTCAGCGGCGTCTGGCACGCGCTCTTCGGCCACGAGTACGGCAGCGTTCCCTTGAAGCCGCCCTTGACCAGGACGTCGGCGACGCCGCCGCCTTCGGTGCCCGGCAGCCAGGCCGCCACGAACGCGTCGGAGCGGTTGATCTCCTTGTTCATGTACAGCGGGCGGCCGCCGACGTAGACGGTGACGACGGGAGCGCCCTTGCCGCGGACCTTGTCCAGCACGGCCAGGTCCTCGGGGTAGAGCTTTGACGCCTCCAGTGTCTTCCGGGTCAGGTCGCCGACGCCTTCCGCGTACGGGGTCTCACCGATGACGGCGACGACCGCGTCGTAGCCCTTCGGGTCGGTGTCGCCCTTCTCGTCGAAGGTGACGTTGACGTCGCCCAGCTGCTGCTTGAGCCCGGCGAGGATCGACGTGGCGTTCGGGAAGTCGGCGTTGCTGTTGCCGGTCCCCTGCCAGCTCAGCGTCCAGCCGCCGGTCTGGTTCTGGATGCTGTCCGCGCTCTTGCCGACGACGAGGACCTTCGACTTCGGTTTCAGCGGCAGCACGTTGCCGTTGTTCTTCAGCAACGTCTGCGACGAACGGACGGCGTCGCGCGCCAGCCAGGTCTCCTTCAGCGCCTCGTCCGAATTGGCGTACGACCGGTCCGACGGCTTCTGCGACTCGTACAGCCCCGAACGCAGTTTGACGCGCAGGATGCGGGTCACGGCGTCGTCGATCCGCGAGACCGGGATACGGCCGTCGCCGACCTGGGCGACGGTGTTGGCGATGAACGCCTTCCAGTCGTTCGGCACCATCACGATGTCGATGCCGGCGTTGATCGCCTGCGGGCACGAAGCGTTGGTACAACCGGGAACCTGGCCGATGCCGTTCCAATCGGACACGACGAGGCCGTCGAAGCCCATCTTGCCCTTGAGGATCTGGTTCAGCGCCTTGTCACTGCCGTGCAGTTTGCCCTCGTCGATGCCGAGTTCGGCGTTGGTCCAGCTGTTGAACGACACCATCACGGTCTGGGAACCGGCCGCGAGCGCGCCGTAGTAGCCCTGGCCGTGGACGTTGATCATCTCGGCTTCGGACGCGGGATTGACGCCCTGGTCCTGACCTTTGAGGGTGCCGCCGTCACCGATGAAGTGCTTGGCGGTGCCGATCACGCCGTTGTAGCCGATACGTTTGGCCGAGCCGTCCTGGAGCCCGTTGATCGCCTCGTAGCCGTAGGCCCTGGTGATCCGCGGATCCTCGGAGAACCCTTCGTAGGTGCGGCCCCAGCGGTCGTCCTTGACGACGGCCAGCGTCGGCGCGAACGCCCAGTCCTGGCCGGTGGCGCGGATCTGCCGGGCCGTCGCCGCGGAGATGTCGCGCACCAGGCAAGGATCGTGCGCGGCGCCGAGACCGATGTTGTGCGGGAAGACGGTCGCCCCGTACACGTTGTTGTTGCCGTGCACCGCGTCGATGCCCCAGATCACCGGGATCTTCGTCCGGCCGCCCTTCGCGGCTTCCCAGTAGGAGTCGGCGAGCTTCAGCCAGTCCTGCTGGGAGGCGTGCTTGTCCTTGTTCGGCCACGAACCGCCGCCGTTGAGGACCGAGCCGATCGAGTACTGCCGGACCTCGTCGGGGGTGATCGCGGCGATCTCGGGCTGCGTCATCTGCCCGACCTTCTCCTCCAGGGTCATCCCGGCGAGGATTTGGGCGATCCGCTGCTCGTCACCCGCCTTGCCCTTGAACCGGCTCTCGACCTTCGGCCAGTCCGCGAGCGCCGGCAGGCTCTTCTCGATCCGGGCGCAGCCGTCCCGGCCCAGCGCGGGCTTGCCGATCACGGGCTGTTCGGCGGCGACGGCGGCAGGGGTGGCCACCACGGCCCCGCCGAGCAGCGCGAGACTCATCAAGGCGATCAGCGGACTTCGGCGCGCAGGCGCACGTCTTGCCATGGTCTGGTCCATTCTGCGGGAGGCGGGGACCGGCCGATCCTCACCGGACCCGGCGGCGGCGTCAAGAGTTTCGGACCAGTACGTGAGCTGTTAATTTTTGCCATAAACTAAGACCCGGAAAGTCACCACCGGACATCGACTCGTGACCGACCCCTTGACCTCCACATTACTTGAGCTTTTACCTTCGCTGGAAACCGAAGGGAATCGACTCATGACCGTCTTGGTAACCGGCGCCACCGGGAACACCGGCCGCCACGTGGTGGCCGAACTCGTCCGTCGTGGGGAACACGTCCGGGCACTCACCAGGAACCCCTCCGCGGCACGGCTTCCGGCGGGCGTCGAACTGGTGGAGGGCACGCACACCGCGCCGGAAACGCTCACCGCCGCCCTCGACGGTGTCACCCGGCTGCACATCACCGTCACGGCGGGGCTCGCCGACGTCGGCGCCGACCTGGTCAAACGCGCCGTGGCCGCCGGGGTGCGGCGGATGACCATCGTCTGGGGCGGCTACGTCGGGCCGACGGAGCAGGCCATGGCCGAGTCCGGGGTGGAATGGACGCGGCTGGAACCGCAGGAGTTCATGTCCAACGCCCTGACCTGGACCGATTCCATCCGCACCGAAAAAGTGGTCCGCGAGCCGTTCGACCTCCCGGGCGCCGTGGTGCACGAGGCCGACATCGGTGCCGTCGCCGCCACCGCGCTCGTCGAGGACGGGCATTCGGGCAAGGTCTACAACCTCACCGGGCCGGAAGCGCTGACCACGAGCGAACGGATCACGATCCTCGGCAACGCACTCGGCCACGACATCACGCTGGAGCGGATCACGCGGCAGCAGGCGATCGACCGGCTGCTGGCCGAAGGCGTCTCGGTGGCGGACGCCGAATACGTCGTCGGCTGGCACGGCGATCCGCCCGTCGCGGCGCGCACCGTCGTCGACACGATCGAGATGGTGACCGGGCGCCCGGCCCGCACCTTCGCCCAGTGGGTCGCCGAACACGCCGACCGGTTCAAGCCGTGAGCGGTCCGACCGCCTTCACGATCTCCAGCACCGGCGCGGTGTGCACCGTGTGGATCGCGCGCAGCGCGCCGAGCCGGCGCGTGAGGTAGTGGTGTAGCGCGGCGGGATCCGGGCACAGCGCCTGCGCGGCCAGGTTGGTGGGCCCGGTCGTGGCGACGACGACGGCGAGCTCCTCGTGGGTGGCCAGCGTCGTCGCCACCTCGTCGAGGTCCGCCGGCGCGACGGCCATCCAGAGGAACGCCTGCGTGGTCACGCCGTACAGGGCGGCGCTGATCTCGACGTCGAAGAAGAGCGCGCCTCGTGCGCGCAGATCCGCCAGGCGGCGGGCTGCGGTCGACGGCGCCAGTCCCGTCGCCGCGGCGAGACCGCCGATGCTCGCGCGGCCGTCGTGCCGGAGGGCGGCGATCAGGGCGTCGTCCGCCGCGGTCAGCGGAGCTTCCCCGGCGTGGGATTCCGGCGGCCGCAACGCCTCCTGCTGCTCTTCGGTCAGCGCGGCAACGCGCCCGCGCCAGGCCGTCGGGCCGCCGAGATAGGTGTGCAGGATGAAATGCGCGGACACCGCCGTGACGCTCGCGGTGCGCGGGATGTCGTGCAGCAACATGGCGCTCTGCGCGTGCCTCGGCGTGTGCGCGATCGTCACGATCTCCGTGCCGCCCGAGGTGAGCTTGACCCACGACGTGTCCTGCCGCCTGGCCAGCGAACGGGCGAGCGTCCGCGCGGTGGCGGGCTGCGCGCTGAGCCGCACGAGCCACTGCGTCAGTCCTGTCCGATCGGGATCGGGCAGACCCACCACCCGCAGCCCCGCTTCGGCGCGAAGCCGCTGGTAGCGCCGGGCGACGGTCTGGGTGGAGACGCCGAGCACCGTGCCGACACGACTGAACGCCGCACGGGCGTCGATCTGCAGCGCGTGGATCAAAGCGCGGTCGATGTCGTCGAGCATGGAATATTTCGTCCAACCGAGGCGGGTTTCCTGGAACAGATGACATCTTCGCCGCACGCTCGCGATCATGCAAATGACGAAGACCAGGTGGGTCCCGCTCGCGACGTTGCTCGCAGCCGAGGCGATGAACGTGCTGGACTCGACGATCACGCAGGTCGCCGGCCCGGTGATCCACGCGGACCTCGGCGGCGCCCCTTCGGCCATCCAGTGGTTCGGCGCGGCGTACACGCTGCCGTTCGCGGTACTCCTGATCACCGGCGGACGGCTCGGTGACCTGCTGGGCCGCCGGCGTGTGTTCCTGACCGGTGTCGCGATGTTCGCCCTCGCGTCGCTGTGCTGCGCGCTCGCGCCGGGCACCGGCGCGCTGATCGGCGCGCGAGCGGTACAGGGCATGGCGGCGGCACTGGTGATCCCGCAGACGATCGGGCTGATCAAGGTCATGTTCACCGGTCCGGCGCTGGCGGCGGCGCTCGGCTGGAACGGTCCGGTGGTCGGCCTGTCCGCGGTGAGCGGGCCGCTGCTCGGTGCCCTGCTGACGGATCTGGTGTCCTGGCGGGCGGCCTTCCTGGTGAACGTGCCGATCTCGATCGCGGTGCTCATGGCCGGACGGCTGCTGCCGGAAGACCGCGCCGAGCGTCCGGTCCGGCTCGATGTGCAAGGCACCTTGCTCGCCTCGCTCGGCGTCGGCTTACTGGTGTACCCGCTGATCGGACAATGGGACTGGCGTCTCTTCGGCACCGGTGCCGCCGTGCTGGTGCTGTTCGGGTTCCATCAGCGGAAGCGGCGGTATCCCCTGATCGAACCGAGTTTGTTCGGACACCGCGGTTTCGCCGCGGCGCTCGTGGCGTCGACGTTGTTCTTCGCGGTGATGAACGGGGTGATGCTCGTGGTGGTCCTGCACCAGCAACTCGACGAGGGCCGCGGCGTACTGGCGTC
Source organism: Amycolatopsis sp. NPDC052450 (assembly GCF_044547565.1). NCBI lineage: Bacteria > Bacillati > Actinomycetota > Actinomycetes > Pseudonocardiales > Pseudonocardiaceae > Amycolatopsis > Amycolatopsis sp. NPDC052450. Next base: position 99,147 of record NZ_JBIUAQ010000031.1, on the reverse strand, counting down.
CGGACTGACGTTGCTGCCGTGGTCGGGCGGGCTGGCGATTTCCTCCTGGGTGGCGGGCAAAGTGCTCGTGCCACGGTTCGGATCCCGGGTGGCCTTCGCCGGGCTGACACTGCTGCTCGCGGGAATCCTGCTGGCGATCGCGGGTCCACTGCCGCTCGCGCTCGGGGTCGGCGGGCTCGGCCTGGGGTTGTTCACGGTTCCGTTCTTCACCGCGGCGCTGTCCGTCGTCCGTCCACATGAGACGGGTTCGGCGGCCGGACTGCTGAACGCGGTGCAGCAAGTGGGCGCGACACTGGGCATCGCGGTGTTGGGCACCGTCTTCCTGCGCGGCCACTCTTCGGCGCAGGCGTTCTCGCTCGCGGCGGTGCTGGTGGTCGCGACCATGGCGGCCACCGCGCTGATGCCCGCTATCCCTCGGCGGCCTTGAACCACGCGCCGATTCCGGCGAGGGCGCCCGGACCGTAGTCGCCCCTGACGTCGTCGGCCAGATCCGCGATGGAGACCGAGCGCAACGCCGCCCGCCACTGGACTTCGGCGTTCGCCATCGCGCGGCTGATCGCGCAGGGCGCCGTGCACGCCTCGGGCGGGGTCGCCATCGGGCCGCGCTGCCGGATCTCGGTGCAGACGAAGGCGGGGCCGGGCCCGTCGATGGCCTCGACGACGTCGAGCACCGTGATCTCCGACGGCGGCCGGGTGAGGACGTATCCCCCGGCCTTTCCCTGCACCGAACGGATGAGGTCGGCTCGCGAAAGGGCCTGGAGTTGCTTCGCGAGGTAGCTCGGCGAAACGTCGTGCAGCTGCGCCAGGCGCGCGGCCGGCGCGGGTTCGTCGACCGAGGTCAGGACGACGCAGCAGTGCAGGGCCCACTCGACCCCACCGGACATCTTCACCCGGATGACTCTAACTCGCCCCTTGACTCGGACACAATGTGTCTGAGTATTATCTCGGACATGAGGTATCCGAGTTAGCGGACGCCTACCGAGGAAGGACACTGGGTCATGAAATTCGCGATCATCGGCGGGACCGGACTGATCGGTTCGCAGGTCGTGCGGAACCTGAACGAGGCCGGGCACGAGGCAGTGCCGCACTCGCCGTCCACCGGGGTCGACCTCCTCACCGGCCAGGGGCTGGACGCCGCGCTCGACGGCGCCGACGTGGTCGTCAACCTCACCAACTCGCCGACCTTCGACGACTCCTCTCCCGCGTTCTTCCGGACGTCGATGGACAACCTCGTCGCCGCCGCGAAGAAGGCGGGCACCGGGCACTTCGTGATCCTGTCGATCGTCGGCGTCGACCAGGTGCCCGACCTCGACTATTACCGCGCGAAGACGCTGCAGGAGGACATCCTCAAGGAGAGCGGCGTCCCCTACTCGATCGTCCGCGCCACCCAGTTCATGGAATTCGTCGACGCCGTCCTGTCCTGGACCGCCGACGAGACCACGGTCCGCCTGCCCAGTACGCCGATCCAGCCGATCGCCGCGGCGGACGTCGCCGCCGCAGTCACCGAGGTCTCGGCCGGGAAGCCGCTGAACGGAACCCTCGACGTAGGCGGCCCGGACGTCTACCCGCTGGACGAACTGGGCCGGATCACCTTGTCCGCCAAGGGAGACGCCCGTTCGGTGACCGTCGACGAGACCGCGGGCATGTTCGCCGCCGTCAAGGGCGACGTCCTCACGACGAAGGACGGCGCCCGCATCGCCGAGACCCGCTACCTCGACTGGCTCAAGTAGCCGACGGGGCCGTTCCCACCGCGCCGGACTGTGCCGACAGCGGCGACGCGACGTCTTCCAGCGATCGCTTCGCCGCTTCGACACCCAACACGAGTTCGGCCACTCCGCCCAGGACCATCACCCCGGCGCCGAGGCAATACCCGAGCGCGACGTTGCCCGCGTCGCCGGTCTCGACCAGCACACCGAACAGCAGCGGACCGATGATGCCGCCGAGCCCGGTGCCCACCGCGTAGAACAACGCGATGCACATCGCCCGGATCTCCATCGGGAAGATCTCCGACACCGTCAGGTACGCCGCACTCGCCCCCGACGAGGCGAAGAAGAAGATCACCGCCCAGGCGAGCGCGAGCGTCCAAGCCGAGAGCATGCCTTCGGAGAACAGCCAAGCTGTCACGAGCAACAACGCGCCCGAGCCGAGGTAGCTCACGCTGATCATCGTGCGGCGGCCGATGGAGTCGAAGAACCTGCCGAGGAGCAGCGGCCCGATCAGGCTGCCGACGGCGAGCGGCAGCAGATAAAGCCCGGACTGCGCGCTCGGGATCTTGAAGAACGTCGCAAGCACCAGGGCGAAGGTGAAATAGACGGCGTTGTACAGGAACGCTTGCCCCACGAACAACGCGAGACCGAGCAGGGTCCGCCGCGGATAGGTCTTCAGCAGGGTCCGCGCGATCTCTCCGAATCCGGTGCTCTTGCGCTGTTTTACCCGCAAGTTCTGGTGCACGGGCTCCAGCGGCGCACCGGTCTCCTCTTCGACCCGTTTCTCGATGGACCCGACGAGTTCTTCGGCTTCGTCGTTGCGCCCGTGGGTGTACAGCCAGCGCGGGCTCTCCGGAAGATGCCGTCGCACCAGCAGGATCACCAGCCCGAACACGGCGCCGAGGCCGAACGCGACCCGCCAGCCGACATCGGCCGAGAACACGGCGGGATCGAGCAGGATCAACGTCAGTGCCGCGCCGACGGCGGCGCCACCCCAGTAGGAACCATTGACCGCCAACGAGACCGTCGCCCGCACCCTGGCGGGGACGAGTTCGTCGATCGCGGAGTTGATCGCCGCGTACTCGCCACCGATCCCGGCACCGGTCAGAAACCGCATGACGACGAAGAACCAGACGTCGAACGAGAAAGCCGTCGCGGTCGTCGCGGCCAGGTAGAGCCCCAGCGTCACCAGGAACAATTTCTTGCGGCCGAGCCGGTCGGTGAGATAGCCGAACACCAGCGAACCGACGACGGCGCCCGCGACGTACAGCGCGGCGGCCAGCCCCACCTGCGAATCCGTGAGGACGAGGCCGCTGTCCGGTTCGGTCAGCCGCTCGGCGAGTGCTCCGACGATGGTGACTTCGAGTCCGTCGAGGATCCACACCGTGCCGAGCCCCGCCAGCACCACCCAATGCCACCGTGCCCACGGCAGCCGGTCCATCCGCGCCGGCACATCCGTTTCGACCGTGGTGAGCGACCGCTTTCGTTCCATGCCGCGGAGTTACCGGCGCGGTCCCGGTCGAAACCTCCGACCGGGACCGCCCACGTCAGCTCGGCAGCAGCGCCGGAGCGGCGAGACGGCTGGCGTTCGCCGCTTCGTCGTCCGGCTGGGCCTGGGCGGAGCGTTCCGCCTCGACCCGCGCGAGGTAGTTGGTGACCTCGCGCTCCCGCTTGTGCGAGTCCCAGCCCAGCAGCGGCGCCATCAGCTCCGCCACCACCGGCGCCGCCGTCACACCGCGGTCACGCTCCTCGATGGAGATGCGCGTGCGCCGGGTCAGGACGTCCTCCAGATGCAGCGCGCCCTCGTGCGAGACGGCGTAAACGACCTCCGCCTTGAGGTACTCCGCCGTCCCCGGGAGCGGCTCGCCCAGTTCGGGACGTTCCGAAATCGACTCCAGGATGTCCTCGATCGCGGTGCCGTAGCGCTGGAGCAGGTGCTCGATGCGGGCGATCGGCAGCCCCGCGCGCTGGGCGAGCGAGTGCCGCGCGCCCCACATCTCGTGGTAGCCCGTCGCGCCCACGATCGGCAACCGCTCGGTCCACGACGACGGCGCCGGACGGCCGAGATCGTCCACCGCGACGTCGACCGCGTCGGCGGCCATCACGCGGTACGTCGTGTACTTGCCGCCGGCCACGATCACCAGACCTGGCACCGGATGCGCGACGGCGTGCTCGCGCGACAGCTTCGTCGTCGAAGTCGCCTTCGCCGCCAGCAGCGGCCGAAGCCCGGCGTACACGCCCTCGATGTCGTCGGCGGTGATCGGCGTGCGCAGGACCGCGTTGAGGTGATCGAGCACGTAGTCGACGTCCGCCTGGCTGGCCGCCGGGTGTTCGCGGTCGAGGTCCCATTCGGTGTCGGTGGTGCCGACGATCCAGTGCCGTCCCCACGGGATGACGAACAGGACGCTCTTCTCGGTGCGCAGGATCAGCCCGGTGTCCAGGTCGATCTTCTCACGCGGCACCACCAAGTGGATGCCCTTCGACGCGCGCACCGTGAACGGCGCGGGGATGCCCGCCGCTTCGGCCATGTCGTCGCTCCACACGCCGGTGGCCGCGACGACCGTCTTCGCCCGGACCTCGATCTCCGCGCCGCTCTCGCGGTCGACGACCTTGGCGCCGACGACGCGTTCGCCGTCACGGATCAGCGACGTCACGCGAGCGCGGGTGAGCACGGACGCTCCTTGCTCGGCCGCAGTTCGCGCGATCGTCATGGTGTGACGGGCGTCGTCGACCTGCGCGTCGTAGTACTGGATGGCGCCGATCAGGGCGTCGTCCGCGAGGCCGGGGGCGACCTTGCCCGCGCCGCGTTTGGACAGGTGCCGGTGCCGCGGCAAGGCCCGCGCTCCGCCGAGGGTGTCGTAGAGCGTGACGCCCGCGCCGATGTAGCCACGTTCCCAGACGCGGTGCTTCAGCGGCACCAGGAACTTCACCGGCCGGACCAGATGCGGCGCCAGCGTCTGCAGCAGCAGGCTCCGTTCCTTCAGCGCCTCACGGACCAGCTTGAAGTCGAGGTTCTCCAGGTAGCGCAGCCCGCCGTGGATCAGCTTGCTGGACCGGCTCGACGTGCCCGCGGCGAAGTCGCGTGCCTCGACGAGCGCGACGGAGAGCCCGCGCGAAGCCGCGTCGAGCGCGACGCCGGCACCGGTCACTCCCCCGCCGACGACGAGAACTTCGACCTCTTCACGGGCGAGCTTGCGCAGCGTCTCGGCACGGTAGACCGGGGAAAGCGGTACGGGTGTCACTCTGTTCCTCCTGTTCATCGGGCTCACTCGACCTCTACCCAGTCGAGCGTGCGGCCGACGGCCTTCTGCCAGCCCGCGTAGCCCTCGGCGCGCTGTTCGTCCGTCCACGACGGCTCCCAGCGCTTGTCCTCGTTCCAGTTCTGTTCCAGCTCGTCGGTGGACTTCCAGAACCCGACCGCAAGGCCCGCCGCGTAGGCGGCACCGAGCGCGGTGGTCTCGGCGACCACCGGCTTCGACACCGGCACGCCGAGGATGTCCGCCTGCAACTGCATGCAGAGTTCGTTCGCGGTCACGCCACCGTCCACCCGCACCACGTCGAGCGGGACACCGGAGTCGTTCTGCATGGCCTCGACGACGTCGCGGGTCTGGTAGCAGATCGCTTCGAGCGTGGCCCTGGCCAGATGGGCGTTGGTGGTCGCCCTGGTGAGCCCGACGATCGCGCCGCGCGCGTCCGAACGCCAGTACGGCGCGAACAGGCCCGAGAACGCGGGTACGAAGTAGACGCCGCCGTTGTCCTCGACCTGGCGGGCGAGGCTTTCACTCTGCGACGCGCCGCTGATGATGCCCAGCTGGTCGCGCAGCCACTGCACGGCCGAACCGGTGACGGCGATGGAGCCTTCCAGCGCGTACACCGGCTTCTCGTCGCCGAACTGGTAGGCCAGCGTCGTGAGCAGGCCGTGCTTCGAGCGCACGACCTCGTGGCCGGTGTTGAGCAGCAGGAAGTTGCCGGTGCCGTAGGTGTTCTTGGCCTCGCCGGGGCGGAAGCACACCTGCCCGACGGTCGCCGCCTGCTGGTCGCCGAGCACCCCGGTGATGGCGACCTCGCCGCCGAGCGGGCCGTCCGCGCGAGTGACGCCGAAACGGCCGTTGTTCGACGACGGCGCGATCGACGGCAGCATCTGCTTCGGGATGTCGAAGAACGACAGCAGTTCGTCGTCCCACTCCAGGGTTTCGAGGTCCATGAGCATGGTGCGCGACGCGTTGGTCGGGTCGGTCACGTGCACGCCGCCGTCGGAGCCGCCGGTGAGGTTCCAGATGAGCCAGGAATCGGTGGTACCGAAGAGCGCGTCGCCCTTTTCGGCGTCTTCGCGGACGCCCTCGACATTCTCCAGGATCCACTGCAGCTTGCCGCCGGAGAAGTAGGTCGCGGGCGGCAGTCCGGCCTTGCGGCGGATGACGTCGCCCTTGCCTTCGCGTTCGAGCGCCGAGGCGATCCGGTCGGTGCGGGTGTCCTGCCACACGATGGCATTGCAGTACGGGCGCCCGGTGCGGCGGTTCCACACCACGGTGGTCTCGCGCTGGTTGGTGATGCCGAGCGCGGCGAGGTCGGCGACGGTGAGCTTCGCCTTGTTGAGCGCGGTGGCGATGACCGAGCGGGTCCGCTCCCAGATCTCGGTGGCGTCGTGCTCGACCCAGCCCGGCTTCGGCAGGATCTGCTCGTGCTCGAGCTGGTGGCGGGCGATCTCGTTGCCGCCGTGGTCGAAGATCATGAAGCGCGTGCTGGTGGTGCCCTGGTCGACGGCGCCGATGTAGTCAGGCATGATTTCCCTCTCTTCCGGGGGTCCGGGGGCGGAGCCCTCCGGGCGGGTTCGGGGTTGCACCCCGAAGGACGGAGTCTCCTTCAGGAAACGCGCTCGATGTCCTTGGCGGGCAAGGCTTCCGGTGCCGGGTCGGCGGGCAGGTAGCGCTCGATGAAGAACTTGTAGATCGCACCGCCGATGACCGCGCCGACGATCGGCGCCACGATGGGGATCCACCAGTACGGATAGCCGTATTGATCGGTGAACGCGGTGTCGTAACCGGTGAGCCAGGACATCAGCCGCGGGCCGAAGTCGCGGGCGGGGTTGATCGCGTAGCCGGCGTTGGTGCCCCAGGCCATGCCGATCGCGACCACGAGGAAGCCGACGACGACCGGGGCGAGGTTCGCGGCGGGCGCGGTGTTGCGGAGGTCGGTGATGGCGAAGATCACCAGCGCGAGGATCGCGGTCCCGATGATCTGGTCACGGAAGGCGCCCCAGTCACCCACCGGAAGGGTTCCGTTACCCGGAAGAGTGGAGAAGACACCCTGGGTCTTGATCGTCAGGCCGGGGTCGGCGGCGTTGAGCACCTCGGTGTAGTTCCAGCGCACCAGCAGGGCGCCGAGGAACGCTCCGGCGGTCTGCGCCAAGGCGTACGGCGCGACCTTGCGCCACGAAAAGCCCTTGAACACCGCGAGCGCCACCGTGATGGCGGGGTTCAGATGCGCGCCACTGATCCGTGAAGCCACGTAGATACCGAGCGTGACACCGATTCCCCAGGCCCACGCGATGCTGTCGTGGTCCCCGATGCCCGCGGCGACGACTTGAGCCACCACCCCGCAGCCGAACAGGATGAGGATCATCGTCCCGACGAACTCCGCCGCCAGTTCGCCCGCCAGTCCGCGAGCTTTGAGGTTTCGCACCATTGCTTCCTCCACAAAGGACACCGTTGCCCTGTTGAGGCCGAAGTTAAGTTCGCGGAAACGCGGGGTCAACGGACACCGGTCGGCATTGTCGAACGCGCGAAGACGATGTTCGACATTGTCGAATCAAGGCCGGTCGGGCTACGGTTGAGCCGTGCCCGGTCCGATCCAGTCCATCGAGCGCGCCGCCGCGATCCTGCGGTTGCTGGCGCGCGGTTCGGGACGTCTGGGGGTCGGCGAGATCGCCGATTCCCTCGAACTCGCCAAGGGAACGGCGCACGGGATCCTGCGCACCCTGCAAGGGGTCGGCTTTGTCGAACAAGACCGCGACACCGGGAAATACCAACTCGGCGCGGCGCTGCTGCACCTCGGCACGAGCTACCTCGACGTCAACGAACTCCGGTCCCGCGCGATCAACTGGGCCGACGCGCTGGCCGCGCGCAGCGGTGAAGCCGTCCGGATCGGCGCGCCGCTGGAAGGCCGGGTCCTGGTGGTGCACCACGTGTTCCGGCCCGACGACAGCCTGCAGACCCTCGACGTCGGCACGCTTCTGCCGTTGCACGCGACGGCACTCGGAAAAGTACTTCTGGCCTACGACACCGGTCTCGTGGCATCGTTGCGCAGCGGCGGACCGGAGGCGTACACCCGCCGGACCCTGGTCACCCAGACGGCGATCAAACGCGCCTGTGGCAAGGTGCGCGAGGCGGGCTGGGCGAGCGAGAACGGCGAGATGATCACCGGTGAGGCCGGGATAGCGGCGCCGATCCGCGGCCACGGCGGCATCGTGGTCGGCGCGATCGGGGTGTCCGGCGCGACGGAACGGATCTGTGAAGTCGACGGCGGCCCGATCCCGCGGCTGCTCGGCCACGTACGCGACGCGGCACGGGCGGTCTCCCGCGATCTCGGCGCGTCCCGATGGTGACGGAGGTGCTCGTGTGGTCCAGCGCTACGTGATGTCGATCGACCAGGGCACCACCTCGACGCGGTGCATCCTGTTCGACGCGCGCGGCAGGCTGGTCTCGGTCGCGCAGCGCGAACACCAGCAGCACTTCCCCCGGCCCGGCTGGGTCGAGCACGACGCGACGGAGATCTGGCGCAACGTCGGCCGGATCGTGCCGCAGGCGCTGGCCGACGCCGGCGTCGAACCGGCACAGGTCGTCGGCCTCGGCATCGCGAACCAGCGCGAAACGACGGTGCTGTGGGACCGGCACACCGGCAATCCGGTCGGGCGCGCGATCGTCTGGCAGGACACCCGCACCGACGCGATGCTCGAACACCTCGCCCGCGAGCCGGGTGCCGACCGCGTCCGGCGGCTGTGCGGGCTGCCGCTGGCCACGTACTTCTCCGCACCACGTATCCGGTGGATGCTGGAAAGGACGCCCGGCCTGCGGGAACGCGCCGAGCGCGGCGACGTGCTGTTCGGGACGGTCGAGAGCTGGCTGATCTGGAACCTGACCGGCGGTCCCGAGGGCGGCGTCCACATCACCGACGTCACCAACGCCTCGCGCACCATGCTGATGAATCTGCGGACGCTGTCCTGGGACGACGAACTGCTGGAGTTCTTCGACGTCCCGCGCGCGATGCTGCCGGAGATCCGCCCGTCGACCGAGGTGTACGGGACGACGTCGCGGGTGGTCCCGGGGATCCGGATCGCGGCGGCGCTCGGCGATCAGCAGGCGGCGTTGTTCGGCCAGACCTGCTTCGCGCCCGGCGAGGCGAAGTGCACGTACGGCACGGGCAGCTTCCTGCTGCTCAACACCGGCCCGACGCCGGTGCTCTCGACGCACGGCATGCTGACCACCGTCGGGTTCAAGATCGGCGACGAGCCCGCCGTATACGCCCTCGAAGGGTCGATCGCGGTCACCGGGTCGCTGGTGCAGTGGTTCCGGGACGGGCTCGAACTGATCGGCAGCGCGCCCGAGATCGAGACGCTCGCGCGGACGGTCGAGGACAACGGCGGCTGCTATATCGTGCCCGCCTTCTCGGGCCTGTTCGCGCCGCACTGGCACAGCGAGGCACGCGGCGTGATCGCCGGGCTGACGTCGTACATCACCAAGGGGCATCTCGCCAGGGCCGTCCTGGAGGCGACGGGCTGGCAGACCCGCGAGGTCGTCGACGCGATGAACGCCGATTCGGGGCTCGCGCTCACGACGCTCAAAGTGGACGGCGGGATGACCGCCGACAACCTGCTGATGCAGTTCGTCGCCGACGTCCTCGACGTGCCGGTGGTCCGTCCGATGGTCGCCGAGACGGTGTCACTGGGCGCGGCGTACGCGGCCGGGTTGTCGGTCGGGTACTGGCCGGATCTGGAGGGCCTGCGCCGGAACTGGCACCGTGCCGGACAGTGGCTGCCGACGATGGACCCCGCTCGCCGCGACAGCGAATACGGGCACTGGCGGCAAGCCGTCGAGCTGACCTTCGGCTGGATGCGCCCGGGCCCCACGGCCGCTCCCCCGGGCTCCGACCTGGTCGAGGTCGTCCTGGCCGACCACCGCCGGATCGAGCAGTTGTTCCGCGACCTCCGCAACGACGAGGCCGACCGTCCCGCGCTGATCGCGGAACTCTCGGCGTCGCTGGTCGCGCATGCCACCGCGACGGAACGGATCATCCGTCCCGATGCGACAGAGAGCGGGCTCGCCGCCGAACTGCTGGCCGTGCTGGAGGCCGGCGACTCCGAGAAAGCGTTGGTGGCACTGGAGAATTCGGTGGACGCGCATATCCGCGCGGAGGAACGCGGGCTGCTGAACGAACTCCGGCGCACACTGTCCACTTCGGACCGCACCGGCCTCGGCCGCGCGTTCGTGGCCGAACGGCAGCGGCAGCTCGATCTCGACTGCGGCTCCGCCGCGCACATCCGCGAACAGGGCTCCCGGCTACGGCTCTCGTGACTCGCCGGTAGGTCGTGTTAGCCTGTCGCCGTGCGCCGCTGGACTCGACTCGTAATCAAGCGCGCCGGCTGAACCAGGTCGCCGGCGCGCAGTCCGGCGACCCCTCGACACGGGGCATTTCCCGGGGCCTGGCCCTCCATGGCCTGTACGTTTCCCGCCCTTGGAGCCCACGATGTCCGCTGTTTCGTTTCAGATCCCCGCCCCGCGCTCGTCCATGCTGGTCCGCCGCCGGATCGCGACCTACTTCGTCGGCGGCGTCGAGCAGATCCCCGGCTTGGTCGACGCACTCGGCTGCCTCGTCCACGACCTGTCGGTCGACGTGCGCGACGGGGTCCGGGAAAGCACCATGACCTGCGCCGTCCTGATCGACGCCGGTGAGGTCGAGCCCCTGCTGGACCGGCTGCGCGGGCTGGCCTCGGTCGTCTCCTCCGAACTGGTCTGACCGCCCGCGGAGGGCCCGAAACCCGCGACTCGCGTGATCAGACACGTAACTCACGTGATTGAAGGCGTATCTCACGAGTTCGGCGCTTGGTCCTCTATGCCCGAAGTCACTTGCACGGTTCCGTGCAGCCGGTGAAGGAACGACCGAACACGTCTTGACTTAGTTAGGAAGCCTTCTTAACTTCAAGTTCATGGCCGAAACCCCACGGAACAGCAGGTCCCAAGCCTATCGTCGGCTCAGCTTGGCCGAGAAACACGACAAGTTCGTCAATCAGTACTCGCGGCGGACCCTGTTCCGGGTGGGCGCGGTGAGCGGCGCGGCACTCGCCGCCGGCGGCGTGCTGCTCCCGGGCTCGGCCGCGGCCTCGCCAGGACCGACCGTGCTGCTCAACGCCGACAAGGTCGCGGGTTCGGCGTTGCGGCCGTTCGGACGGCACATCGCCTACGGGGCCGACCCGTCCCAGCAGATCGTGATCTCCTGGCAGGTGCCCGCGGCGGTGACCGCCCCGTTCGTCCGGATCGGCACGGTCCCCGGCGACTTCAGTCCGCCCATCCCCGCCGAGGTCCGGGCGCTGACCAGCCAGATGTCGTGGCAGCATCCGGTCGAGGAGGTGCCGCCGAACAGTCCGAAGACGATCACCCAGTACTACCTCCACGCCAGGATCGACCGTCTCCTGCCCAACACCACGTATTACTACGTCGTCGGCCATGAGGGTTACGACCCCGCCGCGCGGCTCGGCGAGATGGCGAGTTTCCGCACCGCGCCCGCGCCGGGCGGCGACGGCACGTTCTCCTTCACCGCGTTCGGCGACCAGGGCGTCGGCTACAACGCCGTGGCGACGAGCAGCCTGATCGCGGGCCTCGATCCGGCCTTCCACCTCGCCATGGGCGACCTGAGCTACGCCCTCGAAGGCGAGGGCGGGCATCCGGAGGAGGACCAGTACGACGCGCGGCTGTGGGACTCCTTCTTCGTGCAGAACGAGCCGGTCACCGCGGGGATCCCGTGGATGATGGCGCTCGGCAACCACGAAATGGAGGGCTGGTACTCCGCGGACGGTTACGGCGGCGTGCGGGCGCGGTTCACCATGCCGGACAACGCCTGGGACGGTTCCACCTGCATCTACTCCTGGCGCTACCAGAACGTCGGCCTGATCAGCCTGGACGGCAACGACGTCTGCTACAACAGTCCGTCCAATCTGGACTACACCAAGGGCAAGCAGCTCAAGTGGCTCGGCAGGACGCTCGCCGCCTTCCGCGCCGATCCCACGATCGACTTCATCGTCGTCTACTGCCACCAGTGCACGTACTCCACCTGCCATTCCAACGGCGCCGAACTCGGCGCGCAGAAGGACTGGGCTCCGCTGTTCGACAGGTACCAGGTCGACCTGGTGCTCAACGGGCACAACCACATCTACGAACGCACCGACCCCATCCGGGCGGGCAAGGCCGTCAAGAAGGTGCCGTCGCGAGGGACCACGGACCCGGTCAAGGACGGGACGACCTACATCACCGCGGGCGGCGGTGGCGGCAGCGTCTCCGAATTCCCCGCCCCCGACACCTACCTCGGCCATGAGACCGGCAACGACTCCCCCGTCCCGATGAAGTACTCGGAACGGGACGGCCAGGACCGCACCAAGAAGGTCACCTGGTCCCGTGTCCGGTTCCGCGGCTACAGCCTGGTGGCGGTCGACGTCATCGCGGGAACGGGCACCACACCGCCCAAAATGGACGTTCGCGCGATCAGTGCCGACGGCACCCTGGTCGATCAGATCATCGTGCAGCGTTCCTGACCCGCCGTCCTCCCGTTACAGAGTCATGACATGAACAAGACGGGGCCACGATGAACGTTCCCGAACATCTGCATCATGCTCGACCAGCGAACCACGCCCATCGCGGTACCCGGCGCGAAGCGGCGACTAAGGCTTCCGGTGACGATCCTGGCCGTCTTCCTGGTGATCGCCGGAATCCTCGGCTACGTGGTCATCCAGGCCAGCGCGGAAGACCATCCGGTTCCGGAACGGCGCGGCGCCACGGTGGTCTTCGACCGCACGTCGGGCAAGCAGGTGATCGACGAGCAGGGCTCGGAACGATTCCGGACGGCGTCAGTGGTGAAACTGTTCATCGCGCTCGACGCCCTCACGCGCAAAGCGGGCAAGGCCGACAGATCCCAGCTCCACCGGATGCTGGCGAAGAGCGACGACGCGATCGCGAACACCCTCTGGAGCAAGAACGGCGGCCCCGCCATCGTCACCAGGACGGTGGCCGCCGCGGGTTTGAGGAACACCACGCCCCCTGCCAGTCCGGGCCGCTGGGGCGACACACTGTCCACCGCGGACGACATAGCCGCGGTGTACCGCCACATCCTCGGCCTGCCGAAGTCCCAACGGGACGTGCTCCTGAAACCCCTGCGCGAGTCGGCCCGGACCGCCGCCGACGGGTTCGACCAGCACTTCGGCATCCCCTCGGCGTTCCACGACCGGCCGTGGGCGGTGAAGCAGGGCTGGGCGGCCGGACGGGGCTCGGTGGAGGCGCACACGACCGGGCTCGTCGGCGAAGGCGACCGCTACGTCGTCGTCATCCTGTCCGGTTTCGCCGACGGCACGAGCCTCGACGTGGCGACGGCGGCGGCTACCTCGGCGGCCGTGTCCTTGGTTCCCCGTCTGCGAAAGTGACTTCGGCGGCGTTTTCCACGGTCGTTCTGAAAGCGCTTACCAGCAGCTCGGCGAAACAGGACCACGGGGCCGCCGCGACACCCCCGGTCTGGACTTTCAGCGCGGCCAATTGCTCGCCCGCCAGCGGCGCCACCCGGTCCATGAACTGGCCGAGGAACCGCAGGGCCATGACGGGCGGGATCCCGGCACCGGCGAGCTCCGCCACCGCGCGGGAAACGGACGGGCGCACGACGGCGGGCGCCCCCTCGTCGTCCTTGCCGAGCACACCGTGCCGTTCCAGGCACCGGGCGACGGCGGGCTGGTCGCGGGCGAGATCGGCCATCGCCGCCTCCAGCCGTTCGGCGCCGTCCACTGTGGTCGTTCCGAGCATCGCGGCGATGGACACCAGGTTGAAGCCCTGTTTCTGCAGCATCGTGATACGCCGCAGCCGCCGCAGATGGGCCGGGCCGTAGTAGGCGGACCTGCCGTGCCGGACCGGCGGGGCGAGCAGGCCTCTCGTCTGATGGGCCCGGATATTGCGCGCCGACATGCCGACGATCGTCGAGAGTTCTTCGATCGTGTATCCGGCCGGTCTCGGCGAAAAGGGCTTCACGCCGAACAGCTTAACCAATGGTCGGATGAGTACACCACAACACCGGCGCAATGGTGACATAACTGCCAGCCGGCTGAATCAGCGAGTTGCCCTGAGTTTCCTCGGTTCGCCGCCCCGAACGCAAGGCGAGGAGGTGGTTTACATGGTTTCGTGCCAAGCAATGTCGGTTTTGGGGCGTTCTACACCCGCGGATTGCTCCAGTCAGGCGACCTTGATGGGCCCGGGACTTTCCTGCCGTTTAAATGCAGCTGAGACATCTGATGTCTCGACTCTGTCGACGCCTCTGGAGCGCCGCTGAACCCGATGGCCGGTCGTCAAAGTTTCAACCTTTTCCCAGGAGGTTTCTGTATGTTCTGGAAACGGATCGCGGTCGCGGCCGTGGCCGCGACCGGCTTGGCCACGGGGCTGGTGGTGTCCCATCAGGACACTCCGGCCGCCGCGACGGAGCCCGCCGCGGCGACGGTCCCCGCCTTCGACCACATCGTCCTCGTGATGTTCGAGAACAAGGACTACAAGGAGATCAGCGGCAGCTCCAAGGCTCCGTATCTCAACAAACTCGCCTCGCAGGGCGCCAAGTTCACGAAGGCGTACGGGACGACGCATCCCAGCCAGCCGAACTACATCGCCCAGTTCGCGGGTTCGACGCACGGCGTCGACAGCAACAAATGCCAGGACCTCGGGAACAAGGAGAACATCGCTTCCCAGCTGGCAGGGATCGGCAAGAAGTTCGCCGGCTACGCGGAAAGCATGCCCTCCGACGGCTACACGGGGTGCACGAAGGGCAAATACGCCCGCAAGCACAACAGCTGGGTCAGCTTCAGCAATGTCCCGGCGTCGGCGAACAAAAGGTTCTCGTCGTTCCCGAGCGACTTCACCAAGCTGCCGCACGTCGCTTTCGTGACCCCGGACCTGTGCAGTGACATGCACGACTGCCCGGTCGACACCGGCGACAAATGGCTGAAGAACAACCTCGACGCGTACGCGCAGTGGGCCAAGACGCACAACAGCCTGCTGATCGTCAATTTCGACGAGGACAGCGGGACGTCGGTGAACCAGATCTTCACCACGTTCGTCGGTGCCCACGTGAAGCCGGGCAGCTACAGCGAATCCATCAACCACTACTCGATCCTCCGCACGATGGAGGCGGCGTTCGGCCTGCCGGGCATCGCCAACGCGGCGAACAAGCCGCCGATCACGAGCGTGTGGCAGTAACCGGGTGAACCCCGCGGGCGTGTCCACTGTGGACACGCCCGCGGCCGGTAAAGACTCTGTTCTCTTGGCTCCCCGCAGGAAGGCACGACCGTGAACACCCGCACCCGCGTCCTGATCGCCGTCACCGGAGTAGTCACGCTGGCCGTGGCCGCCGTGCTCTACATCGGGGTGGCGGGCGCACGCAACCAGGGCACCGCGGCGGCGGGCACCCGCGACGCCGTCACCCTCGAAGGCGGGCGGTTGCTGTTCCGCAGCACCGCCGACGCCGACCGCGGGCACGTGTCCAGCGTCAGCGCGGCCGATCCCGGCGGCGTCCGGGCGGTGTCCACCGTCTCGTGCAGCCGGGTTTACGCGGCGGGCGGCACGGGGATCTGCCTGCGCCCGGAAACCGGGCTGACGACCTACCAGCTGGCCGTACTCGACGGCGCGCTCGCGGTCGAACAGGAGATCCCGCTGGTCGGGTTGCCCAACCGGGCGCGCGTCTCGGCCGACGGACGGCGTCTCGCGTGGACGGTGTTCGTCACCGGCGACTCCTACAACGGCGGCCGGTTCTCCACCCGCGCCGGCACTCTCGACCTCACGACCGACAACGTCGAAGGCACGCTCGAAGACTTCGCCGTCACCGTGGACGGCAAGCCGTACAAGGCGGCCGACTTCAACTTCTGGGGCGTCACCTTCGCCAGGCAGCCGAACCGGTTCTACGCCACCATGTCCACCGGCTCCCACCGGTACCTCGTCGAGGGCGACTCCCAGGCGCGGACGGTGAAAACGTTGCGGGACAACGTCGAATGCCCGTCACTCTCCCCCGACGAGACCCGCATCGCCTACAAGGCCGCCATCGACGGCGATCCCGCCAAGGGCTGGCGGATCTCGGTGCTCGACCTCGCGAGCGGAACCGTGACACCGCTGGCCGAGACCCGGAACGTCGACGACCAGCCCGCCTGGCTCGACGCCCGCACCGTCGCCTACGCCCTGCCACGCACCCAAGGCCATTCCGACGTCTGGGCCGTGTCCGCCGACGGCTCGGGGACTCCGCGGCTGCTCATCCCGGAGGCCGAATCACCCGCCGCGCTGCCCTAGGCTGCCGGCTATGAAGGCCGCGCTGCTGATCGTCGACATGCAGGACATGCTCGTCCCCCTGGTCTGGCGCGGTGAGGAGCTGGCGGCCCGGATAGCCGCGCTGGCGCGCCGGGCCCGGGCGGACGGGGTTCCGGTGATCGTCCTGCGGCAGATCGGCGCGCCCGGCACCGACTTCGATCCCGCGTCACCGGGCACCCGGGTCAGCGCGCTGCTCGGTCTCGAACCGATCGACGTGGTGGTCGACAAGACGGCGACGGACTCGTTCCACCGCACGGGGCTGGCGGGGCTGCTCGCCGACCGGAGCGTCGACACCGTGGTGCTGACCGGGCTGGCCACCGACTACTGCGTCGACGCGACCGCCAGGTCCGCGCAGAGCCACGGACTCGACGTCGTGCTGGTCGGCGACGGCCACGCGCCGTCCGCCGACGGTGATCCCACCACGGGCCTGACCGCCGAACAGGTCATCGCCCGGCACAACCTGCTTCTGAGCACCGCGATCCACCCGGGTGGCAGGCTGCGCGTGGTGCCCGCGGCGGAGGTCGAGTTCACCGGCTGAGCGAGGCTGCTCGTACGATCGGCCCGCCATGATCACGAACTTCCTGCTCGACCACTCCGCCCTCGTGCCGGTGGCGATCGCACTGGTCGCGCTGGTCTGCGCCGTCCTCGGCCACCTGTTCGCGGGCAAGCGGCGGATCCTGTGGGCCCTCACCGGCGTGTCCCTGGTGCCGGTCTTCGCGCTGACGCTGGTGCCCACCGCGCACACGATCGACGAGATCCTGTGCACCGTCCAGTTCTCGCTGCCCACGCTCGGCGCGGTGGAACTCCTGGCCAACGTCGCCCTGTTCCTGCCACCGGTGTACTTCGCCACGCTGGCGGCGAAGCGGCCGCTGACGACGCTCGCGGCGGGCTCGGCGCTGTCCGCGGTGATCGAGACGCTTCAGGCGTTCGTCCCCGCCATCGGCCGCGCCTGCGACACCAACGACTGGCTGATGAACACCGTCGGCGCGGTACTCGGGGTGGTACTGGCGCTAGGCACGGCGTGGCTGGTCAAGCGCCGCGCTCAGTCCGGCAGTTCGATGGGCGCGATCTCGTCGTAGACGTCGCCAGGGCCCGGGTTCGCCGGATCCGTCTCGCCGCCGAAGTGGTCGAGCACGCCCCACACCGCGTTGAGCGCCGTCTGGACGGCACCCTCGGCCCAGCCCGCCGTCCACGAGACGTCGTCGCCCGCCAGGAAGAGACCGCGGTGGCGCTCCTCGAGCCTGTCCTGCTTGAAGTGGGTGAACAGCCGGTGCTGGTAGCGGTAGTGGCCGGGCAGGTTGGCCTTGAACGCCCCCATGAAATGCGGTTCGGCCTCCCAGGACACGGTCACCGGGTCGCCGATGATGTGCCGCCGGACGTCGACGCCCGGGTAGATCTCCTTCAGCGACTGCAACATCACCTCGACCCGCTCGGAGACCGAAAGCGGCAGCCACTTCAGCGAATCGTCGGCCCAGGTGTAGGACAGGCAGATCACCGCGGGCGCGTCCGGGTCGTCACCGAGCAGGTAGGTGCCGCGCGGCATGCGGTCGGTCAGCGTCATGCTCATCGTGTCGCGGCCGGTCGCCGGGTCCTTGTCCAGCCAGAAGGGCCGGTCCACCGGGACGAAGACCTTCGAGGACTCCATGTAGTGCGTGCGCTCGATCGCCGTCCAGTGGTCGATCGGGAACAGCGCCTCGTCGCAGGTGATCTTCGACAGCAGCATCCAGCTCTGCGCGGTGAACACCGCCGCCGGGTAGGTGCGGATGCGGCCTTCGGTGTCGGTCACGGTGATGTTGTTCGGCGCGGTGCGGTGCAGCCGGGCGACGCCGGGGTTCGGGCTTCCGCCGTGCAGTGAGCTCAAACTCGTTCCCGCGGGCCAGAAAGCGATGTCCTCGGGCGCGTGTTCCCACAACCGCAACGGAAGCTGCCTGCTCCCGCCGACGATGCTGCGGTGCTCGTCGTCAGCGCCGGTGTAGACCACCCGCAGGATCTCCAGGATCGAGTTCGGGAAGTCGGTGTCCCAGCCACCGGTGCCGAAGCCGACCTGTCCGAAGATCTCACGGTCGCGGAACGAGGCGAACGCGGGCGAGTCGCAGAGGAAACCGTAGAACGTCTGGTTGTCCAGCCGCGGCACGAGTTCGTTCCACAGCCGCTTGATCGTCTTCGCGTCGCGTTCGCGGATCGCCTTCTGCATCTCGGTGAACGCGGCCTGCTCGGACAGCGTGCTGTCCCAGGCGGCGGCGACCTTGCCGAAGACGGCGGGCAGTTCGCCCGCCGTCCGCGCGTAGTGGCTCTCCCCCTTGAGGTCGACGACGGTGCTCGGCGTTCCCGGCGCGAGCGGGTTCGGGAACGGCGTCGTCTCCAGGCCGACCTTGTCGATGTAGTGGAAGAGCGCGGTGGACGCCGGCGGGAACCGCATCGCGCCCATCTCCGCGACGACGTCGTCCGGGCAGCCTGGGAAGTTCACCGTGCGCAGGCGGCCGCCGATCTCGGCGATCTCGTACACGACCGGGCGCAGGCCGAGTTTCATCAGCTCGTACGCGGTGACGATGCCCGAGAGGCCGCCGCCGATCACCGCCACCTCGGTGCCGTGGCGCTCGGCGGGGAGCGAACCGAGCCCGGCGGGGTGGGCGAGGAAATCGTCGTAGGCGAACGGGAAATCGGGGCCGAACATGGTGATCGGCCGACCGGTGGATTCGTCGTGGTGGATCGCGGTCGGAAGAGCGGAGGTCATGCGGAAAGTCCTCGGTACAGATCGGGCCGTCGATCGGCCAGGTGGGTGTTCTCCAGGCGCGACGCGACGAGCGCGCCACGGGTGACTTCGGCGCTGATCAGCTCCGTACCGGCGCCCGCGCGGGCGAGCACCTCACCGGTCGGGGCGACGACACAGGAGCGGCCGCAGTAGGTCAGTTCCTGTTCGGTGTCGCAGCGGTTGGCGTAGGCGACGAACAACTGGCTTTCGTAAGCGCGGGCGGGCACCAGCGTGTCGGCGACCAGTTCGTACGGGCTCATCAACGCGGTCGGCGCCACGAGCAGCTCGGTCCCCGCCAGAGCGTGCGCCCGCACCAGTTCGGGGAACTCGACGTCGTAGCAGATCAGCAGGCCGATCCGGAGACCGTCGAGCTCGGCCTGCACGACCGCCTCGGTGCCCGGCTCGAACCAGTCGCGGTCGATGTCGCCGAACAGATGGGTCTTCCGGTAGTTCGCCAGCCGCTGTCCGCCGGGGCCGATCAGCTGGACGCTGTTGTGGACGTGGTCACCGTCGGACTCGGGGTACCCGTAGGCCAGCGCGACGCCGGTTTCCTTGGCCAGCGCGGACATCCGGGCCGCTGTCGGACCGTCGGCCGGTTCGGCGAGCGCATGGGAGCGGGCACCGATGTGGTAGCCGGTGGTGATCATCTCGGCGGCGATCACGAGGTCGGCGCCCGAGGCCGCGACGACGGACGGCAGCTCGGCGTACGAGCCCTGGTGGACGGCGACCTTCATACCGACGACGATATCCGCCGTTTCGGTGCGCCGATAAGGGCGATCTCTTGCACAGAGTGCTGGCAAACCATCTGATCGATGCAGTCAGATGGAATTCTGTGGCGATTTGTTGTCTGGATCACCCTCCATGCGCCGATGGTCCGTGCGCCATCGTGAGTGGACGAGGGGTCAGGTCGACTTCTGGCCGTCGATGCTCTCGCGCAGGATGTCGGCGTGGCCGGCGTGCTGCGCGGTCTCGGCGATGACGTGCGTCAGCACCCGGCGCACACTGCGCACCGCGCCCGGCGGGTTCCAGGGCGCTTCCGGCAGCGGATGCGTGGCGGACAGGTCGGGAATCGTCGAGACGATCTCCGTCGTCCGCGCGGCCACCTGCTCGTAGCGCGCGAGGATTCCCGCGAGCGTGTCGCCGGGCAGCATCCTGAAGTTGTTCTGGTGGTCGATCGCCCACTGCGGGAACTCACGGGCGGTCCCGGCGCCGATGTCGGCCCAGGTGACGCCTTCCGGTAGGTCGTAGCGGATCGCGGACGGGCCGTCGACCACGAAGCGCAGCCACATCTCCTCGATCGAGGCGACGTGCTTGAGCAGGCCGCCGAGGCTCAGTTCGCTGACCGTCGGATGCGCGTCGAGTTGCTCGTCCGTGAGCCCCTGGGCGGTGGCGGTCAGCGCGGCGCGGATGGTGTCGAGGGCTTCGAGCAGGTCGGCGCGTTCGGCGTCGAGGATGGTGGTGGTCATCGGGCCCTCCGGGTTGTCGTTCTCTGGCACACGACGACTCTCGCAGGGGTAGAGGACAGGTTGTGGCCTCTACTGAAGGCATCATGGAAACATGCCGAAGACCTCCGCGCGTCTGCTGTCGATGCTCTCGTTGCTGCAGGCCCGCCGCGACTGGCCGGGAGCGCTGCTGGCCGAGCGGCTGGACATCAGCCCGCGCACCGTGCGGCGCGACGTCGACAGGCTCCGCGAGCTCGGCTACCCCATCGCGACGATCAAAGGTCCCGACGGCGGGTACCGGCTCGACGCCGGGTCCGAACTGCCACCGCTGCTCTTCGACGACGACCAGGCGGTGGCGCTGGCCGTCGCGCTCCAGATCGCCACCACCAGCGGCGCGGGGATCGAGGAGGCGGCGATGCGGGCGCTGCACACCGTCCGGCAGGTGATGCCCTCGCGGTTGCGGCGCCGGATCGACACGCTGCGGGTCACCGCGGTCGAATCACCCGCGAGCCGGTCGGAACCCCGCGTGGACGGCGACGTCCTGCTCGCGCTCGGCGCGGCCGTGCACGCCCGCGAGATCCTCCGGTTCGGCTACGCGGACGGGCCGCGCCGGGTGGAACCGCATCATCTCGTCACCTGGCACGGCCGCTGGTATCTCGTCGCCTGGGATCTCGATCGCGCGGACTGGCGCACCTTCCGCGCCGACCGGATCTCCCCGCGTACC
Source organism: Amycolatopsis sp. NPDC052450 (assembly GCF_044547565.1). NCBI lineage: Bacteria > Bacillati > Actinomycetota > Actinomycetes > Pseudonocardiales > Pseudonocardiaceae > Amycolatopsis > Amycolatopsis sp. NPDC052450. The sequence goes on along the minus strand of NZ_JBIUAQ010000031.1, from coordinate 77,938 downwards.
CCTGCCGGCCCGCGCTTCACGCCGCGTGAGCTGCCTGCCCCCGACGTCGCCACGTTCGTCGCGAGCCGGTTCCGGGGCTCTTCGGAATCCGGCGAGTGGCCGTGCCGCGGCGAAGTCATCCTCGACCTTCCCGCGGCCACCGTTTCCCACTACGTCCGCGACGGCGTGGTGGAAGGACTCGGACCGGATCGGTGCCGCCTGGCGCTGGGATCGTGGTCGTGGGCCGGGCTCGCGGCGAGTATCGGCCGGTTCGACGCCGACGTCGAAGTCGTCGGGCCTCCCGAACTGCGGGAGGCTTTCGCCGTCCTGGCCCGCCGTTACGCGAAAGCGGCCCGGATCCGCTGACCGTGGATACGACGCCGGGAACCGTCCGGGGTCCGGGGAACGGTGCCCGGCGTCGTCGACCGCCCGGGGTCCGGAGGCGGCGCCCTCCGGGGCCGGGGCCGCCAGGGTCCGGCACCGAAGCCTCGGTGTTCCTCACGCCTTGTGGTGCACCTCCTGCAGGCCGAACACCGGCGTCGGGATGCCCTCGTAGCGCGCTTTCAGTTGCAGTGCGAGGTAAAGCGAGTAGTGCCGCGACTGGTGCAGGTTCCCGCCGTGGAACCACAGGCCTTCCTTCTGAGTGGGCTTCCACATGTTGCGCTGCTCGCCCTCCCAAGGGCCGGGGTCCTTCGTCGTCGCGGAGCCGAGGCCCCAGCATTTGCCGACGAGGTCCGCGGTCTCCTGGCCGACCAGGTCGGCGACCCAGCCGTTCATCGAGCCGTAGCCGGTGGCGTAGACGACGAGGTCCGCTTTCAGTTCCGTGCCGTCGGACAGCACCACCGCGTCACGGGTCAGCCGGTCGACCTGGCCGTGGGCCAGCTTGATCTTCCCGTCGGCGACCAGTTCCGCCGCGCCGACGTCGATGTAATAGCCGGAACCGCGGCGCAGGTACTTCAGGAACAGTCCGGATCCGTCGTCGCCCCAGTCGTGCTGGAACCCGGCCGCTTCCAGCCGCGCGTAGAAGTCCTTGTCCCGCTCACGGATCGCGTCGTACACCGGGATCTGGAACCGCGGCATGATCCGGTACGGGATCGACGCGAAGATCATGTCCGCCTTGTCTGTGGTGATCCCCGACCGCACCGCGCGTTCCGAGTACAGGTCGCCGAGTCCCAGCTCCATCAGCGAATCCGACTTCACCACATGGGTCGAGGACCGTTGCACCATGGTGACGTCGGCGCCGTGTTCCCACAGTGCCGCGCAGATGTCGTGCGCGGAGTTGTTGGAGCCGACCACGACCGCCTTCTTGCCGTCGTAGGAGTCCGGGCCGGGGTGCTGGGACGAATGGTGCTGATCGCCTTCGAAGACGTCCATTCCGGGGAACGACGGGATGTTCGGTTTCCCGGACATCCCGGTCGCGAACACGACGTGCCGCGGCGTGAGCACCAGTTCCTCGCCCTCGCGGACGACGGTCACCAGCCACTGCTTCTGTTCCTCGTCCCAGGAAGCGGACGTCACCTCGGTGCTGCTCCAGTACGGCACCTCCATAAGCCGTGTGTACATCTCGAGCCAGTCGGCGATCTTGTCCTTGGGCGCGAACACCGGCCAGTTGTCCGGGAACGGCAGATAGGGCAGGTGGTCGTACCAGACCGGGTCGTGCAGGCAGAGGTTCTTGTAGCGCTTGCGCCACGAGTCGCCGGGCCGCTCGTTGCGTTCCAGGACGAGCGTCGGCACGTCGAGCTGCCGCAGCCTGGCGCCGAGCGCGATCCCACCCTGCCCGCCGCCGATCACGACGACGTACGGCTGCTGCTCGTAGCCGAGCCGAGTCCGCTCCTCTTCGCGTTTCTCGGCCCACGACTTCCGGCCGCGGACGACGCCGTGCTCGACGCCCTTCGGCCGCTGATCGTTGCGACGTTCCTCGAAACCCTTGAGCTCCCGCAGGCTCGTCAACAGCGTCCAGGCGCCTTCGTCCTTCAGCCTCAAATGGCCTTTCGCGCGCCCTGTCGCGGTTTCGAACTCCAGCCACGCTTCGGTGACACCGTCGGCTTCGGTCGGCGTCTCGGTGGTGCGGAACCCGGACGGCGCGATCCGGTCGAGACAGGCGCCGAGCATGCCGGCCACCTCGTCGCGACCTTCGACCGTCTTGATCGTCCAGGTGAAGGCGACCAAGTCGCGCCAGTAACTGTCGACGGCGAAGAGCGCGGCGGCGGCTTCGGCGTCGCGAGCGGCGAGGGCCGATTCGAACCGGCTCAGCCAGGCATCGACCCGAGCCTGCGGCGAGCCCGTCGCCTCGATCCGGTCCACCGTCTGTGTCATGGCCACTCCTGAACGTCGGCGTTCGGCTGTTACCCCGATCACACGCCGCGGGCGGCTACGGCGGCAAGGGTTGCAGCGTGTTGCAGCCCGGCTCCTTGGCGCGCCTCGACCGGCGGACCTATGCTGGTCAGTCGACGCGATGGTGCGGAGGTGGCCTGTGGGCGTGCACAGTTCGGTCCCGCCCGGCGTCGACCTGCCGATGCACGCCCGGGACCTGATCCGCATGCACGAAGCCGTGATCGGCGGCGGCCGTCCGCGGGTCCGGCCGCGGCCGCTGGTTTCGCGGTCGTGGTCACGGATGCTGAGCCTGGGCCTCGCCGCCGACGGGGTGAACACCCGGGATTCGGTGCCGCTCGACGAGGTCGCCCGCCGTCGCCGCGGCTCCCCGCTGCGGTGGGTGATCGAGGACCTCGGGCAGGTGGTCGGCGCGACGGCCGACACCGCGAACATGCTGCTGGTGGTGACCGACGCCGAGGGCGTCATCCTCTGGCGGGTCGGCTCGCCCGCGGTGCGGCGCCGGGCCGACACGCTGGGCTTCACCGAAGGCGCCGACTGGACCGAGGCCAGGGTCGGCACCAACGCCATCGGCACCGCGCTCGCCGAGGCCGCGCCGGTGGAACTGCTCGCGGGCGAACACTTCGAACAGGGCCAGCATCCTTGGTACTGCACCGCCTCGCCGGTGCACGATCCGCGCACCGGCGAACTGCTCGGGGTGATCGACGTCAGCGGTCCCGCGCTGACCCTCCACCCGGCGATCGGCGCGCTGGTGGAGACCGGACGGCGGCTGGTCGAAGCCGAACTCTGGCGCCACCACCAGCAGGGGCTCGACCGATTGCGCCGGACCGCCGAACCGGTGGTGACCGGCGTGGGCGGCCCGGTACTGCTCGTGGACGACGACGGCTGGGTGGCCCACTCCGCCGGGGTCTCCTCCGGCGCGCGGATCGCCGCGCCCGCGGAAGGGCGGATCCTCGCCGTTCCCGGCCTGGGCGCCTGCCTGCCCGAACGGCTGTCGGAAGGCTGGCTCGTGCGCCCGGCCGACACCGCGCGCCGGGTCCGGCTGGATCTCGAACTCGGCCACGCGCCGATGCTGCGGATGGCCTCGGGTGACGTCGGCTGGGTCCGCACCGTGACGCCGCGGCACGCGGAGATCCTGGTGCACCTGCACACGGCGGGCCCGTCCGGGCTGTCGGCCGAGGCGCTCAGCCGGGCGCTCTACGGCGACGCCGAACACCTCGTCACCGTCCGCGCCGAGGTCTCCCGGCTGCGACGGCTGCTCGGCGCCATTGTGGACACCCGGCCGTACCGGCTGGCCGCGGGCGTCGGCCTGACAATCCACAAAGGACTCGAAGTCGGCGGCTGAGCCGTTTCCGGTTGCCGGAGGATCAAGCCGGGTACTCCGCGCGAATGGAGATACTCCTCGCCGGGGCGGGCGTTCTGGCGCTGTGCGCCGCGGTTCTGCCGAACCTGTTGCACGAACGCCCGCTGTCGATGCCGCTGGTCCTGCTGGTGGGCGGGCTGCTTTTCGGACTGCTCCCCTTCGGCTACCCCTATGGCCAGGGAGTGCTGGACCCGCGGTCGCATCTGGGCGCCGTCGAGGTGATCACCGAACTCGGCGTGCTCGTGTCACTGGTCGGCGCGGGCCTGAAATCCGACCGGGTGTTCGGCTGGCGGTCCTGGAATTCGACGTGGCGGCTGCTGGCGATCACGCTGCCGCTGTCGGTCTGCGCGGTCGCCCTGCTCGGCTGGTGGGCGCTCGCCCTGTCCCCCGCCGCCGCACTGCTGCTGGGGGCCGTGCTGTCACCGACCGATCCCGTGCTGGCGAGCGATGTCCAGGTGCCCGCGCCGCATACCGAGGACGGCCGGGGTTCGGACAACGAGATCAGGTTCACGCTGACGTCGGAGGCCGGGCTCAACGACGGACTGGCGATGCCGTTCGTGTTGCTGGCGCTCGTACTGGCCGGAACGGCGAGCGCGTCACCCGTGCCGTGGGTGCTGACCGAGGTCCTCATCCCGCTCGCGGTCGCCGTCCTGGTCGGGCTGGTCTGCGGCTGGCTGCTGTCCTGGCTGATGTTCCGGGTGCGGCACGAGCGGCTGCGCCTCGGTGAATACTCCGACGGGCTGGTGGTGCTGGCCATCGCGTTCCTTCCGTTCGCGCTGTGCGAATGGCTGGGCGGCATCGGCTTCGTCGCGGTGTTCACCGCCGCCGCGACCATCCGCGCCAGCGAACGGTCGCACGAGTACCACGGGGTGCTGCACGAATTCGGCGATCAGCTGGAACGACTCTTCGTCGCGCTGGCCCTGCTCGGGCTCGGGGTGGCGCTGGGCGACGGACTCCTTTCCGGGGTGACTCTCGTCGAAGTCCTGGTGGCCGTCGCGGCGGTGATGATCGTGCGCCCGCTGTTCGGCGCGCTGGCGTTACTCGGCGGCTCCACCACGCGTCCGGCGGCGACGGCGATCGCGTTCTTCGGCATCCGCGGGATCGGCAGCCTCTACTACCTGTCCTACGCGCTGGGGCACGGCGATTTCCCGATGGCCGACTCGCTCTGGCGGGTCACGGCGCTCACGATCGCGGTGTCGGTCCTCGTGCACGGTCTGCTGTCCGGCCCGGTGATGCGCAAACTGGAGGGCCGGGGAATGCAGAACTTCGAGAGCGGGTAAGGGAAAGGCCACTTCCTCGACGCTCACTTGGCCGGTGTTGCGAAAGCCACTTTCGCAACGTTGAGGGTTGCGAAAGTGGCTTTCGCAACCCTCCCTCGGCCCTGCCCCGTCAGTGGCGCCACTCCCGGCCCTCGAGCCGGGCCTTCACCCGCTGCAAAGTGGTGGCGATGTTGGCCCGGTTCGTCCCGGCGCGGTCGGGCTCGCCGGTGATGAGGATGGCGAACGGGACGAACCACGGCGGCACCCGCAGCCAGTTCGTCACGGTGACGCGGCTGCCTTCGCCGACGGGGACGATGTCGTACTCCCAGCGGGAAATCGGCACGAAGAACGGCGTGCGCACCCGGTAGGCGAACCGGCGTCCCGGCTCGGCCTCGGTGATCTCGGCGTGGGTCACCCAGCGCCGGAGTCCGTTGCGGTTGCTGCCGGCGAACCAGTTCCCGACACGCGCCTCGGTCGCGCCGTGGATCCAGCGCGCCTTGTGCAGTTCCTCGGCGCATTCGGCCATCGCGACCGGGTCGCTGACGAGCCGGTACACCTTCTCGGGGGCGACGTCGATCGTGACCTCGCCGGTCGCGATCGGTTCGCTGTAGGTCAGGCTGTCCTTCGGCTTCGTCTCCATCGTGCCTCCCGGTCGATTTCGTCAGCCCACCAGCACGAGGGCCCCCGGTCAAGACCGGAGCGGCAGGCTCAGCACGGACGCGGATTCACCGTGCGGCGATGAGTGCCTGAGGAGCGCTTTGCTTCATCCGTGTACGGAGCCAGGTCAGCTGCCGCGCCGTCTCCTGTTCGTGGTCCCCGACGAGATCGACCAGTTCCCGGTCACGCAGTCCTTGGGCGGCCTGGCCCACCACCGTCCAGGTGATGTCGGTGAACGAGGCGAGCGCGTAGAGGTCTTGCAGGTCGCGCAGCAACCCGACACCACCGCTTCGGGTGGCTTCCAAACCCGCGGCGTGGAGCCGTTCGGGCTCCTGTTCACGGTCTTCGCCGTACCGCTCGACGACAGGGGCGAGTGCCTCGGCCTGGCGGTCGATCCGCCCGGCGAGGAGCAGACAGGTGTGCTCGACGTCGGGTTCCTCGCCGTGCCCCGCGCCGACCTCCCGGAAAGCGTCGGCGAGAGTGGTCAGCGAAGTGTGCAGCAGCCCGAGATAGGTCGCGAGGTGCATGGGTCAGCCCTCCACCCTGCTGACGCGGACGGCGCCGATCTTGAACAGCGGCTGTTTCGACACCGGGTCCCATTCGGTCATGGTCAGTTCGTTGGCGGCACGTGGCCTGCCGTCGCCGCCGGTGTCCCAATAGCCGTAGTGGAACGGCAGGAAGACGACGCCCTGGCGGACACGGCCGATGCGGACCGGCACCTCGACCCCGCCCCTGGCGGACTCGACGCGGACGAGATCTCCGTCCGTGACCCCGAGATCGGCGGCGTCGGCCGCGGCGAGTTCCGCCCACGGTTCCGGCGCGGCCCGGCGGAGCTTCGGGGCGCGGCCGGTCTTGGTCCGGGTGTGGAAGTGGTACACGGTGCGCCCGGTCGTGCAGACGAACGGATAACGCTCGTCGGGTTCTTCCGGTGGAGGCGTGTACTCCGCCGCCTTCAGGAACGCCCGCCCGTCCGGGCGCAGGGCCCGGTGTTCCCGCGCCGAGATTGTCCCGCCGGTGAGCAGGTCATGGCCGTGGTCCTCGCACTCCTCGGACTTCGTGACGAACACACCGTCCGGGTAGAGCCGCTCGGTACCGTCCGGCCGTTCGTCGTCGCAAGGCCATTGGATCCCGCTGCCGCCGCGGAGTTTGCCGTACGACAGCCCGCTGTAGTCGCACGGACGGCCGCGGCTGCACTCCTGCCACGCCCGGAATGCCTCCTCCGGGGTCCGCCAGCCGATCAGGGGATCGCCGTCACGGTCACGGAAATCCATCCGCCGCGCGTAATCGAGGAAGATGTCCAGATCGGCGCGGGCCTCACCGGGCGGATCGACCGCCTTCTCCGACAGGTGCACCGTGCGGTTGGCGTTGGTGAAGGTCCCTTGTTTCTCGCCCCAGAGCGCGGCTGGGAGGACGACGTCGGCGAATTCGGCCGTCTCGGTCCGGAAGCCGTCCTGCACGACGACGAACAGATCCTCCTTGCCGAGGATCTCCCGGATGCGCGGCAGCTCCGGCATGGAGACGGCCGGGTTGGTCGCCGAGATCCAGAGGAACCGGATCGACCCCTGTTCGGCGTAGCGCCAGATCTGCATGGCGTGCGTCGGCGGCGACCAATGCGGGATGGTCAGCTCGTCGACGTTCCACAGTTCGGCCAGCTGCCGGACGTGGTCGGGGTTCTCCCAGTTGCGAAACCCGGGAAGGTCGCCGTCGGCCCCGCATTCGCGCGTGTTCTGCGCGGTGGGCTGCCCGTTCATCTGCAGCACGCCGCCGCCCGGCTTGCCGATCATCCCCCGCAACAGGTGCAGGTTGTTGACCTGACAGGCCGCGGCGGTGGCCTGATGCGACTGGTAGAAGCCCTGCAACACGGTCGACAGCACCCGCTCGGAGGTCCCGAAGATCTCGGCGGCCCGCACCACGGCGTCCGGGTCGATCCCGCAGATCTCGCCGACGTGCCGCGGCGTGTACGGCTCGACGGTCGCTTCGAGTTCGGAGAAGCCGAGGGTGTGCGCGGAAACGTAGTCCTCGTCGAGCCACTTGTTCACGATCAGCTCGCGGACCAGGCCGTTCATCAACGCCTGATTCGTACCGGGCAGTGGAGCGAGGTGGAGGCCACCGGACTCCTCCGCCGCCTCGGCGACCTTCGTCCGCCTCGGATCGACGGCGACGACCACGGGCGGCTCAGGGCCGGCGAGCCGGTCGAGGACGCGGCTCCACAGCACGGTCTGCGTCTCGGCCATGTTGTGGCCGAAGAGGAACAGCGCGTCGCAATAGTCGATGTCGGCGTAGGTCCCGGGCTGGCCGTCGGAGCCGAAGCTCTCCTTCATCGCGGCGGCCGAAGTGGCCGTGCACAACCGGGTGTTGCCGTCCATATGCGGGGTGCCGAGGCCGGCTTTGCCGATGACGCCGAGCGTGTAGTACTCCTCCAGGAACAACTGCCCGCTCGTGTAGAAACCATGCGACAGCGGCCCCGTTTCGTCCAGCAGCTCGCGGGAGCGCCGCACGATCAGGTCCATCGCGGTGTCCCAGCCGGACTCCACCAATTCACCGTCGCGACGGATCAGCGGCCGGGTCAACCGGTCCTTCCCGCTCCACTGCCACGAGCCGTAGAGACCTTTGGGGCCCATCCTTCCGTGGTTGACCAGATCGGTCTCGCGACCGCGGACACCGACCATCCGGCCGTCCTTCACCGCGATGTCGCAGGCGCATCCATTGCTGCACAGCACGCAGGCGGACTGGACCCAGCGGTCCACGTCGGATTCCGCGACACCCGCGTCGAGGTGGGAGTCGGCTCTGCGGGGCCAAGCGGTCCCACGCGTGTACGGGGTGCGTTCTCCCCAGACTTCCGCGATCCGCTCCGGCACCGGCTTCGTGTTCATGCGGAAGCCGTACCACCTCGCTCACCAGCCGAAACACCGGACAAAGCGGGCGAGGGAGTCAGGTGGCCGGTTCCGCCGGGAAGGTGACTTGGAAGCCCAGCCCCCTCAGCAGCTGCGTGAGCATCGCCTTCGTGTTGGCCTTGGCGCGTTCGAGCAGGCCGGAGTGTTGCGCGGCCTCACCGATGCGTTTCTCCGCGGCGAGGTGGAACGGCCGCTGGTCCTGCACGGAAACCAGTCCGCCGAGCCGGTCGATCAGGCCGCGCTCCTGGCCGAAGACGTAGCTGCGTTCGTGGTCCAGATTGGGTTTCGCCAGTTTCGGCTCTGGCAGCCGCACCGCGACCGACCGCCGGTCTTCGGACACGGTCAGCGAATTCTCCACCAGCGGCCCGAAATCGACGTACGCGTCGACAGAGCCCGCCGAGACGAACAGGGTGCGCTCCCCCGCGATGCTCGCGGGCACCCACTTGACGTCCTTCTCGATGTCGACGACGACCTGGTAGTCGCCGACCGCCGCGTGATATTCGCTCAGGTCACGGACGGCCTGGAGCACCGCGGGCTGTGAGCGGTCCACAGTGGACGTTCCGAACGGGTCGAGCTTCGGCAGCACCCCGGCGACCTGCAGTGCCGCGGCGACGATCAGGAGCCCGACCAGGCCGAACACTCCGAGACGCATCCAGCGTTTCTTCACGCCCACCACCGCCTCTCCAGCGCGTGGGTACCCGGCGGACGCGGCCCCGAAGCGTCGCGGCCGGTTTCCCGTACGTTCGGCGGAACCGGATTCCGCACTTGGAGTAGCTTGGCCGCATGCAGAACGTCTTGCCCGCGCCGGAGAAGACCGGGCTGAACATCTCGGCGTTGCACTGGGCGGGTTTCCTCGGAATCGCCGTGCTGGTGCTGGTCACGTCCGGGATCGGGCTGCCCTCGGTGCTGGTGGTGGCGCTGGGCGTCGCCGGGATGGCCACCCTGGTGCTGTCCTGGCTCGGCATCGGGCGGCTGGCCGCCGGATTGCCCGAGCGGCGGCTGTACTGGATCGCGGTCTCCTGGTGCGCGCCGCTGCTGGTCGCGCGCCCGCTGTTCAGCGGCGACATCAACAGCTACCTGGCGCAGGGCCTGATCGCGGCCAAGGGGTTCGACACCTATCTCGTGGGCCCGGCCGAGGCGCTCGGCGCCGATTCGCCGGTGACGCTGGCGGTCAGCCACTACTGGCGGGACACGCCCGCACCGTACGGTCCGGCGTTCGTCGCGCTGGCCCGCGCGATCGCCCACGTCGCCGGGGACGCCTTCGTGCCGACAGTGCTGCTGCACCGGCTGCTGGGGCTGATCGGGATCGTGCTGCTGGCCTGGGCGCTCCCCCGGCTCGCCCGGCGCGTCGGGGTTTCGCCGTCGATCGCGCTGTGGCTCGCCCTACTCAACCCGCTCGTCCTGTGGCACGTCGTGGCGGGCGTGCACAACGACGGGCTCATGGTCGGGCTGATGGTCGCCGGGCTCGAACTCGTCCTGATGGGCGCGGCGAAGACCGGCGCGGCCCGGCCGGCGCTGATCGCCGCCGGTGTGATCGCGGTGAGCGCCGCCGCGAACATCAAGATCGTGGCCGTCGCGGGCCTGCTGTTCGTCGGCGTCGACCTGTTCCGCCGGGCGACGCCCGCGGGCCGGGCGGCGGTGGCGCTCGGACTGCCGGCCGGATTCGCCGCCGTCACGGTGGCGATCTCACTCGGCAGCGGGCTCGGTTTCGGCTGGGTCCGGGTGCTTTCCGGGGTTTCCGGCCAGGTCCACAGCTGGATGGCGCCCACCAACGAACTCGGCTTCCTCGTCGGCGGGGTGGGCAAGATCTTCGGGGCGGACCTCACCGACGGCGCGATCAAAGTGTTCTCGCTCGTCGGCGCGATCCTCGGTCTCGCCGTCGGCGCCAGGCTCTTGTGGCTCACGTACCGGGAAAAACTGCACCCGCTCCACGGCGCGGGCCTGACTTTCGCCGCGATGCTGGTGCTCGGCCCCGTCGTGCAGCCGTGGTATCTCCTGTGGGCGGTCGCACTGCTGGCCGTCAGCCTCACGACCGACCGCGGACGCTGGATCCTCGCCGGCGTCAGCGCCGTGTTCGGTGTCCTGCTCCCGCCCGCGAACGGTGGCGCCGTGTCGCTGGCACTGGGTTACTTGATCGCCGTCGTGCTCATCGGCGGCACTTTGTTCTCGCTCAAGCGAAAGGGTCTCTTGCCGGAGATCAGGTTCCGCAAGAGCCGGACGTAGCGGCTCCATCGCGCGGGCGTCTCGACCGTGCCGGTGAGTTCACGCTCGGCACGGTCGAGGCAGTCTTCCAGCAGCGCGTCGTGCATCGGACGCCACAGCAGCGGATAGGTGAACCATGCCGGGCACCGAAGCCGCAGCACCATGAGGTGCGCGAGTTCGATCTCGCCCTTTTCCGTCGCACGCAAGGTGAATTCGTGGAACCCGTCGAAGCCGCGCGGCGCGGTGAACCTGAACCGCACGGACCTCCCGGGTTCGTAGGACTCCACGTGGTACCGCACCGGCCCGTGCCCGCCGTCGGCCCCCACCCCGAGTGGCCGGTCGAACCGCAACGGCGGCCACGCGTCGACGGGCCAGAGCTTGTCGCCGTCCGCGGAAAGAGTGTCGATCAGCGCGCCGACGCGCTCCCTCGGCACGTCGACGATCCGGTGGTGCCTGTTCCACACGCGCATCGCGCCTCCCAGTTCTAGAGACCTTCCCCTAAAACCATAGTAGAGGATAGTCTCTGAAAATGGGACGGCCACCGCGGCACACCGCCGACGACTTCCTCGACGCCGCCGTGCGGATCTTCGCCGCCGAAGGGGTCGCCGGAGTGACCATGTCGGCCGTCGCCCGCGAGGTCGGCGCGCCGAGCGGGTCGATCTACCATCGCTTCCCCGGACGTCCGGCGCTGCTCGCCGCCGTCTGGCTCCGCACGGTGACCCGCTTCCAGCAGGGCTATCTCGAAGCCCTCGAACAGGAACCGGTCGCCGAAGCGGCCGTCGAAGCCGCGGCACAGGTCGTCCGCTGGTGCCGCGCCCATCCCGCCGAGGGGAAACTGCTCTACGGGGGCCGCGGCGCGCTCGGTGTCGATGACTGGAGCGCCGAGGACCGCGCCCGCGTCGGAGACGCCGATCGCCGCCTCGAAACGGCGATCACCAAGGTCGTGCGACGGCTGCGCCCGCTGACCGGCCGGAGCACGGACGAACTGATGCTGGCCCTCGTGGACCTCCCGTACGCCGCGGTGCGGAGACATCTCGACCGAGGCGAGGCGCCGCCACCGCGCACCGTCGACCTGGTGGCCAAGACGACCCGGACCCTGCTGACCGGCTGAACTTCCCCGGGACCGGTCGTGGTGGTGACCCTCGTCAAACCCGCGGGCGCCCTCCCCGGCGGTGTGCCATCCTGGATCGTGGAACCTCGTGATCGAGGTCCCCGGACGAGTGGGTGCCGTACCCGGCCAGCGACAAGACGGCGCCCTGGGAGCGCGTCATGTCGTGGCTTGTCCTGATCGTTTCGGGTGTACTGGAAGCCGTGTGGGCCACCGCCCTCGGCAAATCCGAAGGGTTGTCCCGGCCGGTACCGTCGGTGATCTTCGGCGTCACGCTGGTGGCGAGCATGGTGGGGCTCGCTTACGCGATGAAGGATCTCCCCGTCGGCACCGCCTACGCGGTCTGGGTCGGGATCGGGGCTTCGCTCACCGTCGCGTACGGCATGTGGTCGGGCGCGGAAACCGTGTCGGTGGCCCGAATTCTGCTGATCGTGGGGATCGTGGCCTGTGTGGTCGGCCTGAAAGTCCTGCACTGAGCCGAATTCGCCCCCCGCTCACGAAAAGGGACCGCCCCCGACGCACGGACGACGTCGGGGGCGGTCGGGTCCGGGCGCACCCCTGCGTGTGGCCCGGACGGCTAGGCGGTCAGGCGCGCGCCCAAAGCGCTGGGACGTTCGGCGGCTCCCAACCTGCCTGTGCGGTGTGGCCCTGGAGGGCCCGGTACGACGCACCGCCGTAAGTCACCGTCGCGCCGGCGGCGTAGGTGGTGCCCGCCGCCCAGGTTCCGCCGGGCGGGTTGTTCGACGTCGTGGTGGTCGGCGTCGTGCTGGACGGCGGGTTCGATCCCGAGGTCACCAGGCGCAGGTTGTAGACGCTCAGGATCTCCGAGATCGGCTGGAAGTAGAACGTGCCGCCCGAGCTGCAGTTGCCGGAACCGCCGGAGGTGACACCCTGGGCCTGGTCGCCCGCGAGCCACGAACCGCCGGAGTCGCCGGGTTCGGCGCAGGCGTTGGTCCGGGTGAGGCCGGAAACGGTGCCCTGCGGGTAGTTCACCGAGGCGTTCTTCTGCTGGATGGTGCCGCAGTGCCAGCCCGTCGTGGAACCGGAACGGCAGACCGACGCGCCGATCGCGGCCTCCTGCGAGCCCGCCACCGGCACGGTGCCCGGGTAGTGGTTCACCAGCGGACGCGGGGTGTTGCCCGCGTCCACGCGGACCCATCCGTAGTCGTTGCCGGGGAAGCTGGAGCCCGCGACGCTTCCGCTCGGGTTCGAGGTCCGCGTTCCGGTCGTGCCGCAGTGCCCGGCGGTCACGAAGCCGCCCTCGACCGAGAAACCGATCGAGCAACGGCCCGAACCGAAGGTGTAGGCGTTGCCGCCGATGACGTCGATCAGCGGAACGGGGCTTTCGGTGCTGGTCTCGACCCGCACCGCGTCGGCACGCACGCCGGACGCGGTCGCCCACGACTTCGCGGCGGCTTCGGTGCCCGTGGTGGCCAGGACGACGATCGAGTTGGTGACGGCGTCGACGTACCAGCCGGGCACCGTCTTCGGCGCGCTGGTTCCCTTGGCGTCCAACGACAGCTTCGCCGCGTCGAGCTGGGCGGCACTCCGCGCGACGGTCTTCGGGGTCGCGCCCGCGGCACGCACGGTGCCCTCCAGCGCCGCGTCGGTGACCGCGACGGTCAGCGTGGTCCCGGTCGCGTCCAGCCACGATCCGGCGTAGGACGAGCCGAGCCGGGTCTTGAGGTCACTGTCGGCGCGCGCCGCCTTCTGCTCGACGGCGAGCCGGGTCCTCGCCTGGTCCGGGCTGATCTTCAGGTCGCGCGACAGGGCGGCGACGATCTCCGACTGGACCTGGTCGGCCGCGGTGGCGGTCTGGCCGGCGCTGGCGCTCGGTGTCAGCGCGACGGCCGTGACCAGGCCCGCACCGGTAAGGGCCGCCGCGGCGGCCGCTACGATCTTTCGGTTCATTTCAGGCGTTTCCTCACCGACGTTCCGGAAGAAGATCTCGTCCCAGACCGTACGAGGCACCTGCCGCAAAAGGTACATACCATTTAGGTCATATCCACGTCAGTGGACTGGACCTTTCAACGACTTCCGCGCAGGTCAGCGCACCCCTGCGTCGGTGTAGTCGACGCCATAACCCGGGTTCAACTCCAGATACTTCGAGTAGGTCGGCCGCCGGTCGATCAGCTCGCCGTACACCGCGCGGGACAGGGCGATCATCTCCGCGGCGAAGGGGCCCATCTCCCCTCGATCCGACCAGCCGACGAGATTCCGCCAGCTCAGCGGGTTCCCCGCGATCGGGACCGCGACGATCCCCGGGATCTCGTGGAACAGCGGCTGACACAACACCACCGCGTGTCCCGATTCGACCATCTCGATACAGGTCAGCACATCGGTCTCGTACAGCGAACGCGGCGTGAACCCCGATCGCGCGCACGCGGAAGCGAAACAGTCACCGAAGCATCCGTCGCCCGGCGTCGCACACCATCGTTCGTCCGCGAGCTCGCCGAGTTCCACTTCGCTCTGCTGCGCGCGCTCGTCCCGCGCCGACATCAGCACGAACACCGGATGATGCGCGAGCGTCCGCCAGCGAAGACCGGGCTCGGGCGGCGGCGCGGCGTCACCGCAGACGCCGACGAAGGCGAAGTCCAGCGCGCCTTCGGCGGTCATGTCAGCGAGTTTGTTGGACGACCACGACGTATGCGTGGCGACGTGGATGTCGGGATGAGTGGTGCCGAGGCGCTGCAGGAGCGCCCCCAGCATCGGCCCCGTCGCCGAGCCGAGCCGCAAGGTCACCGGCTCACCGGTCCCGGCGTGCTGGGCGAGACGCGCCGCCTCGTCGTGCAGGGACGACACGGCGGGCAGCACCATCTTGGCCCGCTCGAGGACAAGGAGACCGAGCGCGGTCGGCCTGGTGCCCGTGTGATCGCGCAGGAAGAGCTTCCCGCCGAGAGTCCGTTCGATGCGCTTCAGTTGTGCTGTCAGTGCAGGCTGCGCCATTCCGAGCGTGTTCGCCGCCTTGGTGATACTCCCGAGTTCGGCGATCGCGCACATGATGCGCAGGTGGCGCAGTTCCAGCTCCATCCCTCTACGTTAGTAGACATAACTGGACTGGACCAGACAAACAAGTGGGCCAAATGGCTTCGTATCGGGTGGTTCCCGGGATGCCATCGATGTCAGCAATCCCGGACATGGCGGGCGACCGGCCGATATCGTCACCACGGAACGACGACGAGGAGGTTCGGCGGCGGACGAGCATGGACGGATCCGGCGGTCGCCGGCGCGCGTGATCACCGACGACAATCTGGATCTGTACGTACTGGGAACCGTCGCACTGGTGTTCACCGTTCTCGGTGCGACCGGGATCTCGGACGTCAAAACGCTTTCGTCCGTGGTGACGGCGTTGCTCGCCCTCCTCGCCTTCTCCCAGATCCGCTCAAGGCGGCCCGGCGACCTTCTTCCCACCGGATCTCATCTCCCGGCGTGCGACGGCCTTCGACATCCTGCTCATCGGCCATTCGATGACCAGGACCGTGCAGGGGATGCGCGGCGACATCCGGTCGATCCTCGAAGCGGGCGGACGGATCCGGGTCCTGGTGCTCGATCCGTCCGACGAAGCGCTCGTCGCCATCGCCGATCGCCGGATCTCCCAGAGCCTCGGGCAGGGGCGGCTGCGGCAGCGGATCCTCGCGACCCTGGACGAACTGACGTCCTTGAAAAGCAGGACGAGCGGTAGACTGGAGATCCGGGTTTCGTCGCGGATCTCGTCCGCGGGCTTCAACTGTCTCGACGTCTCCAGCAAACGGGGACTGATCTGCGTCCAGCACTACGAATACCGGCCGTCCGGTGAAGCCTCGCCGGTGTTCACAGTGGAACCGAAGGACGCGCCATGGTACCGGCATTTCGCCGACGGCTGGTTCGGTGCGCCCAATGTGGCATTGGGGACGCCGCGTGTCCCCAATGCCCCCGGTGGCGCCCCGCGGGGCCCCCGCGGGGCGCAGCGCAGCCCCCCGGCAACCGCGGGGGCGCGCCGCGCCCGCCCGCCCCTTGCCCCGGTAATCCGGCCCCGGGGTGGGGGGGGCCCCCCTCGGTGCCTTGGGGCCCGCGGCGCGCCCCCAACCCACCTGGGGCCCCACCTCGGGCCCCCGGCGGAGCGAAGCGAAGCCGAGCGGAAGCCGCGGGGAAGCGCCTAGCCGTCAAGACCTCTTCGACTTGCGGTTCAGGAACGCCGACGCCCCGACACCGTGCGCCGCGACGCTCGCCAGCACCGTCACCGCCATGACGCTCAACGCGATGTCCGCCGCGTCCCCGTCGAGCGAGTTGAAGGCCAGCAGCCCGAACACGATCGACGCCGCGCCGCGCGGGGCCAGCAGGCCGATGGTCATCCGGTCCCGCCAGCGGAAATCCGTCCGCAGCAAGGTGATCAGCACCGGGACCAGCCGGGCGACGGTCAGCGCGACGACGCTGACGATCACCACGCCCCAGGTGAGGCCGAAGGACAGCACCAGCACAGCGGTGCTGCCGAAGACGAACCACATCAGCAGCCCGCACAGCGAACTGACGTCCTCGGCCAGCCCGAGTTCGTCTTCGCTCGGGTGCCGGGCGGTCTTGTAGGCGATCCCGCAGATGAACGCGGCGACGAAGCCGTTGCCGCCGATCGCGACGGCGGCGGTGTAGGTCAGCAGCGGCAACGCGACGGCGGCGACCCGCGCGGAATGCCGCGTCGACCAGCCGTGCCTGCCGGTCACGTTCATCGCCACCGCGGCCACCGCGCCGATGACGGAACCCGCCAGCACGGCCAGCAGCGCCGCGGGGATCGCGGTCTGCAAGGCCTCGCCCGGCGTGTTCGCCTGGTGGTGGCTCCCCGCGAGGGTGAGCGCGAAAATGAACACCGGGGCGACGACGCCGTCGTTGTAGCCGCTTTCGACGTTCAGCAGATGCCGCACGCGTTCGGGCACCCGGACGTCGTGCACCACCGAGGTCGCCGGCGCGAAATCCGTGGGGGCGATGATGCAGGCGATCAGCAGCACCACCGTCCAGCCGATACCCGGCAGCACCAGCAGGCCGACGCCCATGACGATCAGGATCGTCAGCGGAAGCGCGATCAGCAGCAACCGCACCGCGGCCTTGGCGTCATGACCGAGATAGCCGCCCTTGACCGCGGTGGCGTCCACGAACAACAGCAGCGCGAGGATCAGTTCCGCCGCGTTGAGGGCGATCTCGGTGTTGAGTCCGTTTCCGAGGTCGTTGCGGGTGCTGAACCCGATCGCCAGCCCGGCCGCGACCATCGCCATCGGCGCGGTGATCTGCCACCGCTCCAGCCGGGCCGCGGTCATCGTCCAGGCCAGCACGACGACCGCGCCGACGAGCACGCTCTGGATCATTTACCCGCCCTCGTTCCCGGTGGAACTCCCCTGCCACCGGGAACGAGCATAGAGGCCGGGCGCGGCGCGGCGGTCCACAAAGGAACGTCGATCACACCACCGCGCCGTTGTCTTCGCGCGACCGTGTCCGCGACGCCTTCCTGACCGGACGTCCGGCCCCGGGCCACCGCTTGTCGAGCATGATCGCGACGGGACCGGCGGTGGCCACTGTGGACACTGTGCCCGCGACGAGACCGAGCAGCAGCGCGAGGGCGAAGTCGGCCAGCGATCCGTCCCCGAGGAACAGCAGCGCCCCGAGGACGAACAGCACCCCGATCCCGGTGTTGATCGTCCGCGGCAACGTCTGGAGCACCGCCGTGCCGACGCCACGGGCGAACGGTTCCTTGCGGCGTTGCCCGCGTACTTCCCGGACCCGGTCGAAGACCACCACCGAGTCGTTGACCGAGTACCCGATCACCGTCAGCAGCGCGGCGAGGAAGACACCGTCCATGGATTTGCCCAGCCAGGCGAAGATCCCGAGGATGATCAGGACGTCCTGGGCGAGCGCCGCCACCGTGGCGACGCCGAGCCGCCAGTCGAACCGCACCGCCAGGTAGATCAGCTGCGCCAGCACCGCGAGGCAGAGCGCGATCAGCGCCTTGGCGCGCAGTTCGGCGCCGAGGCTCGGGCCGATCTGCTCGTCGCGGATCTCGGTGGCGTCACCCGCGACCGACGCGACGGCGGTCCTGATCCGTTCGGTGGCGTCTTCGTCGATCGGTTCGGTGCGGACCGAGATGTCCTTCTCGCCGGATGTCTGCACGACGGCGCGAGGGAATCCGGCGTCGGAGACCGCGTCCCGCACCCGCTCGACGTCGGCGGGTGCCGAAGTGCTGTATTCGACGACCCTGCCGCCGGTGAACTCGACGCCGAGGTTCGGCCCGGCCACGAACAGCCCGGCGATCGCGGCGATGACGACCGCTCCCGCCACCATCAGCCAGCGTCGCGGTTCGCCGAGGAACCCGGGGTCGCGGCGGTTCACCCACTGGCGGACCCTGCCCTCGTGGGTCAGCCCGGAAAGCCGCGGCCTGCGCGCGACCGCGCCCCGCATCGTCAGGTGCAGCAGCAAACGCGTGAGCACGAGCGAGATGAACAACGCGACGACGACGCCGATGGACAACGTCACCCCGAACCCGCGCACCGGTCCGGACGCCAGCCAGAACAGCAGGCCCGCGGCGAGCAGCGTCGTCACGTTCGAATCGACGATCGCCGACAACGCCCCGCTGAACCCGCGGCTGACCGATCGCGGCAGTGAACCGCCCCGTTTGACCGTGTGTTCCTCTCTCGCCCTTTCGAAGACGAGCACGGTGGCGTCGACGGCCATGCCGATCGCCAGGACGAAGCCGGCGAGCCCCGGCAAGGTGAGTGTCGCGCCGACGGCGAGCAGCGCGGCGTAGGAGACGGCGGCGTACGCCACCAGCGCGCCCACGGCGATCAGCCCGGCCAGGCGATACACGGCGAGGAGGAACAGCGCGGTGAGCGCCAGGCCGATCACGGCGGCACGCGCGCCGGCGTCGATGGCCTCGGCGCCGAGCGTGGGTCCGACGGTGCGCTGCTCGATGATCTCGACCGGCGTCGGCAGCGCGCCGGCGTTGATCAGCAGCGCCAGATCCTTCGCTTCGGCCGGGGAGAACTGCCCGGTGATCTGCGTGCTCCCGCCGACGATCCCGACCCCGCAGGCGACCTGCGGGCTGACCTGCGGCGACGAGATCACCTTGTCGTCGAGCGCGATCGCCACCCGGCGGGCCGGATCACCGGGCGGCGAACAGGCGGCCTGCCCGGTCAGCCGTTCCCAGGCGCGGCCGGCATCCCCTTTGAAGTCAACGGAAACGAGCCAGCCGCCGCCCTGCGAGTCGATCGACGAGAGTGCCTCGTCGACACCTTCACCGGTCAGCGCGGCGGGCCCCAGCGTGAGCGGCCGGCCGCTCTCGTCGGGAAGGACCCGCGAGTCACCGGAGGCGGTGCCGGTGCCGGCCACGGGATGGAACGACAGTTGCGCGGTGCGGCCGATCACCTCGACGGCTTCACGTGGATCACGGACGCCGGGCAGTTCGACGATGATCCGATTGTCCCCGGAGCGGGCCAGCATGGGCTCGGCGACGCCCAGCGCGTCGACCCGGCGGCGCAGTACCTCGAGCGTCCGGTCGGTGGTTTCGGCGTTGGCGGTGACGGTGGGCGAATCCTTGGTCTCCAGCACGATCTGCGTCCCACCACGCAGATCGAGGCCCAGACGCGGGGCGGTGGTCAGCAGCAGGTACACGGTCGCGGCGAGGACGACCAGCGAGACGACGGCTCGCCCGGTCATGCCTCGCCGCGCGGTTTCGCGCGGCACGAAGGGTTCTCCTCGGTGATTTCCCGGTTCGGGCACGCGGAAGACGCGCCCGTGAGCTTCAGACGGCTACCGGGAAAGGAGGAGCGCGATCCCCCGTCGCGAGGCGGTTCGCCGCGCGCGAGGGGAGAATGACGTCGTCTTGGAGTCCGCCGAGGCGGAGCAGCGTCGTCGACGCGGGCCCGTGCGGGACGGTCCCGAAGAGCGGCAGGTCACCGTGACCGTGCACACCCAGGAGTGAGGGTTCGGCGGCGAGCCTGCCCGCGGCGCGCACCGGCGCCACGGCCTTGGAGGCCGAGGAGTCGACCGTCACGTTCGGCCCGCGCGACTCGTCCGCCGAAGCGGAATCGGCCGCATGGAGCGCGAGGAACAGGCCGAGCGCGGTCAGCACGGCGGCGAGCAGCGCCGGCACGGCCTGCCTGGCCGTCCGGTACCTGCGGCTCTGCGCTGTCATCGACACACTCCCGGGTCCTCGCCGACACCCTACTTGGCTCCGGCCCGCCGCCACAGGCGCGTGATCCCGGCGCGGACGCGGTCTTCCCCCAGTTCCGGCAGCAGCGCGGTCAGATGCTCGGCCGCCAGCGGGGCCAGCAGGGCGTGCGCGGTGTGCTCGGGATCGGGCGTGCCGTCGAGCAGGAGCGCGACGTGCCGGTGCCAGAACCGGTAGGCGCCGATGCGGTAGCGCGCGCCCGGCGCGGCGGTCTCCGACATCCGCACCAAAGCCAGGTGTTCGAGCACGTAGCCGACGTATGCCTCGGCGAAGGCCACCAGCCGTTCGACCGGCGGAGCACCGGGGCCCAGCGGCGGCGGGCCGTGCAGGATTCCTTGCTGGAGCAGGCGTTCCCGCGCGTCCAGCAACGCGACGGCCAGGCCCGCCTTGTCGCCGAAGCGGCGAAAGAGCGTCCCCTTTCCCACGCCCGCGGCCGCCGCCACCTGATCCATCGACACGGCGTCGACGCCGTGCTCGGCGAACAGCGACGCGGCCGCGTCCAGGATGGCGGCCCGGTTCCGGGCGGCGTCGGCACGCTCCTTGGGCGGCGGTGTGCGCAGGAGTTCCAACGGTATTGCAGAAGCGGACTGCGGTCCGTTATGGTCGTGAGGCACATGCGGACTATAGTCCGATTAACTGGAGGTAGCGACATGACCGCACTCATCACCCGTGACGAACTGAAGGCCGCGATCGACGCGAAGACCGTGACGGTGGTCGACGCACTGGGTGGCGAGTACTACGCCAAGCAACACCTGCCCGGCGCGATCCCCTTGGTCCTCGCCGACGTCGACGCGCGTGCCGCGACCGTGCTGCCCGATCGCGGCGCCGCCATCGTCACCTACTGCTCGAACCCCGCCTGCCCCAACAGCGGACAGGTCGCCGACCGGCTCACCGCCCTCGGCTACACCGACGTCCGCAAATACCGGGAAGGCATCGAGGACTGGGCCGACGCCGGCCTGCCCCTCGAGTCTCAGTCCTGAGAAAGGACACGCTTCCGCAGGATCGGGACCCCGTCGCCGTCGAGTTCGTCGAGGTAGGCCGCCCGTCCGGTCATGGCCATGATCAGCGCCAGGGTCGGCCCCGAGACGAGCGGCCCGGACCCGACGGCGAAGGGGCCATCGGTGGCTCGCAACCGCAGCCCGCCGATGCGCCCCTTCGCCATCACCACCAGGTCCGCGCCCTGGTAGTACCCGGCCAGCGCGGTGAGGACGGTGACCGGATAGTCGCGGCGGACACCCAGGGGGCGGCGGATGTCCTCGGCGTGCACGATCGCCTCACCGAGCATCGCCAACTTCGGCAGGGGCGGTTTCGTCGTGCTGTCGACGACGCCGCGGAACCTCTCCAGCGTCTCGGCGCCGTCCTCCCCCAGCTGTTCGGCCAGCCGCATGGCGACCTGCTTGTCGAAGTCCCACCGGCAGCGGATCACGCCTGCCAGCCACCGCAACGGCGTGAGACTCGCCCCCGCGGTGAGATGCGCGAGCACCTCGCGCACCGTCAGCCCGGCGCACAGCGACGGCGTCGCCCACCGCTCTTCGGTGAGCCCCGTGAGGTCGTTCGCCAGCGCCGCCCGCTCGGCGTGGATCAGCGGCCAGACCGCGGTCGCGGCGCGCGTCTTCGATCCTGAGTTCGTCATCGGGAGTCCTTCCGGTCATCTTCGTCCGAAGGTGAGACTCCCGCCGCGGACCGGAATCATCGGTCCCCGATACTCGGGAGGCGAATTCCGCCGAGCACCAAGAAATGGGGACCGATGATCCAGCGCTGGAATCCGGAGACCGTGGCGGCGCCGATCGGCCCGTACAGCCATCTGGTCCGCGTTCCCGCCGATCACGAACTCGTCGTCGTATCCGGCCAGATCGGTGTTCTGCCCGACGGCGAACTCGCCGGGCCCGACGCCGAGTCCCAGACTCGCGCGATACTCGCCAACCTCGAACGACTGCTCGAAGCCGCGGGCGCCGGACCGGAACATCTGGTCAAGGTGTTCAGCATGCTCTCCGGCACCGAACACCTCGGCGGGTTCCGCACGGCGCTGCGCGAGACCTTCACCCGCTGGTACCCGGAAGCGGACTGGCCGGCCCAGTCGCTGATCGTGGTGGCCGCGCTGGCGCGCCCGGACCTCGTCGTCGAGGTCGAAGCGCTGATCGCGGTGCCCGGACGCTGAGAAGAAGGCCAAACGTGTCGTGTTCGTGGGTGAGGCTGGTGGCGGGGTGAAGGCTCCCTTCGCCGCGTCTGATGCGGTGAAGGGAGCCTTCGGCCCTGGTCAGGCGCGAGGGGTCGTGATCGCGGGTCCGTGAAGGCCTCCTTGCCTACCCTGAGAGTAGGGAAGGAGCCCCTCACGACATGCCGGGCTGAGCTCAGCCCGAGCCGAGGCAGACCGCTACTGCCGGGCGGCAGGAACACCACCTTGAGCCCCGGCACTACACCTTCACACCAGCCCAAGTACATGAAGGACCCCATCCTTGCGCCTATGTACAGGAAGGGGGCCTTCATGTACTTCTACCCAGACTCAGGCCGGGCACCGCGGCTCGATCAGGACTCCCGGCGCCTCCGTCCGGCGAGGAGCAGCAGCGCGCCGATGGCCAGCATGCCCAGCGCCAGCACCGTCATCGTCTTCACCGGCGAGCCGGTCACGGCCAGACCGGGCGGACGCGGCGTGGTCGGCGGCTGCGGGTTCGGCTTGTCCGGCGGCTGTGGCGTCGGCGGCGTCGGCGGGACCCGGGTGTCGGTGCCGCAGTCGGGGTTCGCCGAACCCGGCGGGCAGTTGCCGCCGGGGGTGTCGGACGTGACGACGTTGCGGAGGCGGTGGTCACCGGTCGCCGGCTTCCGCACCGTGACGGCATAGGTGACGGTGGCCTTCTCCCCCGGCTTGAGCGTGCCCTTCCAGGTCAGTTCGGGCGCCGAATAGGTGACCGCTCCCGTGCTGGCCTTGGCGGCGCCGTCGAAGGTGGCGTCGTCCAGCACCTGGGTCAGATCGTCGGTGAAGGTCGCGTCGTCCACTGTGGCCTGTCCGGTGTTCTCCACCGTGACGGTGAACGTGACGACCTCGCCCGGTTTCGCCTCCGTCTTGTCGACCGTCTTCTTGATCTTCAGGCTGGACAGCGGTGTCGTCGTGCCGCACTTCGGGTCCTTGCTGCCCGGCGGGCAGTTGCCGCCCGGGGTTTCGGACGTGATCACGTTGGTCAGCTTGCCGTCGCCGTCGGTCTTGGTGACCTTGACGCTGTACGTGACCGTCGCCGTCTGTCCGATCTCCAGGTCGCCGGTCCAGGTCAGTTTCGGTTCGTCGTAGGTCACCGAACCGATCATCGCCGCACCGTCCTTTTGGAACACCGCGTCGTCGAGGACCTCGGTGAGGTCGTCGGTGAAGGTGGCGCCGGTCAGCTTCGTCTTGCCGGTGTTGCGCACGGTCACCGTGTACTTGACGACGTCGCCCGGGTTGGCCGTGGCCCTGTCCGCTTTCTTTTCCAGCGAGATACCGGGCACCGGGGTGACGGTCGAGCACGCGGGATCGTCGGACTGCGGCGGGCAGGTGCCCGGGGTGTTGGTGCTGACGGTGTTCCGCAGTTCGTGATCACCCGTCACCGGGTTCTTCACCTTCACCGAGTACTTCAGCGTGGTCGACGCCCCCACCGGGAGATCGCCGGTCCACACCAGGTTCGGCGCGGTGAAGGCGAACGTCCCGGCGACCGGCGCCGACGCGGCATCGTCGGCGTAGTCGGCGTCGTCCAGCACCTCGGACAGGTCGTCCGTGACCCGCGCGGCGTCCTCGCCGACCAGGTCGACCTTGCCGGTGTTGCTGACGGTCACGGTGTAGGTGACGACGTCGCCCGGGTTCGCGGTCTGCTTGTCCGACGTCTTCTTGACCGTCAGTTCGCGGGACGGCACGTCCGCGACGCAGTTCGGGTCGGTCGAATCCGGCGGGCAGTTGTTGCCCGGCGTCTCCGAAGTGACCACATTGGACAGTTTCTTGTCACCGGGGTTCGGGTTCTTGATCTTGACCGTGTAGGTGACGGTCGAGGTCTGTCCGATGCCCAGCGAACCGGTCCACGTCAGTTTCGGTGCCGCGTACGTGACACCGCCGATGGTCGCCGCGCCGTCGTTCTGGTAGTCGGCGTCGTCGAGCACCTCGGTCATGTCGTCGGTGAACGTGGCACCGTCCTGCACGGTCTGCCCGGTGTTGGTGACGGTGATCGTGTACTTCACCGTGTCGCCGGGGTCGACCGACTTCTTGTCGGCGGTCTTCTTGATGAGCAGCCCGGAAATCGGGGTCGTCGTGCCGCAGTCCGGATCGGTCGAACCCGGCGGGCAGTTGCCGCCCGGCGTGTCCGAGGTGACGGCGTTGACGAGCTTCTTGTCGCCGTCGCCCGGCTTCTTCACCTGGACCGTGTAGGTGACCGTGGCGGTCTCCCCGATACCGAGGTCGCCGGTCCACGTCAGTTTCGGTGCCGCATAGGTGACACCGCCGATGGTCGCCGCACCGTCGTTCCGGTAAACGGCGTCGTCGAGCACCTGCGTCAGATCGTCGGTGAAGGTCGCTCCCGTCAGCTTCGTCTGGCCGGTGTTCTTGACCGTCACCGTGTACTTCACGACGTCGCCCGGGTTCGCCGACTGCTTGTCGACCGACTTCTTGATCTCCAGGCCCGAAACCGGGGTGTCGGTGCCACAGTCCGGATCCGTGGATCCCGGCGGGCAGTTGCCGCCCGGCGTCTCCGACGACACCACGTTCTTGAGCCGGTTGTCGCCGGTGTTCGGGCTCTTGACCTTGACGGTGTAGGTGATCGTGGCCGTGTCACCGACGCCGAGATCACCGGTCCAGGTCAGCTTCGGCGCGGCATAAGCCACACCACCGACCGTCGCGGCGCCATCGTTCTGATAGTCCGCGTCATCCAGCACCTGCGTGAGATCGTCGGTGAACGTCGCGCCGGTCAACTTGGTCTGGCCCGTGTTGGTGACGGTCACCGTGTACTTCACGACGTCACCCGGGTTCGCGGTCTGCTTGTCGACCGACTTCTCGATCAGCAGACCCGACACCGGCGTCGTCGTCCCGCACTTCGGATCCGTCGAGCCCGGCGGACAGTTGCCACCCGGCGTCTCCGAGGTGACCGTGTTGATGAGCTTCTTGTCGCCAGGAGCGGGGTTCTTCACCTTCACCGTGTACGTGACCGTGGCTGTGGCACCGATCTCCAGATCACCGGTCCAGGTCAGCTTCGGCGCGGCATAAGCCACACCACCGACCGACGCCGCGCCATCGTTCTGATAGTCCGCATCGTCCAGCACCTGAGTGAGATCGTCGGTGAACGTCGCGCCAGTCAACTTGGTCTGACCGGTGTTCTTGACCGTGACCGTGTACTTCACCACGTCACCCGGATTCGCCGACTGCTTGTCGACCGACTTCTCGATCAGCAGCCCCGACACCGGCGTCGTGGTCCCGCACTTCGGATCCGTCGAACCCGGCGGACAGTTCCCGCCCGGCGTCTCCGACGACACCACGTTCTTGAGCAGATTGTCGCCCGTGGTGGGGTTCTTGACCTTCACCGTGTACGTGACCGTGGCCGTGTCACCGATCTCCAGATCACCCGTCCACGTCAGCTTCGGCGCCGCATAGGTAACTCCACCGACCGACGCCGCACCATCATTCTGATAGTCCGCATCGTCCAGCACCTGAGTCAGGTCATCTGTGAACGTCGCCCCGGTCAACTTGGTCTGACCCGTGTTCCGCACCGTCACCGTGTACTTCACCACGTCACCCGGATTCGCCGACTGCTTGTCGACCGACTTCTCGATCAGCAGCCCCGACACCGGAGTGGTCGTGCCGCACTTTGGATCGGTCGAACCCGGCGGACAGTTCCCACCAGGCGTCTCCGAAGTGACCACATTGGACAGTTTCTTGTCACCGGGATTCGGGTTCTTGACCTTCACCGTGTACGTGACCGTGGCGGTGGTACCGATCTCCAGATCACCGGTCCACGTCAGCTTCGGTGCGGCATAGGTGACTCCACCGATCGTCGCCGCGCCATCATTCTGATAGTCCGCGTCGTCCAGCACCTGCGTGAGATCGTCGGTGAACGTCGCGCCGGAAACCTTGGTCTGGCCGGTGTTCCGCACCGTCACCGTGTACTTCACCACGTCGCCCGGATTCGCCGACTGCTTGTCGACGGCCTTCTCGATCAACAACCCGGAAACCGGAGTGGTCGTGCCGCACTTCGGATCCATAGAACCCGGCGGACAGTTACCACCCGGCGTCTCCGACGACACCACGTTCTTGAGCTGGTCGTCGCCGGTGTTCGGGTTCTTCACCTTGACCGTGTAGGTCACCGTGGACGTCGCGCCCACGTCGATATCGCCGGTCCAGGTCAGCTTCGGCGCGGCGTACGAAACGCCGCCGATCGTCGCCGCACCATCGTTTTGATAGTCCGCGTCGTCCAGTACCTGCGTGAGATCGTCGGTGAACGTCGCCCCGGTCAGCTTGGTCTGACCCGTGTTCCGCACCGTCACCGTGTACTTCACCAAGTCACCGGGGTTCGCCGACTGCTTGTCGACCGACTTCTCGATCAGCAAACCCGACACCGGCGTCGTGGTCCCGCACTTCGGATCCGTCGAACCGGGCGGACAGTTGCCACCGGGCGTCTCCGAAGTCACCACGTTCTTCAGCCGGTTGTCGCCCGTGTTCGGGTTCTTGACCTTGACCGTGTAGGTGAACTCCGCGCTCTTCCCCGCCGCGAGCGTGCCCGTCCAGGTCAGCTTCGGGTCCACATAGGACACCGCACCGGGTGACGCGGTGGCGTCGTTCTGGTAGACCGCGTCGTCCAGCACACCGGTCAGATCGTCGACGACCTTCAGATCCGCCGCGGTCACCTTCCCGGTGTTGGCGACGGTGACCGTGTAGCGCACGACGTCACCCGGGTTCACGGATTCCTTGTCCGCGGTCTTCGTCACCGTGTACGACGGCGGCGGCACCTTGGTCTTCGCGCACGCGGCGGCGGGATCGTCCGGGCAGCGGTTGTCCGGCGGGACGACCGGCGGCGGTCCGATCGGCACCGTCGCGCGGTTCACCAGCTCCTTGCCGATGGCGGCCTCTTCGACCTTCACGCGCACCGTCAACGTGGCCGTCTCCCCGACGGCGAGGCCGTTCACGGCCCAGTCGATCGGCCCGGAGCCGGACGCGGTGCCCTTCGAAGGAGTGGAGGACACGTACGTCGTGCCCGGCGGCAACGTGTCGCGCACCGTCAGCGCGGGCACGGGGATCACCCCGGTGTTCCGCACGCTCACCTGGTAGGTCAAGGTGTCGCCCGGGATCGCCTCGGCGAGGTCGACCGTCTTCGTCAGCTGGTACCCGGGCGAGGCGACCGTGTTCCGCACCGTGTTCGACGTGCGTTCCTGCGGACGGCCGGTGTCCTCGCCGCGGAAGGTCAGCTTGCCGGTGTTGTCGAGTTTGGTGCCGTCCGGCACCGAGGCGCCGACCTTGACCTTGAAGGCGACCTTCTGCGACTGCCCCGGCCTCAAGTTCCGCAGGTTGCAGGTGACCAGCTGACCGGCGGCCGAACAGTCCGGATTGGACCCGGCCACGAACGTGACGCCGTCGGGCAGGGTGTCGGTGAGCACCACGTTCGTCGCGGTGTCGAGGTCGGTGACACTGCCGTCGGCGTGCCGGTTGGCGACGTCGAAGCTGTAAGTGACCTCGCCGCCCTTGGTGACATAACCCGGCGGGTTGTCATCGGTGTTGCCGACCGGGTCGTTGGCCTTGGTGATCTGCAGATCGGGTTCGAGCGCGTCGGTGACGAGCCAGATCGTCTGCGGGTACAGCGCGTCGCCGACGGTGCCGATCTTCACCTGGAGCGCGGTGGTCCCCGCGGGAACCTTGCCGGTGATGTCGATGCTGCGGGCGTCGTAGCCGACGTTGTTCACCGGATTGGGATCGCGCGACGTGACGTTCGCGCCGGATCCGGTGGCCGTGACCCGGTCGATGCGGCTGCTGAAGGCGTTGTTGGTCGCCACGCCGCCGGGCGCGGGCATGGCGATCGTCTGGAGGCTGGAGGCGTTCGGACCGACCTGAAGGTAGTCGCCGGTGATGGGCGCGTCACCGTCACCCGCGACGATGCCGAGTTCGACGTTGGGCTGACGCGAGGTCGGCGCCTTGATGCCGCTCAGGGCGATGGTCGCCGAGCTCGGCGTGCTACCGCCGGCGACACGCTGCAAACCGTCCCACACCTGCAGGTAGCGCAGCGGCTCACTGGGCAGTTCGTAGGCGACCACCAGTGACCAGCCGCCCCAGCAGCCGAGGTTCGTCCCACTGATCGACTGGCCCTGACAGGCCTGGATGTCGGCGACCGTGTACTGCCCGGTGCCCGCACCGGTCACGAGGTCCGTGACGTCGGCCGCGCCGCCGTACGCGTAGAGGGTCGGGAAACCGCCCGTGGTGGTCGCGGGGAACCAGTCGTAGGTTTCGGCGGTGATCCGCTGGTAGGAGGCCGAGCCAGGGGTCTTCATCGAGACCTGGTTGCCCCGGCTCCCGTCACCGGAGGTCCCGCTGCTGGCGACCGGGTTGAACTGCCAGTACAGCCGGGCGTTGAGCACTTTCGCGCCGGCCGGGACGTTCAGGCTCGCCGCGGAGGCGGTGTTCCCCGGCGCGGCCGGGTCGGTTTTGATCCACGACACCGGGCTCGCGTTGCTCGTGGACTCGTTGCAGACCACGCCGACGCCGCATTGCACGACGGAGTTGGCGGCCATCGTGATCCCGCCGTGCGCCAGGCCGGAATACACCGGTTCCGGCCCGATCGGCCGTTCGGTGCCCGCTCCGCGCGGCATGCTCTGGGCGTTCGCGGGCAGCGGGGCACCCATCAGCAAGGCCACGGCGACCACCGCGAGCACCGCGATGCCCCGGCGCCACCGATTCCGCCCACGACGTTCCGCCATGCCGCCTCCGCCTCACCCCTCGCTCCCGTCGGCCCAGGTCAGGACGAAGGGGACAGCGAGCCAAGTGATGGTCATCCTGGTTCGGCGAGATCATCGACGGCAACCGGGATCAGCGGTGTCGCCTGGATAGAACCCGTTGAGTGGCCACGAAACCCCCGGACGGGTGATGAAACCCGGGTGACCGTCCACAACGGACGAAAGCGAAGGGGCTGGCGTTTTCGTGCGAAAACTGCCATCGTCGAACAGGTGATCGATCTTCCTTACCGTGGCTCCGGCCCTTATTGTTATTCCCATTCCCTCGCGATGATGCTGGGCTCCGGCGCGCCGGGAATCGACGTGCTCGAAACCGTCACCGGCAGTCCGTTCGGCCTGCAACTGGTCGGCGGATCGCTGCCGTTCTTCGACGCTTTCGGCTGGGATCCCGACCTCGGCATCGGCGAGGCGCTCGACGCACTCGGCTGGAGCGCGGAAACCGTCAGCGAGCCGGATCCGGACGCCGCGTTCGCGCGGCTGGTCGAAAGCCTCGCCGACGGCCCGGTCCTGATCGGCCCGGTCGAGATGGGGCATCTGCGCCACCAGCCGGGGATGACCGGCCCGATCGGCGCCGACCATTTCCTCGTCGCGCTCGCCGCGGACGGCGAGTCCGTCACCGCCCACGACCCGCAGGGATATCCGTACGCGCGGATCCCGCGGCGGGATTTCGCCGCCGCTTGGCTGGCCGAAACCGTGGCCTACGGCAAACCGCATACGATGCGCACGAATTTCGTCCGGCACACCGCCGTCGACGACGAAACCGCGATCGTCGCGTCGCTCCCCCGGGCCATCACGCGGCTCGGCGGCGAGAACGACGGCGGTCTCCCGCCCGGCAGTCTCGGCAACGGCGAAGC
The DNA here is from genome assembly GCF_044547565.1 of Amycolatopsis sp. NPDC052450. Lineage (NCBI taxonomy): Bacteria > Bacillati > Actinomycetota > Actinomycetes > Pseudonocardiales > Pseudonocardiaceae > Amycolatopsis > Amycolatopsis sp. NPDC052450. Next base: position 48,166 of record NZ_JBIUAQ010000031.1, on the reverse strand, counting down.
GGCCCTCGCACTGGCCGCCCGGATCGCTACCGGTTGCGACCCGGATCTGCGCGGGCTGCTCGTCCACTTCGCGATCCGCGTCGGCGCCAGGAGGCAGGCAGACGCGTCGGCGTGCCTGCGCCGGATCGGCCGCGAGGACGCCGCCGCCGTCCTCGCCGCGCAGTCTCGGTTGGTCGGCTCGTTGCAGTACGACCTCGTCACCGAGGACGACACGCGTGCCGCCGAGACACTCCGGAGGCTCGCCCCGACCTATGAAGAGCTCAGGCAGGCGCTGACGTCATCCTGACGATCTCGCGGACGATCACCTCGGGTTCGGTCTTCGGGATGTAGTGACCGGACCGCTCCGCGATCACGTGCCTGGCTCCGGGCGAAAGGTTCACTCGGTGGGCGTGTGCGGCGTTCGTCCGCACTCTCATCCTGGCGGACATCCCGCCCTCACCGAGCCCGCCGGAGACGACGGTGAGCGGGATGCCGCCCAGCACCGGCGGATCGTGCCGCCAGAGGGCCAGTTCGTCGAGGAAGGTGCGGGCCTGTTCCCGTTGGGTCCGCACCGTCCCGACGGTGAACGCCTCCCGTTCGAGGTCGCGGCGGACGTCGTCCGGGATGTCCCGCAGCAGACCGCGGAAGACGACCTTGAGCAGGCCCAGCCGCGCGAGTACGCCGCCGAGCCCGAGCATGACGCGTTCACCGGCGCGGAAGGCGCGGCCGAAGAACACGTCCGCCGCCTCGTCGGTCGGGTCGACCAGCACCAGACCGGCGATCCGCTCCGGACGGCGGGCGGCGGCCTGCCGCACGATCGGCCCGCCGGCGCTGTGCCCGGCGAGAACGTACGGTCCCTTGCCGAAATGGTCGAGTACGTCGTTGAGGTCGTCGGCCATCCGGCGCAGCGTCCGGCCGCCGGGGTCGGGGGCGCTGCGGCCGAGCCCGGAGCGGTCGTAGGCGATCGCGCGGGCATACCGGCCGACCTCCGGCTGGACCGCCGCCCAGGACGACCGGGTGGCCGCGGCTCCGGCTTCGAACACGACCGTCGGCCCGGTGAAACCTTCCGGCCCCGGATGGACCATCGCGTAGAGCCGTCTGCCGTCACGGGTGACGACCCATTCGGGCTCACCCTGCGTGTGGGTCATCGCGCGGCGATCCTCCAGCCGGTGGCGTCGATCTGCCGCCGCCAGAACTCGGCGAAACGTCCTTCCCTGGCAAGGAGTTCTTCGACGGTGCCGTCCTCGGTCAGCCGCCCGTCCGCCAGGAACAGGACCCGGTCGGCGTGCCGGATCCCGGCGATCCGGTGGGTGACGATCACCCGGGTCCGCGGCACCGGATCGGCGCTGAGCGACCGGACCACGGCGTCCTCGTTCTCGGTGTCCAGCGCACTCGTGGCCTCGTCGACCAGCAGCACCGGCGCCGGTTTGAGCAACGCGCGGGCGATGGACACCCGTTGCCGCTCGCCGCCGGAAAGCGCGCCGCCCGCCTCGCCGACGGCCGTGTGTTCGAGCAGCTCGTCGACCTTGGCGAGCGTGACGACCTCGGCGACCCTTTCGTCGCTCGCCGAGGGATCCCCGGCCAGCACGTTGTCGCGCACCGAACCGTCGAACAGGTACGGCTGCTGGAAGACGACGGTGACGAGCTCTCGCCGGCCTTCCGCGGACAACCCGGCGAGGTCCGTCCCGTCGGCGAGCACCCGCCCGCTGGTGGGCTGGTACAGGCCGGAGAGTAGGGCGAGCACGGTGCTCTTACCCGAGCCCGACGGTCCGACGATCGCGGTCGTCGTCCCCGGTTCCAGGGTGAGGTCGAAGTGCTCCAGCACGTTCTCGGTGCCGGGCGCGTAGCGGAAACCGACATCCTCGAACCGGATTCGCGGTGCCTTCGCCGGTAATGCGGCATCCCCCGCCGGAGCGACGGGCGCGGTGAGCACGGTGCGGATGCGGCCGAGGGTGGTGGTCGCGGTCTCGATACCGGGCGCGAGATCGCCGAGCGCGGAGAACGGTTCCAGGTAGCGGGCGATCACGACGATCAGCGCGACCGCCTCGGGCATGGTCAGACTCCCTTGCGTGGCAAGGACAACGGTCGTCCCTGCGAGCAGGACCAAGGCCAGCTGACCGGCGATGCCGAACAGCACCTGACCCGGGATCTGAAGGCGCAGCAGCCGGAGGGTCGCACCGTGGTGCGCGGCGAGCGCGGCGCCGGCGTGACTGCGCGCGGGTTCGACCCGGCGGGCGGCACGCAACGTCTGCTGGGTGCGGGCGAACTCGACGATCCGCTCGGTCAGCATGGTGTTCGTTCCGGCCGCCGTCCGGTCGGCGCGCCGGGTGATCCGGCCGGTCGCCCACAACGCGCCCAGCAGTACCGGGACCCCGGCCAGCGCGGCGACGCCGAGCGGCCAGGCGATCGGCAGCAGGGCCAGCGCGATCGCGACCGGCAGGAGGACCGCGCCGATGAGCGGGGTCAGCAGATAGCCTGCCAGGCCGACGAGATCGGGGCCGGTGGCGGCGATGGCCTGACGTGCGGTCCGGGTGTGCTCACTGTCCAACCAGGACAGACGCACGTTCGTCAGATGCTCGGCGACGTCGTGCTGGGCGTGGTCGAGCACGCCGAACCCAAGGTCGAAGCCGAGCCGCCCCACGACTGCGTCGACAGCCCAGCCCGCCGCGGTGACGCCCGCGAGCGCGCCCAGCCAAGGCAACGCGTCCGAAGGTTCCGCGCCGAACAGGGCACCCACCAGTGGCACGAGCAGCACGACACCGGCGGCACGCAGCAGCACCGAAAGCACGGCGAGTACGACGTAACGCCGGAACGCCGTCCGTTTCGTCTCGGGGATCAGGCCCAGCAGTGTGCGGATCACGCGGTCACCCCCGCACCGGCACCGGCCTGCCAGAGGCGGGTGTAGCGCCCGCCCGAAGCCAGCAATTCCTCATGTGTCCCGCTTTCGGCGGTTTTCCCGCGGTCGAGGACCACGATCCGGTCGGCGCCGGTGACGGTGTGCAGGCGATGCGCGATGACCAGGACGGTCCGGCCCGCGGTGAGCCGGTCGAGTGCTTGCTGCACGAGGTACTCCGACTCGGGATCGGCGAAAGCGGTCGCCTCGTCGAGGACGAGGACGGGGGCGTCGGTGAGGATCGCGCGGGCGATGGCCACCCGCTGCCGTTCTCCGCCCGACAGCTGGGAACCGGCACCGAGGACGGTGTCGTAACCTTGGGGCAGCCGTAGGATCCGCTCGTGGATCTGCGCGTCGCGGGCCGCCGCGACGACCTGTTCTTCGGTCGCATCGGGGACGGCGAGGGCGATGTTCTCCCGCACGGTCCCCCGCACGAGTTGCGGATCCTGCAGTACGAAGCCCACCCGGCCGTAGAGTTCGTCGGCGGCGAAGGCGCGGACATCCCGGCCGCCGACCCGGATCGCGCCCTCGGTGACGTCGTGGAACCGCGCGACCAGCGCGGCGAGCGTCGACTTCCCCGCTCCCGACGGGCCGACCAGCGCGGTCACTGTACCCGGGCGCAAGGTCAGGGACACGTCCTCCAGCACGGGGACCCCGCTGCGGTAAGCGAAACCCACCCGGTCCAGTTCCACCGTGCCGGGCTCGACGCCGTCGATGATCTTCTGTTCCACAGTGGACAGTTCGGGTTCGTCGAGGACGACCTGGATCCGGCGGGCGGCGAGCATCCCTTCACGAACGCCGCCGAGCCCGTAGCCGATGCCCAGCAGCCGCGCGCCGAACGTGGTGCCCAGCAAAAGGAACGGGATCACCGTCACCGGCTCCATGCCGCCGCCCACCACCATCGGCGTGCCGGCACCGGCGATCAGGAGCAGGAAGGTGGCGGGCCGGGTGGCGAAGTCCAGCATCGTCTTCTTGCCGGTGAACGGCCGCTGCCAGTCGCCGAGGAAACCGATGTACTCGTCGAGCCGCCTGCGGAACGACGAAGCCGCGGCACCGCCGAACACGCGGATCACCGGCTGGCCTTCGAGGTACGCGCCCGCTTCTCCGGCCATCCGCTCCGCCCAGCGCGCCGCCTGGCCGGTCTTGGGTCCTGATTGGACGACCATGATCGACGTCGTGACGAGGTAGACGAGGATCGGGACGAGCAGGACGAGGGCGAGCCGCCAGTCCACCGCGAACAGGTAGGCCAGCACCGCGACCGGCGCGACCACGGCGGCCACCGCGTCGGGGACGGCGTGCGTGACCAGATAGTGGAGCGAAAGCGTGTCGCCCTGCACGAGTTTCGCGACCGTGCCCGAACCGCGGGCGGTGAACCAGCCCAGCGGCAGCCTCGCGAGTTTGCCCAGCAGCCGCTGCCGCAGGTCGCGGGCGAACCGCGCGTCGGCCGCGTGCAGCCACAGCACGACGGCGGATTCGAGCAGTGTCCCCACGCCCAGCAGCACCAGCGCCGCGATGCCGATCGCCCACAGCGATTCGCCGCCCGCGAGCAACCGCCGGACCAGTTCCACCAGCAGCACGAAGGGCGCGAGCCGGATCAACGTCACGACGGCCTGCAGGATCCCGGCGAAGATCAGCGTCCGTCGCACCGGCGCGAGCAGCCGTCCGGCCGCCTGTGCCCGCCAAGCTCCCTTGGGTGCCTCTTTGACCGGCTTGGGGACTTCGGCTGCCGGTTCTTCCTTCTTCCCTCGGAAAGAACCCATGGCCCGGCCGTAGTACCAGTAGGCCCGGCCGTGCACCTCGGATTTGGGGAAGCCGAACGTGTCCCGCAACCGGGTCTTGAGATGTTTGAGCGAGCCCGCTTCCGGCGCGAGCCACGCCTGCCAGTCCGACCAGTCACGGGTCTCGATCGCCGCGGCCAGCGAAGTCGCGTCCTGACGCGGCACCCAGTGCACGGCCAGCCTCGCGTGCTCCCCCAGCGGGATCAGCCGGTCGGTCTCGTCATGCTCTTCGAGATACAGCTCGATCGGGATTTCGGCCGGGACCACGTCGAGGATCGTGTTGATCGCGGGGATCGAGGCGGAGTCGCCGATCAGGAGGTAACCCGCGGGCGGTTCGGCGGGGACCGAGAAGGACGTGGAACCCAGTGACATCACCGGAACCGTCGCACCGGGCCGCGCCTCACGCAACCAGCGCGACGCGGGACCGGCGGGTTCGTGCAGGACGACGTCGATCGCGAACGTGCCTGCTTCCGGGTCGGCTTCGGTGAGCGTGTACGCGCGCTGGAACTCGGTCGGACCGCCCTCCGGGTCCGGGAACCAGAACCGGAGCCAGGCCGACGGCTCCACGACGACGTCCTCGAACAACGTCGGTGAAACGAACCGGAGCCGCACGAAACGCGGCGTGATCTCTTCTGTCCCGACGACGGTCGCTTCGTGGTCTCTTGCCCCGAAACCCCGCATCACCGCGCCTTGGAATCCGCGCGCCATCACAGTTCCTCCCCCGTGGCCGCCAGATCGGCCACCATCTCGGCGATCGGCCTGCCCGGCGGGCAGGACTCGATCAACCCGCGAATCGACGCGGTCAGCAGAAGCCGCACATATTCGGGCCTCGGAACCTGCGGCAACGCGGCGGACGGCCCGGCGAGCCGGTCGTCACGGGACAACCGGTCGAGGACCGCCTGCCGCTCCCGGTCCAGCCCGTCGCCGTCGGCCTCCTCGGCGGCCATGCTGTGCTCCTCGGACGCGGTCATCGCGATGGTCAGCGACGCGACGGCGCCGCTGAGCACGATCGCCGCGCCGGGCTCGTAACCCCGGCGGACAAGGGCGTCGACCTCGGTGTTCAACAGCCGCTGACCGCCGTCACCTCGCGGGAACAGCAGCTGGAGATAGGTGACCAGGCCGGGATACTCCAGCATGAAGGCCCGCATCTGCAGGGCGAAGGACAGCAGATGCTGTTCGAGGCCGTGGCGGGGATCGTCCCGGAGCCTCAGCTCGGTCAGGATGCTCTCCCCGACCAGCCGCTCGAGCCCCCACCGGCCGTCGACATGGCGGTACAGAGCGGTCGCGGTCACCCCCAGCCGGACCGCGACCGCCTTGACGCTGAGCCGGCGCATGCCGAGCTCGCGACCGGCCCGCAGGATGTCGTCCCTCGCGATCCTGGCCGGACGACCGCCGATCTTCGGCATCGCACCCCTTCACCGGTGGAAAGTTATAGGGGGAAACTAAGGGTTGGCTTACCTTGAAGTCAAGCCCGTCTGTCGCGCCGCTGCTTCAGCGCTTCCGACGGCCTGAAGTCGAGCTCTCATGTCGTGAAGGGTCCCTTTGAGACCTTCACCGTCTCAAAGGGACCCTTCACAACATCCCCACCACCGCGATCACTCACGCGAGCACCCGACCGGAGTCCTTCACGGACCTGCGAACCCGACTCGCCGGCCGCGGGCACCTAAAGACAGCTGGCCTGAACCGTCTTCATCACTCGCGACCCTTCGCAAAACGCTTGAATCGGGCGCCAACTAACGTCTCGGTTCCTTCACCGTCAGCCCCTCAAGCCGCTCCTCGGTCAGCACGGTGCGCGACGGAAGTCCCAACTTGCGCAGCGCCCGTCCGATGTGGATTTCGACCGTCCGCGGCGAGAGGAACAGCCGCTCGCCGATCTCCCGGTTCGTGAGGTTCCGGGCGGCGAGCCTCGCGACTTCGAGTTCCCTCGGCGACAACGCTTCGCCGTAGCCCTTGCGGCCGCGCCGGGGCATCTCCGGATCACAGCGTCGCAGTGACCGGCGGCAGCGGAGCGCGTCCACGGCGGCGCCGAGACTCGCGTACGCCGTCTCCGCGGTGGTGAAGGAAGCGACGGCGCGTGCCAAGTCTCCGGCTTCGGCGAAGCATCCGGCCGCGAGTTCGTCGGCGTAGGCGGCGAAATACGGCAGAGGTAGCGCGTAGTACGCCTGCGCGGCACCGAGCAGCAGGTCACCGGCGGGCAGCGTCTCGCCCCGTGCCTGGGTGAGCAACCCCCGGCACAGCAGCGCCGACGCGTCCGCGACCGGGGCGTCCTTGCCGTCGATGCCTTGCCGGTACTCGCCGAGCAGCTCTCTCGCCTCGACGTGCTGCCCCAGTCCGAGCATGGTGCGCACGGCGAACGGCATCAGTTCCGCCGCCCAGACCCAGTTGTTCTTGCGGCGCACGGTTTCCAGGCCGTATTCGGCCAGGCGCAAGGCCGCCTGCAGGTCTTTGCCCGCCTGATGGACCGCGACGCGACCGGCGTAGGCGGAAGCCTGCACCGGGACGCTGCCCGCGGAAAGCGCGAACGCCGCGTCGAAACTGCGCAGCGCCGCCGCCGGCCGATGTTGCCCGTACTCGTACCAGCCGAGCACGAGCAGCGGCTCGGCCGCCAGTGAACTGTCCCCGTCGACCCGCGTCAGCATCGCCCGCGCCTTCTCCGCGACGCTCGCCCACTCCCCCATCGCGAGGTCCAGGCGCAGCTCCGTGCCGTCGGCCAGCGCGTCGAGATAGGGCTGGTGATCGTCGCGGATCAGCCGCCGCGCGGTCGCGAGGTACGCCCGCGCGACCGGGTAGTACCCGTTCCACGCCACCGCGTCGGCCAGGTTGATGTAGGTGCGGGCCACCTGACGGCAGACATCGGCCGACTCCGGCACGGGTGGCAGGTCGGCGATGTCCTGCCACACTCCCGGATCCGCGATCTGCATCCGCGCCGAAAGCCGGTTGGCGGCGATCGCGGCGAGCACTCCCGCGTCGTGTTCGCCCTTGCTCATCTGTTCGGCCTGGTCGAGCCAGCGGAGGTTCTCCTCCACCGGGACGGTCCCGATATGCGGCAGGGCCAAGGTGACCAGTCCCCTGGCGAGCAGCGCCTGCCGCCTGCCGAGATCGGCCGCGCCCAATTCGATCTCGAGCCTGCCCGCGTCGACCTTGCCCACCTGATTGATCAGCACCTGACCGAGATTGACCCGGATCTCACCGCGCGCGGCCTTGCTCAGCGGCCATTCACGCAGGATTTCCCGCAGCAGCCCGACCGTGCCCGCGTGGGCGATGCTGCGCGGAAGTTCCCTGCCGAGCCGGACGGCGAACGACTCGCGCGCGGCCCGCGGCAGCTCCGCGTCCCGCAAAGCCGCTTCGAGCAGACGGCCCGCTTCCTCGGTCCGGCCGTCTTCGATGGCCTTGTCGACCGCGACGCCGGTCCACTGTGTCCACCCGCCGAGATCGCCCGCCAGCCGCGCGTGGCGGGCGACGAGCGACGCGACGGGTTCGTCGTCCGCGGCGAGCCGGGCGGCGGCGCGTCCGTGCATCGCGCACCGCTGAGGCCCGGGAAGCAAGGCGTAGACGGCTTCACCGATCAGCGGGCTTCCCGGCACGTACCGCCCGCGGCCGAGATCACGCAGCAGTCCCGTTTCCACGGCTTCGGTGACCGCGCCGGAGAGCTCCCCGGACGACGGTGCCGCGACAGCGCCCAGTTCCGGTTCCCCGGCAGGCGATCCCAGCACCGCGGCCGCGCTGACGACGTCCCGCGCGGCCGGGCCGATCGCCGCCATCAGTCCGGCGACCCGGCTCCGCACGACCGGCGGCACGGTCGCCGGGAGCGCCCCATCGGCGCTTTGGACCAGAGCCGTCAGATCGACGGCGATCCCGGCCGTCCGCCGGTGCGCCGCCTCGGCGAAATCCGGCGTACAGCGGCCGAAGGAAGCGTCCAGCAGCGTCCGCACCTGGACGGCGCTGAACGCCCGCAGTGACAGCTGAGCGGCGGTTCCGGGCAGCGACGGGAATCGCCTGGGACCACACGAAACCGCGCTGACCACCACGCTCAGCGACGTCGCCGGGGACGCCGCGAGCCCACGCAGGAACTCCCACGTTTCGTCGTCGGCGGCGTGGACGTCGTCGAGGACCAGAACCGCCGGACCGCAGCCGGTCAGTACTTCGCGAACGGCCCGGAACTCCTGCTGCCGGACGGTGCCGTCGTCGGCGTTCTCGGGGAACGGCGGCAGCCACGAAGACCATTCGGGGATCAGCCGCCGCAGGACGCCGGTCACCGGGGAGAACTCCGCCGCGTGGGCGGCGGCCACGGCGCCGCTCCCCAGCAACGCGTCGACCAAGGGGGCCAGCCGGCAAGGCCGGGTGAAGGGAACGCACCGGGTGGACCAGACCACACGCGACGCGATCCCGGGATGGGCGGCCAGTTCTTCGAGCAGACGGCTCCGGCCCACACCCGGTTCACCCTCGACGACGGCGACCGACGGCGGGCGTGAGGCGACGCGCACCAGTTCGGCCAATTCGGTGTCGCGGGCCACGAACACCGATGCCGCACCGCTCGTCGGCATGCTCGGGACCATACCGATCGGACACCCGCCGAAAGGCGGGAACACGAACAGTCACCACGGGCCGCACGCTTTCCGCTGGTCCACCCCACCGGAGTCACGAGCCACCCGCGTCGTTAACTCGATCGGGCGACGCCGACCTGCGGTACCACCGGGCCGCGCGGCGGTAATACGGACCCTTAGGTATTGGCTCGAACCTTGCCACGGAGTCCACCAGAGGGTGAATCTCAGTCTGTTCGCAGTGCCCCTCCGTCACTTCGTCACAGCGCAAGTCCCCTGCTCGCGCCGGTCGGCCACCCAGTCGGGTAGCCGAAGTCCCCACTTGTTCCGTCGGGTAGCCGCCGTGCGTGTTTCGCGTTCGACCATCCAGTTAGGAGTGTTCCGACGGTGAAGACCTCATTCAGGCGCGGGCTGGCCACGGCCTGCGCCGGTGTCGCCGCGATGGTCGCCCTGCAGGCGCCCGCCGCCGCGGCGCCCGCCATCACGGCCGCCACCACGATCCCGATCAAGATGCAGGCACAGGAGAAGAGCAACTGGTGCTGGGACGCCAGCGGCAACACCATCGCCGCCTGGTGGGGGCACAGCCTGACGCAGACGAAGTTCTGCCAGGTCGCGCACAACGAGTCCGGTACGGACTGTGCCAACAACCAGGGCTACCTCAGCGACCAGCAGCGAGTGTTCCGCTGGCTCGGGTTCAGCAACGTCGGCAGCTACAGCTCCTCGGGTCAGACGTTGAGCTTCGCCTCCATCAAGGGCCAGGTCGACGCGCGGCAGCCGATCGGCACCCGGATCGGCTGGCGCAACGGCGGCGGCCACATGCACGTGCTCTACGGCTACGACAACACGAACGGCGCGACGACGGTCTACTACGGCGACCCGTGGGGCTCGAGCCCCCGCTACAACCAGATGAGCTACAACGCCTACCGGTCCAACAACTCGTTCACCTGGACCCACACCGTCTACGGGATCAAGGACTGAAACCATGAAGCGAACCTTCCTCGGCGCCACGATCCTCGCCATCGGACTGTCACTCGCGCTCGGCGGCCAAGCCTCCGCCGCCGACGCCCCCAGCGGCGCGCCCACCGCCGCCGACCTCGCCGCGGTGTCCACTGTGGTCACCAGCGACGCGACCACCCAACGGCTCGCCAAGGCGGTGTTCCCCGGCGCCGCCAAGGCGGAAACGGCCATCGCGGCCAGGACCGCGAAGGCGGATCCGCGGACACCGGTGGCGGTCTACCAGCCGACCGCGGCCTTCATCTCCGGCACGTCCTCCGTCCCCGCCGAACTGGCCTACGTCGCCACACCCGCCACCCTCGGCAACGGTGACGCGGCGACCGTGTGGTCGCAGCGCGAGGGCTCGGGCTGGTCGGTCTACAACGTCGCCTCGGGTGACGTCGAAAGGCGCCTCGCGGCGCAGGTCGGCAAGGGCTATCTCCTGAGCGAACCGCAGGCGGGCGCCTGGTACGCCGTCGACGGGGACACCGTGACCGTCCTCGACGGCTCCTCGGTCGCGAAGACCGGCGAGAAGATGACGCTCGCCGCCTACCGCGAGGCCCTGCAGAGCCGCTACGGCGACAAGCTGCCCGGCTCGACCTACGACCGCACCGGCGCCGCCGGCGGTTACGGTGCCTCCCCGGTGGGCGACACCTCGGTGCCGTGGTGGCCGTACGCACTCGGCGCGGTCTTCCTCGCCGCGGCGGGCGCGGCCGTCACGCTCCGGCTCCGCAGGCAGTAGACGCGCTGGGGTGCCGGGACCGCGCGGGGTCCCGGCACCCCTAGCCCGCTAGGCGAAGGTGTAGTCCTCGAGCGGGAAACTCCCCGCCTCCTTGATGGCGTTCAGCGTGGAGGACGGGCGGAGCAGGGTCGCCTCCCCGTGCGGGTTGAAGTAGTAGCTGTTCGCCGGGGCACAGTTCCCGAGGGCGAAGATCGAGTCGCCGAGGCGTTCGGTCATCCGGTCGAGGAACGCGTCGTTGGCCTCCTGCGTGACTTCGAACTCGGTCGCGCCGCGCCGCCGCATCGCGCCGAAGAGCCGGTCCATATGCCGCATCTGCGTCTCGATGGTGGTGAAATAGGACAGTCCGGAGTAGGAATACGGGCTGTTGAGCGAAACGAAGTTCGGGAACTTGGGGATCGCGACGCCCTCGTAGGCCTGGAACCGGTTCTCCCGCCACCACTTCCCGAGATTCCGGCCGTCGCGGCCGATGATCTCGATCGCCGGGAAGTTCGCCTCCCACAGGTCGAATCCGGTCGCCAGCACCATGACGTCGATCTCCCGCCGGCCGCCATCGGTGGTCTCGATGCCGGTCTCGTCGATCTTCGCGATGGACGTCGTCTCCAGGTGCACGTGGTCCTTGGTGAAGGCCGGGTAGTACTCGTTGGAGAACGTCGGGCGTTTGCAGCCGAAGGAATAGCGCGGCGTCAGTTTCGCGCGCAGTCCCGGATCCCGCACCTGACGGCGCAGATGCGCCTGGCACCACAGCTTGCCGAGCCGGTTCGCCATCGGCAGCTGCTTGTAGTGCAGGACACCGGAGACCATCATCAGTTCCAGCAGCGCGGTCCCGGTCAGCCGGGCGGCCCGCTGGGTGAACGGGACGGCCGCGAACGCGCGGCGGACGGCCTTGGGCACCGGGAAGTCCAGTTTCGGGCTCACCCAGATCGGCGTCCGCTGGTACACGGTCAGTTCGCGTGCGATCTTCGCGATCTCGGGGATCAGCTGGACCGCTGTCGCGCCGGTGCCGATCACGGCCACTCGCTTGCCCGCGAGGTCGTAGTCGTCGTCCCAGGCGGTGGTGTGGATGACCTTGCCGCCGAACGTGCCGATCCCGGCGATGTCGGGTTTCTTCGGCTGCGAAAGGAATCCTGTCGCGGTGAGAAGGTACTTGGCGGTGACCGGCCCACCCTCGGCGAGGGAGACCGTCCAGTGCGCTTTCGCCTCGTCCCAGACCGCGCCGGTGACCACCGAGCCGAACCGCATGTAGCGCCGCAGCCGGTATTTGTCCGCGACGTGCTCGGCGTACCGCTTGAGTTCCGCGCCCGGCGCGAAGAGCCGCGACCAGTGCGGATTCGGCTCGAACGAGTACGAGTAGGTGGCCGACGGGATGTCGACGGCCAGCCCGGGATAGCGGTTCACATGCCACGTGCCGCCGAGGCCGGACTCGCGTTCGAGGATGAGCAGGTTGTCGTAGCCGAGCCGGTTGAGCTGGATCGCCGCGCCCATCCCGCCGAAACCGGCTCCGACGACGACGGCGTCGTACTGCGCGTTCATGCGTTTTCCTCCCGCTGGGTGTCCTGGTGGAGGCGGGCGCGGTAGCCGTCCCGCTCCGGTGAATCGGGGCGCAGGGCCCGGTCGTCCCGGATCAGCCGCCGGAAGGCGTTGAGCGCCGGCTCGGGTGTCACGGCCGCGAGGGTGGCGAGCGCGCCGACGTAACCGGGCACGGCGATCTCCGCGGCCCGGGTGCGGACGGAAGCCACGACGGCGTCGGCGATCCTGCCCGGTTTCACCTTCGGGATCGGCCGCATGTCGAGCCCTGAGGCGAGGGCGGTGTCGACCGCCGACGGCAGCACGGCGGAGACGCTCACCCCGTGCGGCGCGTACTCCAGCCGCGTCGCCGCGGTCAGCCCGACGACGGCGAATTTGCTGGCGTTGTAGATCGCCAGCCCTTTGACCGGGAACTTCCCGGCCAGCGACGCGACGTTGACGACATGCCCGCGTCCGCGCTCCAGCATGCCGGGCAGCGCCAGCCGCATTCCGTGGACCACGCCGAAGACGTTGACCTCCATGGTCGCCCGGTTCAGGGCGTCGGAGAGGTCGAGGAAACCGCCGTTGGGCATGATCCCGGCGTTGTTGACGAGTACCGCGAGGGGCCCGTTCGCCTGTTCGGCGTCGTTGAGAAAGGCGGCGAAGGACGCCAGGTCGGCGACGTCGAGATGATGCGCTGTCCCACCGATGTCGGCGGCGGTGCGCTTCGCGGCTTCGAGGTCCAGATCGCCGATGGACACGCGTGCCCCGAGGGCGGCCATGCGTTCCGCGGTCGCGCGGCCGATGCCCTGGCCCGCGCCGGTGATCGCCACGTGTGCTCCGTCGAGGTCGAGATCCGGGTACTTGCTCATGCGCGCACTCCCTCTCGTTCGAAGGCGTCGGCGACCAGACCGGGCGCCGTCCGCAACGCCGTGGTGAGTACGTGCTCCCGCCGCCGCCCGTCCATGAAGTTGGCGCCCATGGCGGCGAGATCGGCCGGTCCCGGTTCGATCCGGACCACCCGGACACCGGCCGCGCGCAGCCGTCGCGCCTCGTCGTCCACGCGCCTGGTCATCGCCGTCCGCAGCAGGCGTTCCAGCCGGGCCGGACCACGTGCCGGAGCCCCGCCTTCGCTGCTCATCGGCGCGACGAGCACGACCTCGCCGACGTCGTGCCCCAGCAGGAGGTCGGCCGACGTCGGGGAAACCGTCCCGCCGTCGAGCAGCGGCCGTCCGTCCACAACGGACGGTGGAAACCAACCGGGGATGGCCCAGGAGGCGGCGATCGCCTCGCCGAGGCGGGCGGGCGGCGCGTCCGGGGAGCCGAGCGCGACCCGGTCACCGGCCGGATCCGCGGCCACCAGCCAGGTCGCGGGATGCAGGACCCAGCCGCCGGGTGCCAGCGCGTCCCCGAGGTCGCGGAGCCAGCCGGCGTCTCCCCTGCCACGAGGCAGAAGACCGGCGAGACCGGCGAGCGTGTCGACGTCCCGGCGCAACGCGGCGCGGACCAGCCCGGCCGCGGGCCAGCGCGGAGACGGCGGCGGCGGGAAGCGGTTCGGCACCCGCCGGACGTGCGCGGCGACGACGGCGTCCCCGCCGGGCGCGCCGGCCACCGCGTCGAGGATCGCCTTCGCCGGAATGCCCGCTCCCAGCATCGCCACCGCTTCGGCGCCCGCGGAGGTCCCGACCAGGATGTCCGCCTCGCGGGGGTCCCAGCCCGCTTCGGCGTGCAGCGCGTCGAGGACGGCGGCCGTCCAGGCGAACCCCAAGGTCCCGCCGCAGCCGAGCACCAGCGCCCGCACGGAATGACGTGTCATTTCCGGAACGGTATGTCATTTGAACGCGTCAGGCAATAAGCTGACGGAATGACGACGGAGACCCCGGTCAGCAGGGCCGCACGGAAGAAGCAGGAACTACGGCGCGAGATCGTGGAGACCGCGTTCGACTGCTTCGCCGAACGCGGCTACCACGCGACCGGGATCGCCGACATCGCCGCCCGGCTGGGCATCGGGCACGGCACCTTCTACCGGTACTTCCAGAACAAGCGGGACATCGTCGACCACGTCATCACGGACCTGGTCGAGAAGGTGGTCGGCGCGCTGGCCGCGGACAACGCGCCGGACGCGGTCAACAGCCTCGCCGAGTACCGCAAACAGAGCGCGCGGATCGGGGACGCGCTCGCCAGGATCTTCGGCGGCGACCCGCGGATGGCCCGTTTCCTCCTGCTGGAAGCGGCGGGCATCGACGCCGAGATGCGCGAACGGGTGCTGGACTTCTACGAGACCGCCGCCGAGCTGACCGCGGGCTACCTGCATCACGGCGTCCGCCTCGGCTATCTGCACGAGGACCTGGACGTCGACTCCACCGCCCGCGCGATCAACGGCATGATCCTCGCGTCGATCCTGTCCGAACTGCGCGACCCGTCACCGGAAAGGCAGGCCACCATGAGCCGGGCGATCCGGCGGGTCATGTACGACGGAATCGCGGCGCGTCAGTGACCGGCGTGCTCCCCCGCACCGGCCAGGCCGTCGCCGCCGACGGCACCCGGCTGGCCTACCAGTGGCACGGCACGGGCAGGCCGCTCGTGCTGCTGGCCGGGCAGGCGAACGACCACACGTGGTGGGACCGCGCACGCGGGGACTTCCCGAGCACGATCACCATGGACTACCGCGGCACCGGAGCCAGTGACGTGCCCGATTCCGCTTACTCCACACCGGGTTTCGCGGACGACGTGATCGCGGTCCTCGACGCGCTCGAGGTCTCCGAGGCGGACGTCTACGGCACCTCGATGGGCGGCCGGGTCGCGCAGTGGGTGGCCGCGCGGTATCCCGGCCGGGTGCGGCGGCTCGTCCTCGGCTGCACCTCGCCGGGCGGCACGCACGGTGTCGAGCGGTCGAACGACGTACGGCTCGCGCTGGCCCGGCGGTCCTCGGTGGAGGCACGGGAGACGCTGGAGAACCTGATGTACACACCTGCCTGGCGCGCGGCGAATCCCGGCCCGTATCGGGTGCTGGGCGCGCACGGCATGCCGCCGCACGCGGTACGCGGGCATCTCGTCGCGAGCAACACCCACGACGCCTGGGACGTGCTTCCGGAGATCACCGCGCCCACGCTGGTCCTGCACGGCGACGACGACCTGCTCGCCCCCGTGGCGAACGCACCGTTGCTGACGAGACGGATACCCGACGCGCGGATGCATCTCTTCGCAGGAGCGCGGCACGCGTACTTCGACGAGTGCCGCCCCGAATCGAGCGACCTGGTGGGTGACTTCCTGGGCTAGACCGTGACGACCCGGTATGTGCCCGTCGCGGTGAAGGAGCTTTGGTCGCCACACACGTGGCCCGCGGGGCCCCCACGAAACCTGGACCGTAGCCGGATTCCGGTAACGAACCGCGGCGGCCGTCACTGAAGCGGCGGTCCTGAGCGGGAGTGTGGCCGGATTTCGGCAATGAGGCCCGAGCGCGGCAGGTCGGACGTGCAAGGTCGCAGCACACCGGAACCGGCGACTACCGCCATCGTTTCGGAGGTCCTGAGGGAAGTTCGTGGCCGTATTTCGGCAACGGCCGCCCAGTTTCACGGAACCGCCGCGGTGGGAGCTCACAACGATCGCCGTATTTCGGTAACGAGACAGAACCGCGCCCTGGTAACAACAGTGGCCGTTGCCGTTTTCCGGCAGTGGGTTCAGAACGGTGGTGGTTCCTCGGCCACCCGAGGTTCGTGCAGCGGCGGAGGCGAGCTGTCGTAGCTCTGCCCTGTCGGTGTGGTGACCGTAAGAGTGCCGTCCGCAGCGAGCGAGTAAACCCAGCCGGGTTCGTCTTTGAGCCGATGATCCCGACGGCAGAGGTCGATCAGCTCGTCAGCGTTGGTGTGGCCGCCGAACTGCCACGGCACCACATGATCAAGATCGCAGGCCTGGGCGGGGCGCCGGCAGCCGGGTCTTCGGCATTCCCGATCCCGCACCCGCACGAACTCACCCACCCCCGCGGTGGGCCGATAGCGGTCCCGGCCCAGGTCGAGTACCTGTCCTGAGAGTGGGTCGGTGATGATGCGCCGCAGCACCGTGTCCGGCCCACCGGCGATCTCCCGGGCCACCGACGCCGGAATATACCCGTGCCCGGCCAGTTCCGCCGGATCGTCGTTCACGCCGAGGTAGGTGGCCAAATCCATGTAGAGGAACACCTCGGCCCGTTCACTGTTCCCGCCCTGCCCGCCCAGCAGCAGGTCCAGGGCGACATCCGCGCGAAGCTGATCCAGCGTGCGGGGTTCGGCACCGGTCTTGAGCGCGCGTGCCTCCCGGTCGATCCGGGTGTAGGCGGCCGTGACTTTCTCCACCGGCCCGTCCTCCACCTCGATCGACGCCACCCCCGCCTCGCCCTGACGAATCGTCAACCGGCGGCCCGCCCGCGCATGCTCAGACCGACGAGAAGCACCCTCCCGATCCACCGTCACCGCCGCATGATTCGCCGCTTTGCGGACCTGCTCCGAATTCCTCCCCGCCAACCGATCCTCCAACACCACATCCACCGCCCGAGCGCCCTCATCCGACAACCACGACGTCGCCGCCGCCACCTTCGCCGCCCTGAACCCGTCCACCACCCCACGATCCATCAACCCCAACGTCCGCGGCAGCCGCGTGGCCAACGCCTCCGCCGTGGAAACCAGACCGCCCGCGTGACGGTCCACAACAGACAACGCGAACGCCACCTCCTGCACCACACTCCCCACCCCACCACGATGACGACCCAACCGTGCGATAGCCCGGAACCGGACCGCCTCCAACCGCGCGATCCCCTCCGACGCCGCCACCGCCACATCCACAACATCCCTATCCCCCAACGAATTCAGCGAACCGTTGACCTCCTTCAACACATCCGACTCGGTCATGTCCTTGAGCAGCGCCACAACGGCGCGAGAAGTATCCACACCCAGAACCTACAACCGACCACCGACAATTTCCGGACCTCACAGACGCCACAGGCATTGCCATTTTCCGGCAACGACACAACTGGCTCGGCAGCAGCGCTACAACTCGCCCCACGGTGGAGGACCAGCGCCGGGAAGTCCCGCATACAAGGAGATCTCCTGACATCCGCCCCCCGCGAGCGTCACCGTTTCCCGGCAACGACACAGACCGGCTCGGCAGTGTTGCAACCCGGACCATGGTCGAGAGTCCCTGCGCACGCGGAGATCTCTCGACGTCCGACCCGCGACTACGGCGGACGTTGCCGCTTTTCGGTAATGGCACAAGCCTGTCCGGCAGTGCCGCAACTCAGCCCAAGGCCAGGAAGTTCTCGAACACTAGGACATCTCCCGACAGCCACAACATCCCTATCCCCCAACACATCCGACTCGGTCATGTCCTTGAGTAGCGCCACAATGACGTGAGACGTATCCATCCAGAACCTAAAACCGGCCACCGACAGTTCCGGATCGCAGAAGGAACGCTCAATCGAGCTCGAGCAACCCAGCAGCACCGTTTTCCAGCTGTCGCGCGACTTCCTCCGATCGCGGCAACATTATTGCCTCATAAGCCCGGACAGCCTCGCCGACACTGGCGGAGCCTGCCAGCGCGAGAGCGAGGTCGCACGCGTCGAGCATGGCCAGGTTGGCGCCGACGCCGAGCGGCGGCATCAGGTGGGCGGCATCGCCGAGCAGGGTCACGCCTGGCGTGTGCTCCCACGTGTGCGGGACGGGCAGGACGTACAACGGGCGATCGACGTATGGCCCGTCGTTGTCGGTGATCATCCGTAACATCGTCGGCGACCAGCCGGAAAACGCGTCGAGCAGCCGGCCGCGGATCTCCGGATCCGACCCGATCCAATCCGACGGCAGGCGTTGGATGATGTAGACCCGGATGTGGTCGCCGCTGTTGCGCTGGGCGAACAGGCACCGGTCGCCGTCGGCCGCCATCGCGCCACCCTGGCCGACGAGTTCGGCGAGTTCGGGGTGCGCGTTCTCGACGTCGTCGAACCAGGCCTCCAGGAAGGTGATCCCGGCGTACTCGGGCACAGCGGGCGAAACCGCCGGGCGGACCCGTGACCAGGCGCCGTCGGCGCCGATGACCAAGTCCGTCTCGACGGTCGTTCCGTCGGTGAACCGCAGGCGCCCGGGGGCCTCGACGCGATCCAGCGTCCGTCCCCAGTGGACAGTGCCCGGCTCCAGCGAGTCGAGGAGCAGACCACGGAGCTGACCGCGGTCGATCTCCGGTTTGAACATCTCCCCTTCGGTGGGGACATGGTGCTCCAAGAGACGCCCAAGAGGATCCAGTTTGCGCATCTCCTGTCCTTCCGGACGGGCGAGCGCGAAGAACTCGGCGAGCAGGCCGGCTTCTCGCAGGGCCACTTGGCCGTCGTCGGCGCGCAGGTCGAGGGTGCCGCCCTGGTTACGGGCCTGGGGATGCGGGTCTCGGTCGTAGACCGTCACGGGAATGCCGTGTTTCTGCAGGATTCGGGCGCAGGTCAGGCCGCCGGGGCCCGCTCCGATGATGCTGATCGTCATGACTCCAGAAAAGCAGAACGAGTTAAAACGTGCAACGAGTCAACTTAGTGACTGTGACAACTCATGCGGTACAGTGCGCTCATGGAGACACCGGGACGGCGTGAACGCAAGAAGGCGGCCACCCGCCAGGCGCTGGCGGACGCCGCGCTGAAGTTGTTCCTGGAGCGGGGCTACGACCAGGTGAGCATCCGCGACATCGCCGAGGCGGCCGACGTCTCGACCACGACGTTGTTCAAACACTTCCCCGGCAAGGAAGCGCTGGTCTTCGACGAGTCCGAAGACCGGGAAGCGAACCTGATCGCCGCGGTGCGGCAACGGCCGGAAGACCAGGGCGTCGTCGAGGCGCTGCGCGAGTACGTGCTCGCCACGTGGCTGCCGCTCACGGCGCACCCCCAGTACGCCGGGTTCACCGCGCTGGTGAGCGGAACTCCCGCGCTACAGGAGTACGGCGAGCGCATGTGGACCCGGCACGCCAAGTCCCTCGGCGCCGCCATCGCCGAGGACGCCGGCGTGGACTCCGACGACATCGCCTGCCACGCGCTCGCGCGATTCGTACTGGACATTCCGGCGCTCACCAGGGGCAGGCAGGATCCGCGGAACGACGTCGAGAGAATCTTCGATCTCCTCGAACGTGGCTGGCGCTAGTCCTCTTCGGGTCGGGAGCCGCGCAGCGAGCCCGGATGTGCCTTGGCGGACGGATCCTTGCGGGTCTTGAGCAGGCTCGCCACCGTCACCACGACGAGGATGCCGATGATCACCGCGAGGCTCACCGGCGTCGAGATCTCCGGGACGCTTTCGTCGATGTCCACATGGGCCCAGTGCAGGATCAGCTTGATCCCGATGAACCCGAGGATGATCGCGAGCCCGGCGGACAGGTACACCAGCCGGTCGAGCAGGCCCTTGACCAGGAAGTACAGCGCACGCAGGCCCAGCAGGGCGAAGGCGTTGGCCGCGAAGACGAGATACGGCTCGTCGGTGACCCCGAAGACCGCGGGGATCGAGTCGAGCGCGAACAGCAGGTCGATCCCGCCGATCGCTAGCAGCACCACCACCAGCGGCGTGCCCACCCGCTTCCCCTCGACGCGGGTGAACAGCTTGCCGCCGTCGTATTCGGTGGACAGCGGCAGCAGGCGGCGCGCGGTCCGCACCACCACGTTGTTCTCGACGTCCGGATCTTCGTCGCGGTGCCGGAAGAGCTGGACGCCGGTGTAGATCAGCAGCAATCCGAACAGCAGGAACATGAAGGAGAACAACGAGAGCAGCGTGGCGCCGAGCGCGATGAAGATCGCGCGCATGATCAGCGCGACGACGATGCCGAACGTGAGCACCTTGTGCTGGTGTTCCTCGGGTACCGCGAAGGTCGTCATGATGATCACGAAGACGAAGAGGTTGTCGACCGACAGGCTTTTCTCGACGATGTAACCCGCGAAGTACTGCTGCCCGAAGTCGCCACCGTGCGCGAGCGTCAGCCAGACGCCGAACGCCACCGCGACCAGGATGTAGCCGACCGACCAGGCCACCGCCTCGCCGAAACCGACCTTGTGCGGCCGCACGGCCGCGAGGACGAGGTCGAGTGCCAGGAGCCCGAGCACCAGCCCGATCGTGACGATCCAGGTGAGGCCATCGATCTGGAGCATCCGCACCCTGTCTTTCCTTCGACGGCAGGTGAGGAGGATCTTAGGTGTGGCTCGCCCGGTCCGCATTCGCATGACCGGGCGCCGCGTCCAGCAGCGCGGAGAGCGCGGTCTTGAGGAGCGGGTGGTCCGCGCTTCCCCGCCGGACCGCGGCGAACACGCGGCGCAGTGGCGGCTCGCCGCGCAGCGGGACGGCGACCGCGCCGGGCACGGCGGTGAAAGCGTTGCGCGGCACCAAAGCCACGCCCTCGCCCGCGGCGACGAGGGTGGTGATCGCGTGGAAATCGTCGGAGACGTGCCGGATCTCCGGATTGGCGCACGCGATCATCAGCACGTCGCGGCAGGGATTGCCGGGTTTCGGCGCGATCCAGTCGTCGTCGGCGAGTTCGTCGATGTCCACTTCGGACGCTTCGGCGAGCCGGTGCGCGGTGGGCAGCACTGCGTCGAACGGCTCCACGTACAACGGGAACCGGGTAAGCCTGCTTTCATCCGTTCGTGGCGAGAGCCGGTACTCCTCGGTGATCGCCAGGTCGATCTCGCCGTCGAGCAGCAGCGGGATACTCGCGTGCCCCTCGACGTCCTGCACCTGGATGGAGACCCCTGGCGAACCGGTACGCAACGCGGCGATCGCCGGCGCGACGACCATCGTGATCGCGGAGGCGAAACTCGCCAGCCGCACCATGCCCTGGACACCGGAATCGAGCGCGGCCAGCGTGGCCCGCGCCCGTTCCAGTTCGGCGGCGACGGCGTTGGCGTGCACCACCATCAGTTCACCGGCGGGGGTCAGCGAAACCCGGCGGCCCCGGCGGCGAAGCAGCTGCTGGCCGCACTCGGCTTCGAGGGCGGCCAGCTGCTGGGAGACCGCGGACGGCGTCAGGTGCAGCGCCTGGCCCGCCGCCGTCACGGTGCCGTGGTCGGCGAGGGCGCGCAGTACCCGCAGCCGTCGCGGATCGATCATTCGTCCATCATGGACCTTGCTGTCACGAACGCGTCGACGGCCCGGTTGACGTCGTCGGTCGAATGCGCGGCCGACATCTGCGTCCGGATCCGGGCCTTGCCGTGCGGGACCACCGGGTACGAGAACCCGATCACGTAGATGCCCTGGTCGAGCAGCAGATCCGCCATCTTCCCGGCCTTGGCGGCGTCACCGATCATCACCGGGATGATGGGGTGCTCGCCGGGGAGCAGGTCGAAACCGGCCTCGGTCATCCGGCGCCGGAACAGCTCGGTGTTGGCGCGCAGCTTGCCCAGCAGTTCACCGGAGGAGTCCAACAGCTCCAGCGTGGCGAGCGCGGCCGCGGTGATCGACGGCGCGAGCGAGTTCGAGAACAGGTACGGGCGCGAACGCTGCCGCAGCATCTCGACGATCTCCGCGCGGCCCGAGGTGTAGCCGCCGCTCGCGCCGCCGAGGGCCTTGCCGAGGGTGCCGGTCAGCACGTCGACCTTGTCCTGGACGCCGAACAGCTCGGGCGTGCCGCGTCCGGTCGGGCCGGTGAAGCCGACGGCGTGCGAGTCGTCCACCATCACCAGGGCGTCGTAGCGTTCGGCCAGCTCGCAGATCTCGTCGAGCGGCGCGAGGTAGCCGTCCATCGAGAACACGCCGTCGGTGGCGATCATCCGGTACCGAGCGCCGGATGCCTCCTTCAGCCGGGCTTCCAGGTCCGCGACGTCGCGGTTGCGGTAGCGCATCCGCTTCGCCTTGCAGAGCCGGACGCCGTCGATGATCGACGCGTGGTTGAGCTCGTCGGAGATGATGACGTCCTGATCGGTCAGCAACGTCTCGAAGAGCCCGGCGTTGGCGTCGAAACAGGAGCTGTAGAGGATCGTGTCCTCGGTGCCGAGGAACTCCGAGAGCTTCGCCTCGAGTTCCTTGTGCGGCTGCTGCGTCCCGCAGATGAACCGCACCGACGCCATGCCGAAGCCCCAGCGGTCCAGCGCCTCTTGCGCGGCCTTGACCAGCTTGGGGTGGTCGGCGAGGCCGAGGTAGTTGTTGGCGCAGAAGTTGAGGACGTCGCCGCCGGCGACACTGACCGAAGCCCGTTGCGGCCCCTGGATCACCCGCTCGCCCTTGTACAGCCCGGCTTCCCGGATCTCGGCGAGCCCGGCCTTGAGGTCGTCGCGCATCGCGCCGTACATCAGTTCTCCGTCCAATCCAGAATGACCTTGCCGCAGCGGCCTTCCCTGGCCGTCGCGAACGCCTTCTCGTACTCGGTGTAGCCGAACCGGTGGGTGACCACCGGCGAGATGTCCAGCCCTGCCTGCAGCAGCACGGACATCGAGTACCACGTCTCGAACATCTCTCGCCCGTAGATCCCCTTGATCTGGATCATCTTCAGCACGACGGCGGCGATGTCGACCGACACGTCGGAGGCGGGCAGGCCGAGCAGCGCGACGCGGCCGCCGTGGGACATGTTCGCGATCATGTCGCGCAGCGCCTCGGGCCGCCCGCTCATCTCCATGCCGACGTCGAAGCCCTCGGCCATGCCGAGCCGCTCCTGCGCGTCCGCGATGGTCGAGGTGGAGACGTCCAGTGCGAGGTCGACGCCGACCTTGCGGGCCAGTTCCAGGCGGTGCTCGCTGACGTCGGTGACGACGACGTTGCGCGCGCCCGCGTGGCGTGCGATGGCTGCGGCCATGATGCCGATCGGGCCGGCGCCGGTGACCAGCACGTCCTCGCCGATGACCGGGAAGGACAGCGCGGTGTGCACGGCATTGCCGAGCGGGTCGAAGATCGCGGCGATGTCGAGGTCGACCTTGGTGCGGTGTACCCAGGCGTTCTGCTCGGGCAGGACGGCGTACTGGGCGAAGGCGCCATCGGTGTGCACGCCGAGGCCCTTGGTCCTGGCGCACAGGTGGCGCCGCCCGGCCTTGCAGTTGCGGCAGCTTCCGCAGACCAGGTGGCCCTCGCCGCTGATCAGGTCGCCCACCTTGACCGTCGTCACCGACCGGCCGATCTCGACCACCTCGCCGACGAACTCGTGCCCGATGACCAGCGGCGCGGCGATGGTGCGCGCCGCCCAGTCGTCCCAGGAGTCGATGTGCAGATCGGTACCGCAGATCCCGGCGCGCAGCACGCGGACGGCGACGTCGCCGGGGCCGACGGCGGGATCCGGCACGTCGGTGAGTTCCAGCCCGGGTGCTCGGTCGGCTTTGACCAATGCCTTCATGGCGCGAAGTCTGGCCCGGCCGTGCTGTTCAGTCCATCGCGAGTTTCTGAAATCCCTCGTTAGAGCAACTTCACAAGGAGCCCGGCACCCGGACGGTTACGAAGTCCGGCCGCGGTACGACTTCGAAACCGATCGACCGGTAAAGCCGGATCGCCGGGGTGTTCGCCGCCGCCGCGTGCATCATCGGGAGCTCACCGCGGGCCCGGATCCCGGCCGCGACCGCGCGGATGAGCCGCGTCGCCAGTCCTTGGCCTCGATACGCCGGATCGGTGCAGACGGCGCTGATCTCGGTCCAGCCGGGTGGGTGCAGCCGCTCGCCCGCCATCGCGATCAGTTCGCCGCCACGCCGGATTCCCAGGTATGTCCCCAATTCGATGGTCCGTTTCCGGAACGGCCCCGGTTGGGTCCGCTCGACGAGGTCCAGCATCTCCGGGACGTCGTCCGGCCTCAGCAGGACGGCTTCGGGGTCTTCGGCGGCTTCGAGCGCGATGTCGACCAGCCGGACCCCGGCGATCCTGCCGAGGATCTCCCAGCCGTCCGGGACGGGCAGTGCGTTGTGGACGGTGACCGTCGCCCCCGGGCCCGCCAACGCGGCGACGTCGGCCCACACGCTCTCGTCCGGTTCGGGTGGCAGGGCGAAGAACGGGGCGACGTCGACCTGGTAGCGCAGGACCTGGCCGAAGCCTTCGGCGAAGTGGGCGTGCGGCCCGGTCAGCGACTCCCAGGCCGGGTCGTCGAAAGGGATGGCCATGACGGATGCGACATCGGCGGTCCGCCTTTCATTCCCGCTCCCACATCCCGGACACGGCAGGCCGGGACCGATGACATCGTGGTCGTCGCGATCGGCCCGCGTCCGGGTTACGGTGGCCGAGATGAGGGACGACGCCGGGCAGGACGCAGTGGACGCCACGCTGCTCGACGCCTTCCGTGCCGGCGACATCGACGCCGGCGAGGCGCTCTTCCGGCGGCACGCCGAGCCGCTCCGCCGGATCGCGGCGGGCTGGGTCGCCGAGCCGGCCGAACGCGACGACCTCGTCGCCGAGGCCTTCGTGCGGGTCCTGAGCGTCATTCGCGCGGGCGGCGGCCCGCGGGAGAACCTCCGCCCCTATCTCGCGGTCACCATCCGGAATCTCGCGGCCAAGTGGAGCCATCACCACAAACGGGTCGAGTTGTACGGCACGACCCCGGCGGTCGAAGAGGCCGCCGGGGTCGTGGGCGCGGAGGAACTGCTCATCAGCCGCTCGAACGCCCGGTTGGCGTGGCGCGCCTATTGCGCGCTCCCCGGCCGCTGGCGGACCGTGTTGTGGCGGACCGAGGCCGAAGGAGACTCGCCGAAGGTGGTGGCGCCACTGCTGGGCGTGTCGCCCAACGGCGCCTCCGTCCTGGCGCTGCGGGCCCGCGAAGGACTGCGCCAAGCCTTCCTCCAGGCGCAGGTCCCCGAAGCGGGCACGCCGTGCTGCCGGGAAGCGCGGCGCCGCATGGGCGCGTGGCTCCGCGGCGGCGTGCCGGGCCGCCGTGCGGATCTGATCGCCACGCATCTGGCGGACTGCGAACCCTGCCGGACCGTCGCCACCCGGCTCGACGAGATCAACCGCGAGATGCCGCCGGGAGTCCGCGCCGTCTCCGCCTGAGCGGATCAGCCGGGAACCGGCGCGCCCTCCCCCGCGATCCGCAGTGCCTCCACCAGTTCGCGATACAGCGTGTCGGTGGCGAGCAACTGTTCGTGGCTGCCACTCGCCCGCACTCGGCCGTCCTCCATCACCACGATGGTGTCCGCGTCGATCACCGTGGACAGCCGGTGCGCCACGGTGACCACGGCCCCTTCGCGCGCCAGGCGCCGGATGCAGTCGTGGATCGCGCTCTCGGTCCGGCCGTCGACCTGCGCGGTCGCCTCGTCCAGCAACACCACGTCCGGCGTGCGCAGGATCGCCCTCGCCAGCGCGATCCGCTGCCGTTCCCCACCGGACACCGACGTCGACGAAAGCGGGGTGTCGAGGCCGTCGTCGAGTGCGGCGATCTTGTCGCTCAGCCGGACTTCGCCGAGTGCCCGCCACACCTCCTCCTCGGTCGCGTCCGGATGGGTGAAGAGCACGTTCTCCCTGATCGTTCCCGGCACGATCGGCGTCTCCTGCTCGACGTAGGCCAGCCGTGCCCGTACCTCCGCGTACGGCAGGTCCGCGTACTCACGCCCGTCCAGCAGCAGTGAACCCGACCGCGGCCGGACGAACCGCATGATCAGCGACAGCATCGTGGTCTTGCCCGCCCCGGACGGCCCGACGATCGCGGTGTGCCCGCGCCTCGGGATCTTCAGTGACACGTCCCGCAGTGCCGGATCGCCGCCGTAGCTCACGGTCACCCCGCGCAGTTCCAGTACCGGGCCGTCCCGCCCGTCCGCGATTTCCGGCGCCTTGGCCACCGTGTCCTCTTCGACCTCCAGCGCGTCCATTTCCCGGATCCGCCCCGCCGCCGCGATGCCCGCCTGCAACGCGGTCATGTTCTGGCTCAGTTCGGTGATCGGGTCCATCAACGCGAAGGCGTACAGCAGGAACGCGATGAGGCTCGACACTTCGAGCAAACCCGCGCCGACGCGCCAGGCACCGAGGCCGAGGATCACCAGGATCGCGCCCTGGATGCCGGTCCACGCCACCACCCAGGCGACGGCCTCCCGCCGAACCGCGCGGACGCCGTGCACGGTGGCGGCTTCGGCGTCGACCAGGACCCGTTCGGACTGCCGGTCTTCGGCGCGACTGGCCTTCACCGTGCGGATCGCCCGCAGCGCGCCCTCGAGTACGCCGCCGAGACGGCCCACCCGGTCCTGCGCCTTCTCCTGTTCCTTCGCGATGGCGGGCATGAGCCACGCGAACAGCGCGATCACCACGAGCACGGCGGCCACCGTCGTCGCGAGCAGCACCGGGTCGAGCACGCTCATCAGCACCAAGGTGCCGATGAGCATGACGACGCCGTTGATCAGCCCGATCACACTGGACGACGCGGCCTCGCGCAGCAGCACGGTGTCCGAGGTGACGCGGGTGACCAGTTCCCCCGTCGGCCGTTTCGTGATCGCCGGGATCGTCGCGCGGAAGAACCGCCGCACCATCGATTCCCTGGCCTTCAGCACCACCCGCTCGCCGACCGTGCCGAGCAGGATCCACTGCGTCAGCCAGATCACCGAGCCGGCCAGCATCAAGCCGAGCAGCGCCAGCACGGGTCCCGCCAGCGACGCCGACGAGCCCAGCGAGTCGAGCACCCATTTCGTGACCATGGGCGTCGCGAGACCGGCCGCGGAGCCGAGCAGGGCGAGTACCAGGCCGATCGCGAGTGCCCCCTTGTGTGGCCGCGCGAACGACCACAGCACCTTCAATCGTGGAGTATCCATGGTTCTCAATGGAACACGCATGTTCTAAAATCGTCAACTGAGTTCCATATCGGAGAGCGAGGTACGGTACCGGCCATGAGTGAGGGTGTGGTCACCGAGACGGGTGTCCGGGCGAGGACCCGGCGCGCGATCCTGGACGCGGCCATCGAGAAACTGACGAAGCAACCGAGCGCCACGCTGGCCGACATCGCGGCGGCCGCGAACGTCGGTCGCACCACGGTGCACCGGTATTTCGCGGAACGCTCCGACCTCATCGACGCCATCAGCCACGACGCCCTCGACAAGGTGTCCCAAGGCACCCGGCGGGCACGGCTCGACGAAGGCCCGGCTCCGGCCGCGCTGGCGAGGTTGTGCCAGGAGTACTTCGAGTTCGGCGACGTCTTCCAGTTGCTCTTCACCATGCCGGATCTGGTGACCCGCCCCGAATGGCAGGACGAGAGCGAAGACGACCGGTCGCTGCTGAGGCTGATCGAGCGCGGGCACGCCGAAGGCACGATCGATCCGGCGATGTCGAAGGAATGGCTGCTGCAACTGCTGTGGGCCCTGCTCTACACGGGCTGGGAAGCGGTGCAGGACGGGAAGACACCGAAGCACGAAGCGCTCAGCTTGTGCCTGCGCAGCCTGGAAAAGGTCATCGCGGTCGGCTGAAATCCTACGAAGTGATGACGCGCGGTCGCGCCCGCTTCGAAGATCCTTGCCCGGTGATGGAAAAAACCGGTGCCCGCCCGGAAGCCGCCAGGATCGCCCTCATCGGCGGACTCGTGGTCTTCCTCGCGGCACCCGCGCTGTTGCTGGCGACCGGGAACGACACGATCCAGCCGTCCGCGGACTCGGACAAACGGCTTTCCCTTTGGGGCGCGGTGATTCCCGCGCTGGCGGGAATCCTGCTGGTCCGCGCGATCCCGCTCCGCGCACCGTCGTTGCCCGCCGAGGTGGACGACCGCCGCGCCCTGCGCCGCCAAGCGGGTGCCTTGGCGCTCATCGCCTTTGTGTGGCCGCTGGCGTTGTTCCTCGTGTCGATGGCGGGACAGCAGGCGCTGGTCCGCGACATCTGGGGGCTCGCCAAGCCGCTCGTGTTCCTGGTGCTGCCGCTGATTCTCCTGCGAACCCTGCGCTCCCAAGGGAAACCGGATCCGTTCCGGATCACGTGGCGGCCCCGGCAGACGTGGCAATGGCTCGCGCCGATTCCCGCGGTGCTCGTGTTCGGCTGGCTCTACGTCCTCGGCCCGCTCGCGCCGCCGCTGCCGACCGCGGAGGACTACCCGGATCCGGTGTACCTGGCGGTGGGCGCGACGCTGACCTTCTTCACCGCGAACGTGCTCGAAGAAGTCTTCTTCCGCGGCATGCTGCAGACCCGGCTGGAAGCGCTTTTCGGGCGGTGGCCGGGAATCCTGCTGGCGTCGCTGCTGTTCGCGTGGCTGCACCTGCCGACGCACGGGCAGGGATCACTGCCGCTGACGCTGGGCGCGATCGTGGCCTTCCAAGGGTTCTTCGGCCTGTTCACCGGCTACCTGTGGTCGCGCTACCGCAACCTGTGGGCGCCGATCGCCGCGCACACCGCGATGAACACCGTGCCCCTGCTGCTGATGTGACGCTTCCCGAGTCCGTGAAGGCCTCCTTGAGGGACTCTGGGTCCCTCAAGGAGGCCTTCACGGACAGAGGAAGTCAGGCGCCGATGGTCGCCGCGTCGATGACGAACCGGTAGCGGACGTCGCTGTTCTCGACCCGGTCGTAGGCCACGTTCACCTGGTCGGCCGAGATCGTCTCGATCTCGGCGCCGATGCCGTGCTCGGCGCAGAAGTCGAGCATCTCCTGGGTCTCGGCGATGCCGCCGATCATCGAACCGGCGAGCACCTTGTTGCCGCCGAGCAGCGAGAAGGCGTTGTAGGACAGCGGTTCGCCGGGCGCGCCGACGTTGACCATGGCTCCGCCGACCCGCAGCATGCCGAGGTAGGAGTCGACGGGCAGCGTCGCCGAAACGGTGTTGAGGATCAGGTCGAAGCGGCCGCGAAGCGTCTGGAACGTTGACGCGTCACCGGTCGCGAAGTAGTCCTTCGCACCCAGCTTCAGGCCGTCTTCCTGCTTCTTCAGGCTCTGGCTGAGCACGGTGACGTCGGCGCCCATGGCGACCGCGATCTTGACCGCCATGTGGCCGAGCCCGCCGAGGCCGACGACGGCGACCTTCTTGCCCGGTCCGGCACCCCAGCGGTTCAGCGGGGAGTAGGTGGTGATGCCCGCGCACAGCAGCGGGGCGGCGACGTCGAGGCCGATCCCTTCCGGAATCCGGCAGACGAAGCCGTCCTTCACGACGATCTGGCGGCTGTACCCGCCGTAGGTGTTCTCGCCGTCGAAGCCGACTCCGTTGTAAGTCTGGATGTTGCCCTTGAGACAGAACTGCTCGGTGCCCGCGAGGCAGTATTCGCACTCGCCACAGGAGTCGACCATGCAGCCGACGCCGACGCGGTCTCCGACCTGGTACTTCGTGACGTCGGAGCCGACCGCGGCGACGACGCCGGCGATCTCGTGGCCCGGCACCATCGGGAAGATCGCGCTGCCCCAGTCCTCCTTCACCTGGTGGATGTCGCTGTGGCAGATCCCCGCGTACGCGATGTCGATCAGCACGTCGTCCGGACGCAGGTCGCGACGCTCGATGGTCGTCGGCGACAGTGCGGCGCCCGGGGACGGCGCGGCGATGGCGTGCGTGGTCGTCGTCATGAAACCCTCCGAGAAACAGTGAGACCATGTAAGAGGTCACTTACAACTAGCGTAAGAGGGCTCTTACATATTCCGCGACCTGAACGGTGTGATCCACGACATGGGCGGCAAGTACCACCACGGCGACCTCCGCGCCGAACTCGTGCGGGTCTCGCTCGACTTGATCGCCGAACAGGGCCTCGGCGCGTTCTCCGTCGCCGAGGTCGCCAGGCGCGCGAAGGTCAGCCCCGGCGCGCCGTACCGGCATTTCCCGACCAAGGAAAGCCTGCTGGCCGCGATCGCGACCAGTGTCGCCTGCCAACTGGCCGACAGGGTGCACGACGCCGTCGAGGCCGAGAGTGAGCCCGTCGCCGCGCTCGCCGCGGCCGCCGGCGCGTACACGGAGTACCTGATCGAACGCCGGGCAGGGATGAACGTCATCTACGCGGACGGACTGCAGGGCCCGGAGCACGCCGACCTGCACGAGCAGACCCGCCGCCTGACCGACCAGTTCGTCATGCTCTGCCTCACCGTCGCCGATCGGCCACAGGACGGGCTGGAACTGATGGAGCAGTTGTTCACCCAGGCACACGGCTACGGCACGTTCTACCTGGACGGCGTCTTCACGAAACAGGGCTATTCCACGGAAGTCGTCGTCCGGAAGTCGGTCGAGGCGGCCCGTGCCGCCATCGAGGGCCGCACGAAAATGTGACGTAATTCACGTCCGATTTGTCCGATTACCGGGGCTCCCCGCGCCGACAGGATGCGAAGCGCAATCCTTTCGACAACGAGGAGAAACGCGTGAGCATCGGGCAAGACGTCGGATCCTGGCGAGAACTGGGCCGTCATACGAGCACTTCGGTGGTGTTGGCGGGTGGCGTGCTCGTCGGCGCGATCACCATTTACGTGGCGGCGAGCCTGCTGCCGACGGCGATCCAGGACATCGGCGGACGGCCGTTGTACGCCTGGACGATGACGGCGTTCCTGGTCGCCGAGGTCGTCGCGACCATGGTGGTGGGTCAAGCCCTTTTCCGCTTCGGCGGCAAGGGTTCCTATTTGATCGGCTTCGGCGTCTTCGCCGCGGGTTCGGTGTTGTGCGCGGTGAGCCCGTCGATGCCGGTCCTCCTCGTCGGCCGCGGGACACAGGGGCTCGGCGCCGGTCTGCTGACCGGACTGGGTTTCGCCCTGATCCATTCAGCGCTGCCGCCCCGGCTGTGGAGCCGGGGAAGCGCCCTGATCTCCGCGATGTTCGGGGTCGGCAACTTCGCGGGCCCGGCGCTCGGCGGGTTCTCGGCACAGTTCGGCTCGTGGCGGTCCGCGTTCGTGGTAATTGCCGTGGTGGCGGCCGCGCTGGCGGTCTTCGTGCCACGGGCGCTCCCCCGCGGTGAACGTCCGGCGCAGGCGCCGCCGGTTCCGGTCGTGTCGCTGTCCTTGATCGTCGGCGCGACCGGAGCGGTGAGCATGGCCGGGATCCTTTCCGGCACGCTCGCGATGGCGGGCTTCATCGCGCTGGGTCTCGTTCTCGTGGCCGCGTTCCTGGTGACGGAAAAGCGCGCGACGGCGAGTGTGCTGCCCGGTTCGGTGTACCGGCCGGGTTCGCGGCTGCGGTGGATCTACCTGACCATCATGGTGCTGGCGTCCGGTGTCTCGGTGGAGACGTTCTTGCCGCTCTTCGGCCAGCGGCTGGGCGGACTGCCGCCCGCGGCAGCGGGGTTCTTCGCCGCCGCGCTGTCCTTGGGCTGGTCGGTGAGCCAGCTCGTCAGCGCTTCGGCTCGTGAGACTCGGCGGCTCGTGCTCGCCGGGCCGGCCTGTCTCGCCGCCGGATTCGCCGTGCTGGGCCTGTTGCAGACAGAACAGCCGCCGCTGCCCCTCGTTCTCGCGTGGCTGCCGGTGCTCTTCTTCGGTGGCATGGGAATCGGCATCGCGATGCCCCATCTGTCCGTCGCGGCGATGACCTCCGCACCGGAGGGCGAAGGCGGGAAGGCCGCCGCCGGGATCGCCACGGTCCTGACGATGTCGACCGCGTTCGGCGCGGCGGTCGCCGGCCTGCTGGTCAACCTCGGCGGCCCTTCGGTGCTCACGTCGGCGAGGTGGCTGTTGTTCGGCTTCGCCGCCATCTCGGCTCTCGGCCTGCTCACCGCACGCCGCGCGGCCTGAGTCAGCTCCGGGAGCGCTTCCCGCGCACACGTGGAAGCGCTTCCGGGCAGCCTCCGTCGCAGCGGATATGCGCCCAGACGATCTTTCCGCCTCGAACCGGCTCGCGCCGGACGCCCCATTGCACCGCCACGCCGTCGACGACGAGCAGCCCTCGCCCGCGGGGGTCCTCGATCTGCGAACACCGCGCCCGGGGTTGTTCGACGCTGACGTCCGCGACCTCGATGCGGACGGCACACGGTGTCACGCCGCGCCACAACTGGATGTGGCGTGCGCCACCTCCGTGCACGTAGGCGTTGGCGACGAGTTCGGTCGCCGCCAGCAGGACGTCGTCACGGTGACCCTCGCCGAGATCGGGAAGGCATCTGACGACCCAGGCTCGCATGTCGGGCAAGGCCCGGGGCGTGGTGGCTCGCAGGTCGAGCACCCAGGTCCCCGGCACCGGATGCTCCGCGACGCTGATCATGGAGCCACCCCTCCCGTTGCACGCGGCCTCCCTGCTGAAGTCGCACAATCGGGTTACCCAAAACGGGCGAGGATCAACCCGTGCCGGGGATCATCGGGCCGCGATGCCCTCCAGCACCGTCGTGACCACTGCTTCCGTACTCGGCGTGGTGGTCACTTTCGGCCCGTGCGGAAGCAGGCCGGCGAGCACTGTTTCGTGGCAGACCCCGACCAGCATCGCCGCCGCCGCTTCGACATCGCCGTCCAGCCTGCCGAGTTCCTTTTCCGCGCACAGGTATTCGGCGAGGCGGTCTCGCCAGGTCTCCGCGGCCTCGCCCAGCTCTCCGTACCGCGCGAGCACGGCGGGGCGGGCGAGCAACCCGGCGAACGCGGGCAGGATCTCCTTGTGCAAAGCCAAACCGTAGGACAGCTGGGCATGGAGATTGGCCTCGACCGTACCCGAACCGGGCGCGGGCAGCTCGCCGAGACCGGCTTCGACCCTCCGCACGTGTTCGGCCAACGCGTTGGCCAGCAACTCTTCCTTGTCGGAGAAATGGTTGTACAGCACGCCGTCGGCGACCCCGGCCGCACGCGCGATGGCGCGAACCGTGAGTTCCGCGGTGCCGTTGGCGGAAATCAGGTCCGCGGCCGTCGCGATCAGGTGCTCGCGCAGGCTCCGGCCGTCTTCGGTGTGGCGCAGGACCGCCGCTTTCCTCGGTGACATCGGGGCTCAGCCGCGCGCGGAAGCCGTGACCAGCCACGCCGCGCCGCGCAGGCGGACACCGCCCGGTCCGTCGAAAGGCCGGAGCGCGGCCGAAAGAGCTTCCCGCGCGCCGGCCGCGGCTTCGGCTCCGGCCTGGTCGAGGTGATACTTGACCGGCCCCCAGCCCGCCATGAAACCGGCCGCGTCCGGCACATCGCTCCCCCAAACCTGATCGGCCTCGACACGCGTGCAGGCGACGTCGAGGAATCCGGCGTCGCTCAGCACCGAGCGGACCCGCGCCGGATCGGCGAACGACGTCGGGCCGGTTCCGTCTTCGCCGGTCGGGGTCGGCAGAAACGGTGCCAGCGCGGCGAAAACGGCACCCAGATCGGTTCCGGCGAGTTCGGTCATGCACAGGAACGCGAGCTTGCCGCCGGGTCGCAGTGCGCGGCGCACGTTGGTGAAGGCGGCGACAGGATCGGCGAAGAACATCACCGCGAACCGGCTGAGCGCGACGTCGAAAACATCTTCACCGAACGGGAAGACCTGGACGTCACCCTGGTCGAACACGACGTTCGCGACACCTTCCGCCTCCGCGCGGGCCCGCGCCGTGGCGAGCATCGGCGCGGACAGATCAATCCCGGTCGCGCCACCGAGCGGGGCACGGACGGCGGCGAGCCGGGTGACCTGCCCGTTGCCGCAGCCGATGTCGAGCACCCGGTCACGCTCGCCGATCCCGGCCGCGCCGAACAGGAATTCGTTGAACCCGCTGTTCACCGCGTCGTAGCGCTCGTCGTGCTCGGCCCAGTGCCGTCCCTCGTAGCCGTTCCACGCTTCCGCCTGAGCGGTGTTGACGATGCCGGACATCCCAGAACCTCCTCCGTTATGAACACCAGTTCATGAACACGTGTTCATAGTGGAGGAGGGTCGGCCAGGGCGTCAAGCGGTGACGGTGAATTCGGCGGTGCGAACCTTGTCCCCGTGCCGAAAGTCGAGGAAGAGCCGGTAAGTGCCGCCGGTCGGGACTCCCGCGAAGAACGTGACCGTCGGCCCAGCCGCGGTGTGGCCGTCACCGGGCTCGCCGTCCGGGTGGACGTGCAGGTACGCGAGGTCGCCGCCGCGCAAGGCGACCAAATGCCCGTAAGCACCCAGATACGGCTGCAGATCGGTGACTTCACGGCCGTTTTCGGTGACGGTGAGCGTCACCTTCGACGGCTTGCCCGGCGTGAGTTCGCCTTCGAGTTCGACCCGGTATCCGTCGACCTCCGCGACCCGCGAGGGCGCGTGCTCGACGGGACGGAAGTCCCCGGCGGCGAAGAGGTCGGCCCCCAAGGTCGTCGCGACTCCACCGCTGGGCTTGAAGTCGGCGAAGACGCGGTAGACCCCCGCCTCGTCGACGGCCAGCGGCACGGTCCACGTGCCGTCCTCGCCCAGTTCCGGGTGGATGTGCTGGAAGCCGGCGGTGTCGCGGCGGACGACGATGAGATGCAGGCGCTTCTCGTGTTCGACGTCGTAGGCCGTCACCGGCGCCCCGTCGGGACCGAGGACGCGGAAGGTGAACGGGCGGATCATTCCCGGAACGAGCATCGTGGTGGTGGGCGCGAGGGTGTAGCCACCCTTCGTCGACGCGAGCCCGGCGGGTTCGTGGTCGTGCGTGCCGTGAGCGTGCGTGTTCATCGTGCGCGTCCTTAGTGCGGGTGCCA
Source organism: Amycolatopsis sp. NPDC052450 (assembly GCF_044547565.1). Taxonomy (NCBI): domain Bacteria; kingdom Bacillati; phylum Actinomycetota; class Actinomycetes; order Pseudonocardiales; family Pseudonocardiaceae; genus Amycolatopsis; species Amycolatopsis sp. NPDC052450. Next base: position 13,365 of record NZ_JBIUAQ010000031.1, on the reverse strand, counting down.
CCCGCGATCGTGGAGCGGGCTCGGGCGCCGCTCTCACCATCACTTTACATACCCCCCTAGGGTATTGATCAGCGACGCTGGTCACACCTCGGCGGAAGCCACCGAGGCGTCGTCACCATTCGATCCGGCGCCACGGGCAGCTGTGAAGTCCTGGCCCCGAATCCGAATCCGACGAGCCCGCCCGGGCAGACCGGCACCGCGCCGGGCCCGCCCTGGGTCCGGGATTCGCGCCAGGCGACCGGGTCCAGCCCGACCCGCCACACCTTCCAGAACGGCGCCCCGTCCCGATGGCCGGTGCAGGAATCGCCGCCGGGGACGCCCTCGACGACGCAGACGTAGCGAGAATCCCCGTACGGCCCGGTTCCGCTCCCCAGTCGCACCGCGAGCCCGGACCGCTCGAGCGCGGTCCGCGCGTCACCGGGTGAGCCGGGCACGCACCGCACGAGCACTTCGGCCGCCATGCCGACCGCGACGGTCACCCCTTCCGTTCCGTCGCAGGCGCCTGTTCGCGAAACCGGGTCCACGACGGGAAAAAGGGTCATCAGGGCCAGGAGCACAGACAAGAAGGCGTGCAGTGGTTCCTGATGTCCGAGCAGACCGTCTCGCCGTCGACGATCGCGCGGTTCCAGGGCCTGTTCGGCGACGGCAACGCCCGCGCGCCCCAGCCGCTCAACGGACGACGGCTGACCGTGGTGCCGCAGATCTGAGGCGACCGCTCACCGGTCCGTGAGCGCGGCGGCGTTTCATCGGGATTTCATGGCTCCGCCCTACGGTTCCGGGCACGGATCCGCGCTCGCGGGCCGGTGGTCCACGAGGAGACGTGCATGAGCCCGGCGAGCCGGACCCCGTACAACATGGTGCTGCCCCGGGAAGACGCTCCGAGTCCCGGGGAGCGGGACGAGGTCGTCGGCCCCGGCTGGAGCTGGGCGGCGTTCTTCATGCCGTGGGCCGACGGCCGCCCGTCGCCGAAGTACCGGTGGACGTTGTTCGAAACCGCCGCTCACGCCGTCGAGGACCTCCGCCGCTGCCTCGACGACGGCAACGTCGGCAGGCGCGGTGCCCTTTGCTCGTCCGTGCTCCGGAAACGCGGGGCACCGCGGGAACTGGTGCTGTGCGACGCCGCGGACTGGGCCTGCGTCGTCCACGAGGTCCGTTCCGGGGTGCATCTGACCGACGCCGCCGACGCCTACTTCGCGCGCTGGCGGACGAGCATGGCGGGGCACCGCTTCACGATCATCAACGCCGGCGTACCGACTGTCTGGTGAGGTCCAGACCTTCGAGCGCGAGGGAACGTTGCAGGGAATCGCCGTCGGATCCGATGGTGGTGAGCACCCACTCGAAATGCTCCCTCGCCGCCACGGGATCACCCGCGGCGAGATGGGTGCGGCCGAGCCGGTTGCGGATCTCGGACTCCATCCCGGCGATGGTCTCCTCGGTGACCGCGGTCAGCGCCCGCCGCTGGAGTTCGAACGCCGCGTCGAGGTTCCCCAGTTCCAGTTCCGCGGCACCCAGGCGGGCGAGAGCCGTCGCGGTCAGCAGGCCGTCCGTGGTCTCCTCGGCGAGTTCGACGGACCTCCGGAAGTCCAGCGCGGCTTCGGCGAACCTGCCGATTTCGAGCTGGACGGTGCCGATATGGCACAGCACCCGCGCCAGCATCCCCGCGCTGCCGATCTCCTCGCTCAGCTCACGGGCACGGCCAAGGTGGGCCAGCGCTTCTTCGTGCTCGCCCTGCAGATAGGCGAGATAGCCGAGCGCGGACAGCGATCGTTCGGCGAGCCAGCCGTCCCCGACCTCCTCGGCCAAGACCATCACCCGCCGCGTGCCGGGGATGGCGAGATCGTGCCTGCCGTCGATCAGATCCGCCATGGCAAGCCCGCCCAGCGCCCGGGCCTCCACCCCGCGGTCACCCGAGGCCTGGCCCGCCCGCAGCGCGTCGTCGAAGCAGCCGCGCGCCCGGTCCAGCTGCCCCTGCGCGGCGTAGGCGTAGCCGAGGCAGAACCGCAGCGACGACACGAGCCGTTCGTCTTCGGCCTGTTCCGCCAAGGGCAGCGCGATCTGCAATGCCGTCCGGCATTCGTGGTACCGCTGCTGGCGCGCGAGATAGTCGACCAGCCCCTCGGCGATCGAGCAAGCGAGGCCGTCGAGTCCGGCTTCGGCGGCTTGGGTCACCACCTCCGGCAGGTCGCCGACGGCGTCGAGCCAGGCGGAAGCGTCCCGTTGCCCGCTGAACGCTCCCCCGGATTCCAGCGGGAACCGCGCGACACCCCATTCACTCGCCCGGCGAGCGGCGCTGAGATACAGGCCGTACACCCGTTTCCGCGCCGCGTCGGCGGCGTCTTCGGGCATCTCGCCGGCGAGCCGCCGCGCGTAGACCGCCACCAGGTCGTGCAGCCGGTAACGACCACTCGCCGGTTCCTGCACGAGGCTGGCGTCGACCAGGCTTTCCAGCTGCCGTTCGGCTTCGGCGGGCGAGGAGCCCAGCAGAGCGGCGACCGAAAGCCGGTCGAATTCGGAAGTCGGCGACAGGCCGAGCACCGTGAACGCGTTCTGTTCGGCAGGCCGGAGCTGCTCGTAGGACAGGCGCAGTGCCACCTCGACGCTGCGGTCCTCGGCGGTCAGCTCGCCGAGCCTGCGCTCGTCGTCCGACATCCGGTCCACCAGATCCTTGAACGTCCACATCGGACGGTTCTGCAGGCGGGCGCCCGCGATCCGCAGCGCGAGCGGCAACCGCCCGCACAGTCCGGCGAGCGCGCGCACGGCGAACCGTTCGCCTTCGGCCCTCGGCGCCCCCACGATGCGGCCGAGCAGCTTTTCCGCCGCTTCGAGGCCCAGCGCGCCAAGGGAGACCCGGCGGTCGGCGTCCAAACCGGACAGTCGGCGGCGGCTGGTCACCAGCACGCGGCTGCCCGGCCCGGACGGCAGCAGCGGCCGCACCTGCCCGGCGGATTCGGCGTTGTCGAGTACCAGCAGCAACCTCAGCTGCGAGGTCGCCGCCCGCCACGACGCGGCCAGTTCGTCGAGATCGTCCGGCATGGCGCCGTCTTCGACACCGACCGCGCGCAGCAGCCGCCGCAGCGCGCGCTCCGGCGTCACCGGCTCACGGCCTTCGGTGTAGCCGTGGAGATCCACGAACAAGGCACCGTCCGGATAGGACTCGCGAATCCGATGTGCCGCGCGCACCGCGAGCGTGGTCTTGCCCGCGCCGGGAACGCCGTCGACGGCGTCGACCGAGACCGACTCCGGATCGCCGTCCTCGACGAGCAGCGCGAGTTCCCGGTCCCTGCCGACGAGTTCGCCGTTGGTGGCGGGCAGTTCGTTGCGGATCCGGCGGGACGGCTCGCGGCGCGGCGTGACACCGAGCAGCGTCTCGTCCCCGCGCAGCACCGCTTCCTGCACCTGCCGCAGTTCCTCACCCGGCTCGACGCCGAGCTGCTCGATCAGCCGCTCGCGGACGTCGGTGAACACCTCCAGCGCCTCCGCCTGCCGCCCGCCGCCGTAGAGCGCCCGCATCAGCAACGCGGCCAGCGGCTCGCTCGGCGGATCGGCCGACACCAGCGCCGACAGCTCGCCGATCACCTCGTCGAACCGCCCGAGTTTCAGCTGGGCCCGCAGTTTCCGGCGCAGCAGCAGAAGCCTGCGCTCCTCCAGCCGTCGCCGCTCGCCCTGGACGAACGCGCCAGGCAACCCCGTCAGCGGCTCGCCGTGGAACAGCCGGAGCGCGTCGCCGAAGGTGTCCACCGCGGTGACGAGGTCGCCCGCCTCTTCGGCGGCGGCCGCCACGACGGCGATCTCCTCCAACCGCACCACGTCGAGGCGTACCCCGCCGCTGGCGAACCGGTAGCCGCCACGATCGGACACGATCACCGAGTCCCTCGGCTTCTGCCCGGAGGTGTCCAGGCATTGCCGCAGCCGCCGGACGTACACCGGCAGCACGTTGGACTCCGGCGGCTTTTCCCAGAGCCCGTCGGTGAGTTCGTGGTGGCTGACGGTCACGTCCGGGCGCAGCAGCAGCGCGGCCAGCACAGCCTGCTGCCGGACCGGCCCCAGGTCCAGCCGGGTCTCCCCGTGCCAGGCCCGCAACGGGCCGAGTAGTTCGAAGCGAAGTCGCGAGTCCGGCATGATCCCCCCATCGTTGCGCATCAGCCCGGCACCACGATCCCGTGGTCGAACGCGTACACGATCGCCGCCGCCCGGTCACGCAGCTGGAGTTTGGTGAAGATCCGGCCGATATGGCTTTTCACGGTCACCTCCGAGATGACGAGTGCCGCGGCGATCTCCGCGTTGGTCAGCCCGCGGCCGATCGCCCGGAGCACGTCCTGCTCCCTCGGGGTCAGCAGTTCCGGCGAACGCCCGCCGCTGCCGTTCCCGGCTGCCTGCCGGTACGCGGCGAGCACCCGGCCGGTGACCCCGGGGTCGAGCCACGCGTCTCCTCCCGCGACCGCCCGCACGGCCCGGATCAGGTCCTCGGCCGGGGAATCCTTGAGGACGTAACCGGCGGCGCCCGCCCGCAGCGCGTCGGCCAGGAGGTTGTCGTCGTCGAACGTGGTCAGCGCGAGCACCGGCGGATGGCCGCCGGACCGCCGCAGCCTGCTGGTCGCCTCGACGCCGCCGACGTTCTTCATCCGCAGGTCCATCACGATGACGTCGACCTCGTGCGCGGCCAGCGCCTCGGGCACTTCCGAACCGTCGCCGCATTCCCCCGCGATGACGAACCCGTCGCGGCGCCGCAGGATGCGCCGCAGCCCGGACCGGACCAGCTCCTGGTCGTCGACCAGCAGCACCCGGACCTCGGCGGCGGTCACGGTTTGGCTCCCGGCACGGTGACCTGCACGATCCACTGCCTGCCGCTGGGCCCGGCGCTGAGATCCGCACCGAGCTGGGCCGCGCGGACGGCCATCCCCGCCAGTCCCGAACCGTCCTCGGCCGAGCGGCGGACATTCGAAGGGAGGGTGTTGCTGACGATGAGCTTCACGCCGGACCGGCCGGCGTTCAGCCGGACCTCCGCGGCCGCCCCAGGGGCGTGCTTGACGACATTGACCAGTGATTCCTGCACGATCCGGTAGAGGCCCAATCCTTCCGAGGCGCCTACCCGGCCGAGGTCGCCTTCCTGTGTATAGCGCACCGCGAGTCCGGCACTGCGGGTGCGTTCCACCAGCGTCGCGATGTCCTCCACCCCCGGTAGCGGGGCGCTGCCCGACGGGGAGTCGGCGAGCAGGCCGACCGTGCGGCGGATGTCGGCCATCGCGGCACGTCCCACCTGCTCGGCTTCGGTCAGCGCTTCGATCGCCTCGTCGACGTCGCGGTCCTGCTGCAACGCGTGCCGGGCGCCGGTCAGATGCAGCAGCGTGATGCTGAGCGAATGGCCGACGACGTCGTGCACCTCCCGCGCGATCCGCTGCCGTTCGGCGAGCAGGGCCTTGTCACGGGAGGCGTCCCGGTTGCCGCGTTCGGCGTCGAGCACCCTGGTGTACCAGCGGACCATGAGCCCGCCGCTGAGGCCGAGCAGGATCGCGACCATGTACACCGGCCCGCCGATCAGCCCTCCCCAGATCCCGGCCACGACCAAGACCGCCTCGCTCGCGACGGTGACGATGGCGATCCCCCACGTCGTCCGCAGGACACTGCCCGCTTCGGTGGCCGCGACCAGCAGCAGCAACGGCGCGAAATCCGGGAGCACCGGCTCGATCAGCAGCACCGAGGCGGCGATGATCAGCGCGGTCATCCGCACCCACGGCATGATCCAGTTCGTGATCGTCCAGATCACCGACGGCGCGATCACGATCAGGCCCGCCAGCGCGATCGGCTCGGGCGGCAGCAGCGCGTCCCGCTGCACCAGCGCGACCGCCGTGAACACGAAGCTCACCGCACTGGCGCACAGCGCCCCCCACCACGGCAGGGTCAGCCCGGCACGGGTGAGGCTCGCCTGCACCCGTGCCCGGAACCGGTCCCGCAAGATCCTCAGCACGGCATCAGCCTAGGAAGTCCCGGTGAGCGCGTCATCGTGCGGCGGGCGGCACCCTTCTCCGCCCACGGTAGGAGGCCCGGACGAGCATGGTCGGATGAAATCCGGATGAAACCCGGGCGGTCATTCCCGGCTGAGCGCGACCCAGTCCAGCTTCTCCTGTTCTCGTTTCGGCAGGCCCGCGACGACGAGGTCGTAGGAGTCCTCGACGAGCTCCCGGACGAAGTCGCCGGTCAGTGAGCCGTCCAGTTCGACCGTGTTCCAGTGCTGTTTGTTCAGGTGGTAGCCGGGGACGATCGCCGGATGTTCGGCGCGCAGCCGGACCGCCAGATCGGGCTCGCATTTGAGGCTGATCCGCAGCGGCTTCGCCTTGAGCGGGCCGAGCGCGAAGATCTTGCCCGCGACCTTGAACACGCTGATGTCCGCACCGAAGGGGAACTCCTCACGGGCACCGGGGAAGCCGAGGCAGATCTTCCGGAGAGCGGCAGGTGTCATGGCGTTCAGGCTAACCGGACCCTCCGACAGAAACCTGTCCTGTCCAGGGCGTTGACCGGTTGTCGGTGATTCCTTGACGATGGGTGGAGCCGACTGGGTGGAGGCGGAACCGATATGCGCGTGAAGCAGCTCGCCGTCGCGGGAATCCTGTTGCTGGGCTTCGTGCCGAGTGCCGCGGCGGCCCCAGCGGAGAGCACCGCCACCAGCGGCTGGGTCGGCACCTGGGCGGCGGCGCCCGCGGCCGGCGTCGCCGGGACCGACAACGGTTACCCGAACTTCTCCATCCGCAACATCGTGCACACCAGCGCCGGCGGACACGAAGTACGCGTCCGGCTGTCCAACGCCTTCGGCCGGACGCCGGTGCTGTTCGGCCGGGTGACCGTCGCGGTCGCCGCCGGCCCGGACACCCCGCAGGCCGTGCCCGGCACGATGCGCACGCTGACCTTCGGCGGAGATCGCGAGGTCACCGTGCCCCCGGGCGCCGACATCGTCAGCGACGGCGCGGCGCTGACCGTGCCGAGGGACGGCGACCTCTTGGTGACCACGTACACCCCGACGCCGTCGGGCCCGGTCACCTACCACCCGCTCGCGATGCAGAATTCGTACTTCACCCGGAACGGGGACAAGTCCGCCGACGAGTCGGCCGCCGCGTTCCCGGAGAAGACCTCGGTCTGGCATTACGTGTCCGGAGTGGACGTCCGGGGCCCGGGCCTGCGGGGCAGTGTGGTGGCGATCGGCGACTCGATCACCGACGGGGCCAACTCGACCTGGGGCGCGAACCTGCGCTGGCCCGATCAGCTCGCCGACAAGATCAGCACGCGGCTCGGCGTGCTCAACGCCGGGATCAGCGGGAACCGGCTGCTGCTCGACGGCGGCAACTACGGCGTCAACGCCCTGGCCAGGCTCGACCGGGACGTCCTGAACCAGTCCGGGGTGCGGACGGCGATCGTGTTCGAAGGCATCAACGACATCCAGCAGATCCCGCACCAGGCCGATCCGGGCAAGATCATCTCGGCGCTGAAACAGATCGCGACGAGGGCGCACGACCGCGGCCTGCGGGTGCTGGGCGCGACGATCACGCCGTGGAAGGGCTGGGGTTCGTACACGCCCCAGCTCGAGGAGACCCGGCAGGCGGTCAACCGGTTCATCCGGACCAGCAGGCTCTTCGACTCCTACATCGACTTCGACGCGGCGATCCGCGACCCCGCCGACCCGCAGCGGATGAAACCCGAGTACGACTCCGGCGATCACCTCCATCCCGGCGACAAGGGCTTCACCGCCATGGCGAACGCCGTCCCGCTGCCCGGACTCCGGCACGAATAAGGGCTGCGCCAGGCGGTTCCGTGGGGCACGATGAACTGATGGCGATCAGGAATGACTAGCGACGACAGCGGCACCCGAGCGACGGCGCGGCTGGTCCGGTTCGCCGAACACGACGCGCGCGCCGAAACGCTGCGGGCACAGCTCGCGGATCTCCACGGGACGATCCGGCTGGCGAAACGGACGTCGAACCTGTTCCGGGCTCGGACGGCGACCAGTACGCCAGGGCTGGACGTCTCGGGCTTCACGCACGTCCTCGACGTCGACCCACTGGCACGCACGGCCGAAGTCGAAGGCATGGTCACCTACGAGCAGCTGGTGGACGCGACCCTGCCCCACGGGTTGATGCCGCTGGTCGTACCGCAGCTCAAGACGATCACGCTCGGCGGCGCGGTCACCGGCCTCGGCATCGAGTCGTCCTCGTTCCGCAACGGCCTCGTGCACGAGTCGGTGCTGGAGATGGAGTTGCTCACCGGCGACGGGCGGATCGTCGTCGCGAGTGCGGACAACGAGCACAGCGAACTGTTCCACGGCTTCCCGAACTCGTACGGGACGCTCGGCTACGCGCTGCGGCTGAAGATCGAACTGGAGCCGGTCAAACCGTACGTGCGGCTCGACCACGTGCGATACGAAGACACGGACGAGTACTTCGCGGCACTCGGTGAAGCCTGCCGTAACGGGTCGGCCGACTTCGTGGACGGAACGGTCTTCGGACCGGGTGAGCAGTACCTGACGCTGGGCACGTTCACCACCACGGCGCCCGCGACCAGCGACTACACCTGGCTCGACATCTACTACAAGTCGATCCGCTCCCGCGAGACGGATCATCTGAGCGTCCGGGACTACCTGTGGCGCTGGGACACGGACTGGTTCTGGTGCTCGCGGGCGTTCGGCGTGCAGAACAGGCTCCCCCGGCTGCTGCTGGGCAGGCGGCTGCTGCGGTCTTCGGTCTACTGGAAGGCGGTGGCGCTCGACCGCCGGTTCGGGATCGCCGCGAAACTGCTCAAGCTGCGCGGGCTACCGCCGGAAGAGACGATCGTCCAGGACATCGAGGTGCCGCTGTCGCGTGCCGCGGAGTTCCTGGACTTCTTCCGCCGCGAGATCCCGATCAGCCCGGTGTGGATCTGCCCGCTGAAGCAGCGGCCGGGTGGCGTGAACTCGCCGCTGTACGAACTGGACCCCGAAACGCTGTACGTCAACTTCGGGTTCTGGTCCGCGGTCCCACTGGACCCCGGCGAGGAACCCGATACGCACAATCGGCTGATCGAGGCCGAAGTGACGCGACTCGGCGGGCGGAAGTCCCTGTATTCCGACAGTTTCTATACCGAAGACGAATTCTGGCGGCTGTACAACGGCGACGCCTACCGGAAACTGAAGACGGCTTACGACCCCGACGGCCGCCTGCTCGACCTGTACGCGAAATGCGTGCGGCGGCGGTGACCCGGGCTGGGAAGAAGAGAGACGAGCATGGCTGAGACGACGACCGTCGGCAAGATCTTCGAGCGGTTGCTCGGCCCGAGCGCCGAAGTGTCCATCACCGCCTACGACGGCAGCAAGAGCGGCCCGGCGGACGCACCCGTGTCGATCCGGGTGCGGTCGCCGCTGGCGTTGACCTACTTGATGTCTTCACCGGGAGACCTCGGGCTCGCACGGGCTTACGTGGCAGGCGCGCTCGATGTGGACGGTGATCTCTACACCGCGCTGCGCGCCCTCGTGGCACAGGTCGATCAGCTCAGCACCGCGGACCGGTTGTGGCTGCTGCGCGAACTCGGGCCAAGGCACCTGCGCCGCGTCGCGCCACCCGCCGAAGAACTGCCGAGCCGCGCCAAACGCGTCTTCGACGGGCTGCGGCACTCGAAAGCGCGTGACAGCAACGCGATCTCGAACCACTACGACGTCTCGAACCGGTTCTACGAACTGGTGCTGGGCCCGTCGATGGCCTACACCTGCGCCGCGTATCCGTCCGCCGACTCCACGCTGGAAGAGGCGCAGGCACACAAGTTCGATCTGGTGTGCCGGAAACTCGACCTCAAACCGGGGATGCGGCTGCTGGACGTCGGCTGCGGCTGGGGCGGCATGGTGGAGCACGCCGTCGAGCACTACGGCGTCGAGGCGCTCGGTGTCACCCTTTCGCGCGAACAGGCGCAGTGGGCGCAAAAGGACATCGTGACCAAGGGCCTCGCGGACCGCGCCGAGGTGCGGCATCTCGACTACCGCGACGTCACCGAAACGGATTTCGACGCGGTGTCGTCGATCGGGCTCACCGAGCACATCGGCGCGCGCAACCTGCCGTCGTACTTCCGTTTCCTCGCCGGGAAACTGAAGCCGCGCGGGCGCTTGCTGAACCACTGCATCACCAACCCGGACACCTCCGTCGCGCACCGGTCACGCGGGTTCATCGACCGGTACGTCTTCCCCGACGGCGAACTGGAGTCCGTCGGCGAGATCGCCACCGCGATGCACGACAGCGGGCTCGAGGTGCGGCATTCGGAGAACCTCCGTGAGCACTACGCCACCACCCTCGGCGCGTGGTGCGCCAACCTCGACGCGAACTGGGACGCGGCCGTTGCCGAAGCGGGCGCCGGCCGGAGCCGGGTCTGGGCGCTGTACATGGCCGCGTGCCGCCTCGCCTTCGAACGGCGGGAGATCGAACTGCACCAGGTGCTCGGGGTCAAGGTCGGTCCGGACGGCGACTCGGGCATGCCGCTGAGGCCGGACTGGGGTGTGTAGACCTCCTCAGTGACGGAAGGCTTCGGCGAGCCACCACGAACCGCCGTCGTCGGCGATCTTGGCGTCGATGACGAGCGGCGCGTCCCGTGGCCCGCCGAGCCATTCCGTGACCGCGCCCAGGTCCTCGACCGACCGCACGGTGACACCGTCGCAGCCGAACCCGCGGCCGATCGCCGCGATGTCGGTGTCGGGGAACCGGACGGTGGTCAGGTCCGCGTCACCGAAGTGGTGGATCTCGGCGCCGTACGCGGCGTCGTTGTAGACGACGACCACGAGCGGGATCCGCAGCCGTACCGCGGTTTCCAGTTCCGAGATGGCCATGTGGAACCCGCCGTCGCCGACGCCGAGCACCGGTAGCCTGTCCGGCCGCGCCAGCGCCGCGCCGATCGCCGTCCCCATGCCCAGCCCGACGCACTGGAACGCCTGCGTGAAGCAGAAACCGTCCTCGTCGGGGACGGACAGGTACGCGCTCGGGTAGCCCATGAAGTTGCCGGAGTCGATCGAGACCACGCGTTCGGCGGGCAGGATCTCGTCGAGACGGCGGCTGAGTGTGCGCGGATCGATCCTCCCGTCGCCGGATAGGTCGTTATACGGCACGTCGTTCCACCGTGTGCTTTCGGGCGCTTCGCGGCTCATTCGGTGTCCACGCCTTGTCAGTTCGGCGTGCACGTCCACGGCCGTGCTGGTGACGTCGCCGACGACGCCGAGGTCGATCGGCCGGTGGGCGCCGAGCGCGGCCTGCTCGACGTCGACCTGGACCAGCCGGGCCTCCGCGCCGAGGAGCGTGCCATGCCGGGTGGTCCACATGTTCAGCGCGCAACCCCAGCCGATCACGAGGTCGGCGTTCCTGATGAGGTCCGCCGTTCGCGGTGACGAGAAGCCGCCCGAGATCCCCAGCGAGAAGGGATCGTCGTGGAAGAGGCCGTGCGCCACCGCCGACGTCGACAGCAACGCGCCGGATACTTCCGCCAGTTCTTTCAGCGGTCCGGAACCGGCCCGGGCGCCGCGACCGGCGACGAACACCGGCCGCCGTGCCTCGACGAGGAGGTCCGCCAGTTTCGCGACCGCGTCGACATTCGGACGGACCGGTGCCGGGCCGGGGATTTCCGGAACCGGGGTCGCTTCTGGGGCTTCCCGCGCTTGGACGTCGAGCGGCAGATTGAGCAGGACGGTCCGGCGTTGCTGCAAGGCTGTCCGGTACGCGCGGACGGTGTCGGCGACCGCGGTCCCCGCGCCGTGGACACGTTCCGGCACGGCACCGACGGCGGTTCCGAGCGCGTCCTGGTCGATCCGGAAGTTCGACAGCACCGACGACGCCGCGGTGTCGGCGGCCAGGACGATCATCGGGGTCCGGCTCTTGGCCGCCTCGGTGATCCCGGTGAGCGCGTTGGTCAACCCGACGCCCTGGTGGAGACTCAGCGCCGACACGCGGCCGCTCATCCGCGCGTACGCGTCGGCCATACTCGCCGCGCCACCCTCGTGCCGGGCGGCGACGAACGGCACTCCGCCCGCCCGCAAACCGTTGGTGGCCTCGAAGTTGCCACTGCCCACCACCCCGAACGCCGCACCCACGCCGAGTTCGGCGAGGGTGCGGCCGACCAGTTCCGCGACGTTCATACCCGCTCGACCAGCGCGTAGACCCGGGCGGGGCTGCCGGAGCCGCCGACGATCGGAAGCGGGCTGACGATCAGCAAAGATCCGGTGGCCGGCAGACTCGCCAGATTCTGCAACTGGGTCAACCCGTGCTTTCCCGCGCCCAGAAGGAGTTCGTGACAGGGAAAGGCCGGTTCGATGGCCAGCGCCTGCCCCGCGTCGGTGCCCACGGTCTCCACCCCGAACCCGGTGATCGGCGCCTCCTCCGCGAGCCAGCGGGCACACTCCCCCGAGACCCCCGGCGAATGCGGGCCGTTCTCGTCGTTGTTGAGGAAGGCCTCCTGATCATGCGAACGGGCGTCCCAGCCCGTGCGGTAGAGCAACCAGCCGCCGTCGGGAAGCGGACCGTTCACCCGCTCCCACTCACGGATGTCGTCGATGGACAGCAGGAAATCCGGATCCTCGGCCGCGCGAGCCGACGCGTCGAGCACCACCGCCGGCGCGACCAGCGTCCGCAAGGGAACCTGGGAGACGTCGTGGCCGTCCTTTCCCGACAGCCAGTGAACGGGAACGTCGAGATGCGTCCCGGTGTGCTCGCCGGTGTGGATGTTGTTCCAGTACCAGCGCGGCCCGCGTTCGTCGTACCGGCTGATCTCCTCCAGACCGAACGGGATGGTGTTCGCGAACGGCTCCGGCAACTGGAGGATCGGCGTGCTCTCACTCAAGGGGGCGGTGAGGTCGACGACCTCGATCGCGCCCGTGGTGATCGCGGTGTTCAGCTGGGCCAACAACGACATGCGTGCCTCCCGGGAGTGACTGCGGCGTCATGGTCACTTTAGGCGGGTTTCGGGGGTGACGGGATGGTTAGCCGGCTCCGGCCGAGATTGTCATGGTCGAGGTGGCACCCTCCACATCGCGAGGTTTCGTGGAAGGTGGCTTCGCCATCATCGGCACCGAGAACGCTTACACGGCGACTCGGGACGCCGAAAACGAAGAAATCTTCCTGCGCCTCGACTATTGAGTCTTCACTGCACATTTTACTTATATGTCAGCGGCTCCTGGCAAATGTAGGTCGCCATCCTGTCTTCACCAGAATACGAGAGTGATTCTGGAGCAACTTTCACATTCGCACGCCTGTTCGATTGCTGGTATTCTTGCGGGGTGTCCAGCCAACGAATCCTCGAACCGCCACAGGAGTTGTGGCGTGCCGGTGCGCGCGAGCTCGCGCACGGCGTGGTCGAGCGGTTGTCGGTGGCACGACAGGC
>NZ_JBIUAQ010000030.1:76513-109130 GCF_044547565.1 Amycolatopsis sp. NPDC052450 | reverse complement strand
GGGTTTGTGTCCCCCCCCCCCCCCGCGGTGGGGGGGGGGGGGTGGGGGTTGGGGGGGGGGGGCCCGGGGCGGGGGGGGGGGGGGGGGGGGGGGGCCGCCGCCCCCCCCCCCCCCCCCCCCCCCCCGCGCCCCCCCCCCCCCCCCCCCCCCCCACGCCTGCACCCGGTACCGGCTCAGCCTTCGTCAAGTCCCGATCACGGCTTCCACGGTCTTCCGCACCTGCGCCGGCTCCGGCGCGGCACCCGTGCGATCGGCGAAGAGCAGATGTGCGGCGCCGATGAGCGTGGCCGCGAGCGTCTCGACGTCGGCGCGCTCGGCGATCCTGCCCTGCGCGCGCTCCGCCTCGAGGTAGGCGGCGATCATCTCGGCGGCCTGGGTCAGCACCGGGACCCCGGCCGGCCACTCGCGGCGCAATCGGGCGCGAAGCTCGTCGCGGAAGATCACGAGCGGGACGATCGCGACCGCGACCGACTCGAACACCGCCGTGAGCGCCGCGGTGAGGTTGTCCACGACCGTGCCGGTGCCGACGGCCTCTCGAAGCCCGTTCTCGTCCAGCTTCTCGATCCGGTCCAGCACGAACTCGGCGAGGAACGCGTCGAAGTCGTCGAAATGCCGGTGCAGCACGCCTTTCGCGCAGTCCGCCTCCGTCGTGACGGCACGGCTGGTGAGCCCACTCGGCCCGTCCCGAAGCAGGACGCGCTCGGCGGCTTCGAACAGCTGCGCGCGGACGGCGCGCAGGGCTACCCCGGTCGGCATACGACTCCCTTGCGTTGACGAGTGGGCAAGCGCCCACTTAAGGTGGGCACATGCCCACTCTACCTTCGGGGCCAGAACCCCACCGCTATCGCCAGGCCGCGGAATCCTTCGGGGCAGACGTCGACCGCTACGACCGGACCCGGCCCGCCTATCCCCCGGAACTCATCGACCACTTCATCGGCGCCGCTCCCGGCCACGAGGTCCTCGACGTCGGCGCGGGCACCGGGATCGAAGCTCGCCAGTTCCAGGCCGCCGGCTGTCCCGTGCTGGCCATCGAACCGGACCCGCGGATGGCCGAATTCGCCCGCCGGAGCGGGATCGACGTCGAGGTGGCGACGTTCGAGGCATGGGAGCCCGCCGGACGCCGGTTCGACCTGCTCGTCTCCGGGCAGGCCTGGCACTGGGTCGATCCGGTCGCGGGCGCGGTCAAGGCCACCGAAGTACTGCGGCCCGGCGGCCTCTTCGCCGCGTTCTGGCACGTGCCCGAGCCGCCGGACGAGGTCGCGGACGCCTTGGCGGACGCGTACCGGCGGCTCGTGCCGGATTCACCGATCGACCTCACAACCGTGCCGAAGCAGCCTTCGGACCCGTACGGACCGCTCATCGCGAAGGTCGCCGACGGCCTGCGCGAAGCAGGCGGATTCGGCGAGCCGACGCGAAGTCGTCACGACTGGGAACGGGTCTACACCCGTGACGAATGGCTCGACCAGCTCCCGACGTTCGGCTCGCTCACCTGGGTCGAACCCGTTGTGCGAGACGAAATCCTCGCCGACGTCGGAGCGACGATCGACAGGATGGGCGGCCGCTTCACCGTGCGCTACGCCACCGTCGCGATCACCGCGGTCCGGGACTGACCGGCCGGTGACGGGAGCCGCGCCGCTCCCGCCACCGGCGTCCGTCAGGGTGTGACGGGGATGTTGGTCAGCCCGTTCACCGCCCTCGACACGGTGTTGGACGCGTAGACGACGTTGGGCCGTTCCGGGCACTTCGACATCGACGTGATCTTGATGGCGTACTGGCCGACACCGCCGAGATCGGACTTGTTGTCCCTCCACACGTTCCCGCAGCCGTTCGGGAACGACGGGGTGGTGCCGGGGTTGTGCGTCTCGTAGCCGTTCGCGAACGTCCCCGGCGAGGCGAAGGTGCCGGTGTTGCCCTCGATCACGTACCCCGATCCCTTGACGTCGACCCAGGAATCGGCCGAGTTCTGCCCGGAAACCCCTTGGCCGTCGAAGGTGTTGCCCCGGATGACGCCGTCCGCGGTGCCCTCCTTGACATCGATGGCCTCCGCTGCGACGTACGGTCCGATGTGATTGTCGAGAACCTGTATCCGGTCACTACGGTCGACTCCGCCGGAGTTTCCGTGACACGCCCAGTTCGAGTTCGCCGAGCCGAGATAGACGCCCTCGCCGTAGCCGGCCTGGACGAGACCGGTGTGGCTGATAGTCGAGTCGCGGATGACGCTGTCGGCCGAGGAACGGCGGAAGTGCACGGCCTCCTCGTCGATCTTGTGCACCCGCACTCCCTCGATCACCGTGTGGTGCGAGTTGTCGGCGACGATGCCCTTCTTCGACTCCTGCACGGTGAAGCCCTTGAGCTGCCAGTACGGCGCGCCGTAGAGCCAGAACCCGTACCCGGAGTCCCAGCCCGCGGTCGGAGCCGGACAGGAAGGCGCCTCCCCCGACGGGCCGTCGTTGATCAGGACCGCGGTCGACGGTCCGGTCACCGTGATCGGCGCGGCCGCCGTCCCCGGCTTCGTGGCGACGAACGAACCCCGGTAGGTTCCGGCCGCCAGCCGGATGGTCCGTCCGGGGCTCGCGGCGGCCAGCGCGGCCCGCAACTCGGCCGCGGTGCCCACGTCGACGACGTCACCCGCCGGGACCGTGGTGGTGGTGGTGGTCGTCGGCGGTTTGCTCGTGGGCGTGGTGGTCGGCGCCGTGGTCGTGTTGGTCGGCGCCCCTCCCCCGCACGGGCTGCCGTTGATCGTGCACCCGGTCGGGAGGCCGGGTCCGGAGGCGTTGAAGCCGAAGCTCGCCGACCCGCCGGGTTTGATCGTGCCGTTGAATCCCGCGTTGGTGACCTTGTAGTGCTGTCCGGTGCGGGTGAGCACCGAACTCCAGGACGTGGTGACCGCGGTGCCGGCGGGGAGATCGAATTCGATCGTCCACTGTGTACTGTTCGCGTCCCCCGCGTTGGTCAGCGTGTACTTGCCGCCGTATCCGCTGTCCCAGACCGAACTCTGGGTGAACGCGGCGGACAGGCTGGGCGCGGCGGCCTCGGCGGTGACGACGGCGCCGAGCAGGCCCGCCGCGGACGCCGTGGCCGCGATCGCGGCGAGCAGTCGTTTCCTCGTCATTCCGTGCCTCCGCATTTCGTTCCGGCGATCGTGCACGCGGCGGGGAGCCCCTGACCGGCGGCGTTGAAGCCGAATGTCGCCGTGCCGCCTGGTTTGACGCTTCCGTTGTGGGTCGCGTTCCCGAACCGGTGGTGCTGCCCGGACTTGGTCAGCGCCGAACTCCACGAACCGGTGATCGTCGTCCCGGCGGGCAGATCGAACTCGACCGCCCACGAACCCACCGCGGCCGGGCAGCTGTTGGTGACGGTGAAATTGCCGCCGTACCCGCTGTCCCACACCGATTTACGGGTGAAGGTCGCGTTCAGGCAAGCACCGGGAGTCTGGCTGGTCGTGGTCGGTGCGGTCGTGGCGGAGGTCTGACCGGTCGTCGAGGACGGCGGAGTACCGTCGACCGACTTCAGGAACAGCGACGACGCGGCGTCGGTCTTGGTCGAGTCGACCCCGTGCCCTCCGGTGTAGTCCCGCTGCTCGTTCTTCGCCCAGTCGGTGATCGGGGTGCCACCGACGTCGAGGTGCTTGTACGCGGCGCCGTCCCAGCCGAAGACATGGATGCGGTGCCGGTCGGCGTAGAAGTCGTTATACGGGCCGTTGTCCGCGAGCTGCTTGGTCATGGCGTTGTTGAAGAACACGTTGCGGTAGCCGGTGGCACCCGACCATTTGACCGCCTTCTTGCCCGCGCCCCACCAGATCGGGAACCAGTTCGAGTCGTCGGGACCGCCTCCGCCCTCTTCACCGCAGTTGGCCCGGCAGTTCCCCGAACGGTGCGCGTACGGGACCTTGACCGTGTTCAGTTCGAAGAGGTTGTTGCGCTCCCAGCCGCCGTGGAGGTTCAGGTCGGAGTCGAAGGAGTTGCCGATCACGACGTTGCCCGAGGCGGACCACTGGAAGGTGAAGTGCCGCAACAGGGTCGACGTGTTCCCGGCATACAGCGAATCCCAGACCCGGGAACCGCGGAAGTAGCCGTTGCCACCCTTGCCCTTGTTCCATGAGCCGTTGAGTTCGTTGTCCACGATCTGGAGGTTCTTGGCCTCCTCGGTGACGATCGGATGCGAACCGGTCATCTCCGCGCGGATGCCGCGGACCCAGGAGTTCGCCGCCCACTTGAACACGATCCCGTGCATCTCCGCGGCGGGCGCCATGTTGCCGTAGTTGTTGTTCGCCTCGGCGGGGTTCAGGCCCGGCATGTCCTGTGTGAACCCGAGGTTCTCGAAACCGACGCCGACCACCGGGTCGACCAGCGGTGCCGCCTTCGAGTCGTACGTGGCGCCGTCGATCGGGGCCGAACCGTCCGAAGTGGAATTCACCGGCACGTCGTACTCGAGCGGCTTGTCCAGGGTGATGGTGCGTGCCGTGGTGTCGACCGCCGCGATCGTGAAGATCTGCTGGCGCATGTGCATGTTCAGCAGCGGGAACGTGGTCGGGGTGGCCTGCTGCTGCTCGTAGAACTTCTGCGAGTTGGCCGCCCGGATGTTGACCAGGTTCCCGACGGCGAGCGAGGTCAGGACGCCGCTGCTCGCCAGGTGGACGACCTTGTCCCCCATCCGCGCGGCGAACGCGGTGTCACCCGACTTGCCCCGCAGCTTCACCCCGGCCTTCCAATGGACGTTGATCGTGCCCTCGAAGATGTCCTTGCGGTTGGCGGGCGCCGAGGCGTGATCGCTCGCGTAAGACGTGTGCACTCCCCTGGACTGGACGCGGAAGAGCCCGCGGCCCGGCCACAACCAGCCGCCCTTGCCCGCGCCGGAGGTCATCCCGTCCTCGTCCCAGTCGGAACCGTCCGGGGTGAGGGAGTCGTAGAGGGTGTTCGCGTCGGGTTTGTAGACGAACTTCGTGGCGTCCTTGCCCGCGCCACGCAGGATCAGGTAGTCGGCGTCGACGTGGATCTCGTGTGTGACATCGAACCGGCCTGCCGGGAAGGTGATCGTGCTCAGCTTGGTGTAGCTCCCGGACGGCGAGCACGCGCTCTTGATCCCGTCGATCGCCGCCTGGATCCCGTTCGTGTCGTCGGCGCCGTCGTCGGGCTTGACGTTGTACTGGCTCGCCAGTTCCGCCGCGGTGACCTGGCAGGCGGCGTTCGGATTGACTTCACCGGAGCCGGGAAGCGTGGCGCCACCCCGGTACCCGGCCTTGGACCAGTCGTAGAGCCCCGCGACCGGCGCGCGGCGATTGGCGGCGCCGAGGTCGAGGCCGGTCAGCGCGCCGGGCCCCGGCGCCGCGTCCGCCACTTCGGGCGGCACCTGCAGGAGCGCGGCGATGGCGACCACGGCGGCGACCGCCGGGAGGACGGCACGACGAAGAGGACTTTTTCGGGACACCCGAAACCTCCGTGACGGACTGACGGAAGGTGTTGCGGCGTGTACACCCGGACTCCGTCTTTATAGTTCACGTCCCTGTCACCCGTCAACGGATGTGAATAACGTCCATGTATGTGAACGTGGCGTGGTCTCTAGTCGCCGGAACGGAAGCGATCGAGCACCCGGCGCTCCCGTTTGGTCGGACGTCCCGCACCCCGTTCCCGTCGCGCGACCGGCACGGCGGCCTCGGGCGGCGGCGGGGGCGTCCGGTCGAGGAAACAGGTCGCGGCATCGGCGGCACCGACCCGTTTCTGGATCACCCGGGTCACTTCCAAGATCCGCGTCGTGTCGTTGACCCGCGCACGGACCTCGTCACCGGCCACGACCGTGGTCGCGGGTTTGGCCGGTTTGCCGTTCACACGGACATGGCCGCCGCGGCACGCCGCGGCGGCGTCCGGACGCGTCTTGGTCAGCCGGACGGCCCACAGCCAGCGATCAACTCGAGTGGACTCCACAGCAGTACATAGTGGCCCATCCGCCGTCGCGATGCCCGCCTGCCTGGCCCAAGCACGGGGAAAGAAGTCCCACCTTTATTGCCACCCGACATAGCCACAGGTATAACTTGTTCTAAATCCCTCAACGGTGAGGAAGATCACGTGAGCGACGAAACCATGCGGAGAAGCGCTTCCGGACAGTTATCCCGCCGCCTCTTTATCGCTGGAACTGGTTCTATCTTAGGAGCCGCGGCCCTCGGCGGGACCGCTTACGCGAAAAGTTCGATCGCCGACGCCGCTCGCATCCCGGCGCTCGTCATCGGGTCCGGCTACGGCGGCTGCGTCGCCGCGCTCCGGCTGGCCGAAGCCGGCGTCGACGTCCACCTCATCGAACTCGGCATGGCATGGGACACCCCGGGCACGGACGGCAAGATCTTCGCCAACACCACCACCCCGGACTACCGGTCCTTCTGGCTGCGCACGCGGACGAAGCAGCCGCTGAGCAACTTCCTCGGCTTCCCGCTGGACAAGGACGTCCCGCGCCACACCGGCATCCTCGACGCCGAGGAGTTCAGCGGTATCACCGTCTACCAGGGGCGCGGCGTCGGCGGGGGCTCACTGGTCAACGGCGGGATGGCCGTCACACCGAAGCGGGAGAACTTCAACGCGGTCCTGCCCACGGTCAACGCCGACGAGATGTACGGCGTCTACTACCCACGCGCCAACGCGGGCCTCGGCGTCGCCACCATCGACCAGAACTGGTTCGAGACGGCCGAGTGCTACCAGTACGCGCGCGTCGGCCGGAAACACGCGCAGCGTTCCGGGTTCCCGTTCCTGTTCGTCCCGGACGTCTACGACTGGGACTACATGAAGAAGGAGCAGGCGGGCACGGTGCCGAGGTCCGCGCTGGCCGGGGAGATCCTCTACGGCAACAACGCGGGCAAGAAATCGTTGCAGCAGACCTATCTCCCGCGGATCAAGGCCACCGGCCGGGTGACGATCTCGGCCCTGCACCGCGTCACCTCGGTCACGCCCGCCGCCGGCGGCGGATACACCGTGGTGATGGAGCAGCTGAACACCGGCGGCACGGTGACCGCGACCAAGTCCGTGACAGCGGACAAGGTGTTCTTCGCCGCCGGCAGTGTCGGCACGAGCAAACTCCTGGTCAAACTCAAGGCCACCGGCGCGCTGCCCAACCTCCACAACGAGGTCGGAAAGGGCTGGGGCGACAACGGGAACGTCATGTGCGGCCGGGCCAACCACATGTGGGACGCCACCGGGGCACTGCAGTCGTCCATCCCC
Source organism: Amycolatopsis sp. NPDC052450 (assembly GCF_044547565.1). Lineage (NCBI taxonomy): Bacteria > Bacillati > Actinomycetota > Actinomycetes > Pseudonocardiales > Pseudonocardiaceae > Amycolatopsis > Amycolatopsis sp. NPDC052450. The sequence continues at coordinate 101,928 of NZ_JBIUAQ010000030.1, read as the reverse complement.
ACCGCCGGCATCGACAACTGGGCCGCGGGCGGCGCCTTCGCCGAGGTCGCGCCCCTGCCGACCGGCATCGAGACCTACGCGTCGTTCTATCTGTCGATCACCAAGAACCCCAACCGGGCGACGTTCTCGTGGAACGCGGGTGCGAACAAGGTCGACCTCAACTGGCAGACCGCCTGGAAACAACCGTCGATCGACATGGCGAAGACGATCTTCGACAAGATCAATTCCAAGGAAGGCACGATCTACCGCACCGACCTCTTCGGCGTGTACAAGATTTGGGGCGACCATCTCACCTACCACCCGCTCGGCGGCGCGGTGCTCGGCAAGGCGACCGACAATTACGGCAGGCTCCACGGATATCCGGGCCTGTACGTGATCGACGGCGCGCTGATCCCGGGCAACACCTCGGTGAACCCGTTCGTCACCATCACCGCGCTGGCGGAACGGAACATCGAAAAGATCGTGGCCACCGATCTGTGACCCCGGCCGGTCGTGAGTGGGTCGGGTCGGGCCTTCACCTCACGCCGGTTTCGGTACAGGGGGTCGTGAGTGGCAAAGGTCGTTCTAACGCTCATTGCCACTCACGACCTAGAACTTCGGCAGAACGCAGACGGTGTCGATTCCCAAAACGCGATTCAGCCGTCCGAATGCGAGCCAGGAGCCGATGCTCATGCTCAGCTCGACGATTTCCTTCTGGCTGTAGTGCTCGCCCATTCGCTTCCAGAATTCGTCGTCGATGCCGTGGTGATCGAGTGCGTAGCGTTCGGCGTATTCGGCGGCCAGCCGGGTCCGCTCGTCGAACGCGTCGGTGGTACGCCACTCCGTCACCGCGTCGGCGAACTCCTCTTCGACCTTCACCCCGTCGCGTTCGGTCCGCCAGTCCAGGCAGAAGACGCAGCCGTTGATCTGCGCGATCCGCAACCGGGCCGCCTCGAACTCGCGGAGCCCCAGCGTGGTGTGCGAGTACACCGCAAGGGACAGATTCGAGGCCGCGACGCCGATACCGGGCACCATCTCACCCCACACGTAGCCGATCGGATCCTTGCCCTCGGGAATGTCGATGATCATCGCGCGCTCCTTCCGAGCTTGCCGGTCGCCGGTCGCAAGGGGACGTCCAATGCGTCGTAGAGGCCCGGTTTGGCATCCACGAGCCAGTCGATGGCGCCGACCAGCCTGCCGACCGCGGTCGCGTTGCCGCCGGCGGACCGGTTCTCGCCCTCGTCGGTGGCCTCGACCGAGACTTCGATCCTCGGACGGCCTTCGATGATCACGCGGTGCGCCCCGTCGCCGCTCGGCGGCATCGGCCAGTCCGGCGCGCACGACGCGTGGATGCGGGTGACGTGCTCGATGACGATGCGGGGTTCGCCGTCCACGATCCCCTGCACCTCGAACCGGACCGCGCCTTGCGTACCCGCTTCGAACTCGCCCATCGCCCGCGTGGTCACGGTTTCCTCGAGCGGACGGCGGTCGAGCGTCTCGCGGATCTCGTCCAGGTCGACCCCGAGGCCGCGGGCGATCAGCCGCACTTGCCCGCCCCACACCATCGTGGGCACCGAAGGGGCCAGCATCGGCGGCTGATAGTCCATCGGCTGCCCCATCCCGACCAGGTAGCGGACGGAATCCGGTTGGTCGTAGGTGGAGTAGTCGAAGATCTCCTGGCAGCGGACCGCGTCCACGGTGGTGCCGAGCCCGCTGATCAGCAACGGCAGGATGTCGTTGCCCCATCCCGGATCCACGCCGGAGACGAACAGCGAACCGCCGCCTTCCGCGATCGCCGCGAGGATCGGCTCCCGCAGTTCCTCCGGCGCGTTGCGCTGGTCGTACAGCGCGTAGAGCGCGGGGGTCACCACCACCGCTCCCGCCCGGATCGCGCGGACGATGTCGGCCAGCGCGTCGGCGGGCCGGATGTCGCCGGACGCCGCGTACACCACCGCGCGCGGGCCTGCCGCCAGAACCGCTTCGACGTCATCGGTCGCCGCCACACCCGAATCGCCGTCGACTCCCGCGAGCGCGGCCGCGTCACGACCGACCTTCGCGGGATCGTGCACGAGCACACCGGTGAGTTCCAGCGCCGGATGCGCGTCGACGGCCCGGATGGAGGCGCGGCCGATGTTGCCTGTACCCCAGACAACTGTGGGAATCATGAAGTCGAGGTTAACCGAATCCAAGTTCGGTTCCCAGTACCGAAACAATCACGAAAACCGCAGGTCAGAACGCATTACTCTGCTTCATTCGAGTGGGCAACGAAAGCGTTCCGGTGCGCGGAACGGGCCTCGTTTTCTTCGGTGACCGGCAAACGGGGTTGAGGGTCGCCGACGACCGTGTGTAATGTGCGTTCCCGTGACGAGCCCCGAGTCGGACAGAACCCCGCCGCCGGTCAACCGGCGGCGAGTCGTCGTATCCGGCCGTTAGGCATCGGCCCTCTCGCTTCCCGGTGACCGGAGCGCTGTTCCGTGCGTCCGGCCGGGTTCTTCCCTGTCTCGCGCACGGCTTCCTCCTGCTCACTTTCTCCTGGGAGTCGTCCGTTGCCCCTCTTCGTCTATGTCCTCGGCCTTGCCGTCTTCGCGCAAGGCACCTCCGAATTCATGGCTTCCGGTCTCGTGCCGGGGATCGCCGGTGAACTGTCCGTCCCGGTGGGCGCGGCCGCCGCGCTGACCTCGGCCTACGCCGTCGGAATGATCGTCGGCGCCCCGGCCATGGCCGTACTCAGCGCACGCTGGCCTCGCCGCCGGGCCTTGGCCGGGTTTCTGGCCGCCTTCGTCGTGGTGCACGTCATCGGCGCCGTGACGACGAGTTTCCCGCTGCTGTTCGGCACCCGGGTCGTCGCCGCGGTCGTCAACGCCGGCTTCCTCGCCGTGGCCATGCCGGTCGCGATCGCTCTGGCACCAAAGGGAAAGCAGGCGCGGGCGACCGCGGTCCTGTTGGCGGGGATCACGCTGTCGTGTGTCGCCGGGGTACCGGCCGGAGCCGTGCTGGGTGAGCTCGCGGGCTGGCGTTCCGCGTTCTGGGCGGTCGCCGCGTTATGCCTTCCCGCGCTGGTTCTGGTGTTCCGTTCCGCACCCGCCGACGCGGCAGGCCCACCGGAAGTCTCGATCAAGCGCGAAGCACGGGAGCTGAAAACGCCGCCGGTCCGGCAGGCGATGGTCCTTGCCGCTCTGGTCAACGGCGCGACCTTCGCGACGTTCGCGTTCCTCGCGGTCATCGCGACGGATGTCGCCCGCCTTCCGGCCGGGGCGGTTTCCGGGTTGCTGGCGGCCTTCGGTGTCGGCGCGTTCCTCGGCGTCACGGTGGCGGGCCGCACGGGCGACGGCGAGCTCAGGCGCGGCCTCGTACTCGCGTTGTGTGTCCTGCCGGTGGGCTGGGCGGTGCTGGCGGTGACCGGCGCGCAGCCCGTCGCCCTGTTCCTCGTGACGATCGTCCAAGGTGGACTGTCGTTCGGTTGCGGTTCCGCGCTCGTGGCGCGGGTGATGCACGTGGCTCCCGGGGCTCCGACGCTCGGTGGTTCGTTCGCGACGGTCGCGCTCAACGCCGGCGCGTTCCTGGGGCCGGTGCTCGCCGGTCTCGTCACGGAATCGACCGGGGACTATCGGCACGCCATCTGGATCAGCGCGGCGATCGCCCTTGTCGCACTTCCGCTCGTCCTGCGGAGGAAGGTGCTGATCCGCTCCTGAGCCGCGCGTGCAGGTGGACGTCGTGCCACCCGTCCGCGTGCAGCATCGAAGAACGCAAGGTGCCTTCGAGGCGATATCCGGCCTTGTCCGCGACGCGGCAAGAGGCGGCGTTCGCGGTGGAATGCAGAAGGAACAGCCGGTGCAGCCGGACGGTTTCGAACGCCCACCGCGTCAACGCCGCCACCGCGCCGCCCGCGATTCCCGCGCCTCGGGCGGCAGGGAGCACCCAGTAGGACAACTGTGCGGAGGCCTCGAAGAGCGACAGGGCGCGGAGACCGACCTGGCCGACCGGCCGGTCTTCGCGCGCGTCGACCACCGCCCAGCTGGCGTCCGTCTCGTCCGTCCAGCGCTGTTCCCAGCCCGCGATCCACTCGCCGGCCTCGTCCGCTCCGTCGACACGGCGGACGTGCCAGCGCTGGATGGCCGGACACGCGAAGGCCGCTTCGACGTCCTCCGCGTCGTCAGCGCACCAAGGTCGCAGCACCAGCCTGTCGTCGACGATCAGGCACGGCTGCCGCAGCGATCGGAACGTACCGGCGGGCAGGGCGGGCTCGATGAGCAGGGGCACCCGCTCATCATGGCGTACCGGTGGCCTCGGCCTGGGTAACATCGACCGGACCATGGAGATGATCACTGTGCCGCCAGGCGAGGTAACGCTTTCGGACCGGCGCACGCAGCGGAGCTGGGCTGTCGTTGTCGCGTCGTTCGTCCTCGCGCCGGTTCCGGTCACCCGCGAGCCCGGCCGGCTTCCCCTCGTCGACGTCTCGTGGCCGGACACCCTGCGACTCTGCAACGCCCTGTCCGAAGACGAAGGTCTCACTCCCGCTTATGAGCTGGATTCGTCGACCTGGGATCGATCCGCGAACGGCTACCGCCTGCCCACCGAAGCGGAATGGGAACACGCCTGCCGCGCCGGCACGACCGGCCCTCGCTACGGACCGCTCGACGATATCGCCTGGTACCGCGAGAACTCGGCGGAGTCCGTGCACGAAGTCGGCGGGAAGGCCCCCAACGCGTGGGGACTGCACGACATGCTGGGCAACGTCTGGGAATGGTGCTGGGACGTGTACGACGCCGAGGTGTACGGCGAATACCGGGTCCTGCGGGGCGGCGGCTGGTTCGACGAGCACTGGAGCTGCCGAGCCTCGGTACGGCGCCGCAGTCACCCGACGTTCCGTGTCGACGATGTCGGCTTCCGCCTCGCCCGGTCACTGTGACCCCGCCGACCGGACGCGATGATCACACGATTGAATGACGCCACGGACACCCGGCCAGGGTGTCGGACCCTGGAGGACACCGTGACCGGAACCGCTCCCCGAGACGTCGAACGCGTCTACTCCACCGCCGACGTCGTCGCGAAACTGCGCCGCCTCGCCGACGCTCTCGAGTCCGAGACCTCGTTCCGCATCCAGATCGCCGGGGAACGCTTCCGCGTCCCCGCCCGCGCGCAGTTCTCGATCGAGCACGAACGCGGTGACGGCGAAGAAGAGGTCGAGTTCCAGCTGAAGTGGAAGATCGAAGAAACCGACTCCGACGACGACTCCGAAGGCACCGTCGTCTGATCTTCTGTCCATAAAGGACTGGGGTGGGCTCGTGTTTCGTTGGCGGGCCCACCCGCTTCGTCACTACGGTTCGCCGGTGACCAAACGCTACGACCGCCGCGCGTTCGTCCTCGCGTACCTCGCGGCTCAGCCCGAATACTCGCAAGGGTTCACCGATGACCCATCCGAGTACAACGACGCCCTCGGTACTTACCGGAAACGGCTGCTCAAAGGGCTGGAATCGCTCTTCGCAATCGAACTGACCTGGGACGGCATTGCCGACAGGACCGACGGCTCCGCCCTGTTCATGCTGTTCACCAGCGCTGCCCGGAATCATCTGGCGGTCAAGGCATCGGGCTTCCTTGAAGGCGGATTGCTCATCAAGGTGCTGGGGCGGGCCGGACAGGACGTGCCCGTGCTCACTTCGATGAGCCGGAGCCTGGAACTGCGCGACAAGCTGTGGGAGTCCTACGTCGACACGATGGACCTGGTGCTCGGCATCCTCCTCGGAGAGCGTCGGACGCGGTGTTCACCTCGGACGACCTTCGCGGGATCGGAGTGGACGACACGGAACCACGGGAGTCGTGAGCGGTCGTCGGCCGTAGCGGTTCAGCTCACACGATGCCGCCGTTGGCACGGAGCACCTGGCCGTTGACCCAGCGGGCCGGGCCGGCGAGGAACGAGACGACCTCGGCGATGTCGGACGGGGTGCCGAGGCGTTCGAGCGGGGGCTGTGCCGCCATCCTCGCGATGGTCTCCTCGTCCTTGCCGTCCAGGAACAGCGCCGTGGCGGTCGGGCCGGGGGCGACCGCGTTCACGGTGATGTCGCGGCCGCGCAGTTCGCGGGCGAGGACGAGGGTGATCGCCTCGACCGCGCCCTTCGTGGCGGCATAGGCGGCGTACCCCGGGAGGGCGAGACCGAGCACCGACGTGGAGAAGTTGATGATCGCGCCGCCGTCGCGAACGCGGCGGGCGGCCTGCTGGTCGACCACGAAGGTGCCGCGGATGTTGGTGCGGTGCAAGCTGTCCAGCCGGTCGAGATCCAGTTCCGCCACCGGCGCGAGATACATGGTGCCCGCGGCGTGGACCACGACGTCGACACCGCCGAAGGTCTTCTCCGCGGTGTCGACCACGGCCGCGACGGCCTGCTCGTCGGCGACGTCGGCCTGTGCCGCGATCGCCTGACCTCCACCGTCGGTGATCGCCTCCACCGCGGCCTGTGCCTCGTCCTTGTCGCCGCCGTATACGACGACGACCGCGAATCCGTCGGACGCCAGCCGCTCGGCGCTCTGCCTGCCGATGCCCCGCGACCCACCGGTGACGATCGCTACCCGAGTCATGACGCGCTCCCATCAAGCGTTTCCGTTGCTAACCAGATCACCGTATCATCGATATCGAACCACTGCTACCTGATGAGTGTTATCGTCGATACATGACGTTGACGACGAAAGACCGGCTGGTCCGCGCGGCGGCGGAACTCCTGCGGGAAGGCGGACGAGACGCGTTGTCGACGCGTGCGGTCAGCGCCGCCGCCGGAGTTCAGGCGCCGACGCTCTACCGGACCTTCGGCGACAAGGACGGCCTTCTAGACGCGGTCGCGACGTATGGCTTCAAGAGCTACTTGGAGGGGAAACACGCCCTCGGCGAAACCGACGACCCGGTCCGCGACCTCCGGCGAGGCTGGGACCTGCACGTCGAGTTCGGCTTGCACCAGCCCGCTTTCTACCTGCTCATGTACGGCGAGCCCCGTGTCCGCGAAGCACGCCAGGAGGCAGACGCGATGCTCCGCCGCATCGTCGAACGCATCGCCGAGGCGGGCAGGCTGCGCGTCCCGGTCGAGCAAGCCGCGCAACTGGTGCACGCGACCGGGATGGGCGTGATCCTCTCCTTCCTCGCGAGCCCTCCGGGGCACCGCGATCCGGACGTGATCATCGCCGCGCGCGAACACGTGATCGCCGCGATCACCACCGACGGCGCGAAAGAGGATTCAGCCATCCCGAGCCGTGCGATCGCGCTCAAAGCCGCGCTCGAGAAGGAACAGGGAGACGTCCTGACCCCGGCCGAACACGCGATGCTCGCCGAATGGCTCGACCGGCTCGCCCGATCGAGCAAATGAGGTGAGCCGTGCCGACCGGCCGTCACTACCGGCCGACAGCCCTCGCCGCCGCGACCGCCTGCCCGGCATAGGACCGTCCGAAAAGGACGGTGTGGACGAGAAGCGGGAACAGCTGGTGCGCGCCGATCCGGCCGGTCCAGCCGTCGGCGAGCGGGGCGACTTCCTGGTAGGCGGCGAGCACCCGGTCGAGCAGTGGGCAGCCGAACAACTGGAGCATGGCCAGATCGGTCTCGCGATGGCCGCCGTGTGCGGCCGGGTCGATGATCGAGGCCTCGACAGCACCCCACAGCACGTTGCCGTTCCACAGGTCGCCGTGCAGGCGGGCCGGAGGTTCGGCCGGACCGGCGACCTCCGGGAGCCGCGCGCAAGCTTGCTCGATGACAGCGGTTTCGTCAGCGTTCAAAGTGCCTTCGTCGACCGCGCGGCGGACATAGGGCAGGATCCGGTGCTCGGCGTACCACCGCGGCCAGTCCTCCCCCGGAGTGTTCGCCATCGGGGCCAAGCCGATCCACGCGTCGACAGGCCCGTCCGGCGGCGCGGCGCCGAACGCGGGCGCTCCGGCCGCGTGCAACGCCGCGAGTCCCCTTCCCAGCCGCTCCGCCGCGTGATGTGTCGGCCGTCCACCGCCGACCAGTTCCGTGACCAGCCATTCGCCGTCGTGGCCGCGGACCTCGGGCACGCGCACGGCTCCAGGTGTATCCAGCCAACGCAGCCCCGCCGCCTCCGCGGCCGTCGCGGTCCGGGCATGACCCCGTTTGACGACCACCGTGTCGCCGCTGTCCAGCACCACTTCGGTCACTCCGCTGGAGAGACTCCTCTGCTCGGCGACGGCTCGTCCGGTGATCCGCGTGGCAGCCTCGGCAGGCGTCGAAACCAGGGTCATGCCCGCAACCTACCTCCGCCAATCGGGTGAACGCTCGTTGTACGGAGTGCTGTTTCGGGGAAATCCACGCGCTTTCACTTTTTTCGAGGGGAGAACGGTCCTGCCCCCACGAACAGCCCCGGTTTCCCGGCCTCCGTCGGGCTGCATCCCGTCAACGCCCGGAACTCGCGGATGAGATGCGCCTGGTCGCTGTAGCCGCCCGAATACGCGACGTCCGCCCACGAAAGGGATGGCTCCCGGCTCATCAGCGCCAGCACGCGATTGAGCCGGGCGATCCGCCCGACCGTGCGGGGATTCAGCCCGATCTGTTCACGGAACCGGCTGGTGAGATGCTGTCTGCTCCAGCCGATCTCGCCGGCGAGGGCGTCGACGCGGACCGGTCCGGCGGACAGCCGGTCCCACGCGTATCGGACGGGTGCCGCCAGTCCGGGACCGTGGGCGAGCCTCGCCGCCAGGTACTCGTCCAGTAGCCGGAAGCGCTCCGGCCAGTCCGGGGCCTCGGCCAGCTGTTCGGTCAAGAGCTCGACCGGCAGCAGGTCGGACGCCGCGATCGCCCCGTTCGTCAACTCCCGCAACGGGATCCCGAACAACGCGTACGAACCGAGCGGGGTCAGCGTGACGAGGATTCCGCGCGAAGCGCCGGACTGGTCCAAACGCAGCGGCCGGTCTCGCAACCCCAGCACGGGTGAATCCGGGATCCCCGGACCGCGATCCGGGGCTTCGAAGTCGATCATCCAGGTGAGCACGGACAGCGGGGTGACCTGCCAGGAGTTCGCGCCGGCGTCGGGGAGGTCGTGCGCGACGTAGCTCGACACGTGAGCGGCGAGGCGGGGATGCGGCCATCGGAGGATCCGCTCGCCGGGTGCGCGAAGGAGGTCCTGCCGCGGTGTCACGAGACCCCATCCGCCCATCCCGCCAGCTTACTTTCGTTCAAGACCGGGAACGCGGCTCCGCCTAACGTCCGGAGCATGACGAAAATCGGAGGTTTCAGGAATCCGGCGGCCGAGAAGCGTTATTTCGCCGCCTACGACCGCGCCATGGCCGAGTGCCCGGAGCCGGCTCACGTCTTCGACGTCGAGACACGGCATGGCAGCACCCGCGTCTACCGCTACGGCGATGGAGGCTCGCCGATCGCCCTCCTGCCGGGGCTGTCGGCGACTTCCGCCTGTTACGCGGCACTGCTTCCCGCTTTGGCGGAACGGCACGCGGTCTACGCGATCGACACCCTCGGCGAGGCGGGCCGAAGCGTGCAAAGGGCGCCGTTCAAGGACATCCGTGACCGCGCGAGCGCTCTCGACGACGTTTTCGAGTGCCTGGAGCTGTCCTCGGTGCATCTCGTCGGCGGTTCGACGGGCGGCTGGCACGCGGTCAACCAGGCGATCCACGCACCCGGCAGGCTCGCGTCCATCGCGTTGCTTGACGCGACCACCGTTTCGGCACCGTTCGCCCGGAAAGTGTTCTACTACGGCTTGCCCGCGGCATTACTCGACAGCGACCGTCTGTGGCGGCGTTTCGTGACGTGGTCCGCCGGGGAGGACATCCTCGACCAGCCCGCCGCCCAACTGGTGCTGGCGGGAATCCGGTGCTACCGCGCACGGGTGCCGTTCCAAGTCCTCCCCAGTGCGGAGGCGCTGCGGTCCATCGAAATTCCTGCCCTCGCCCTGTTCGGCGGCCGCAGCGCCGTACACGATTCGGCCGCGGCCGCCGCGAGACTCGAAAGCCTGCTCCCCCATGCCGACGTCGAAATCCTGCCGGACGCCGGGCACTATCTCCATCTCCGCCCGGAAGACCGCGACCTGATCATCAAGCGTGTCCTCGACTGGGCCGGTCAGGCGGCCCGTGCGCCGGAGTGACGGCGAGCGGCGGCCAGGCTGGCCCGGCACGCGGCGATCAGCTTGGCCGAGGCGGCGCTTTCGCCGTGGCCGCAGCGAGGACAGGACATCGTGACGTCGCCGGACAGTTCGTCGACGGAAACGGTCAACGCGGTCGCGCACGAACGACACCAGCGGTGCCGGGTGATCGGGTTGACGTGCAGCGGCGAAGCGACGCACTGGTGGATCCAGCGGCCGTGCACGTGACAGGTCAGGCGGTCGTCCGGGGCCAGGCGGCCGACGTCCTCCGCGTCGTCCTCCATCGCCAGCAGAACCGGCAGGGTGCGGCCCACCGGGTTCAGCCGCGTGGTCGAGGCCAGTGTCGTGGTGTTCATCGCTTTCTCCTTCCGGCTCTTAACAAGACGTCGAACGGGGGCCGCCAGATACGACACAGCCGGGCGGCCTTCTCGAAGCGAGCTCCCCCTGATGGGTGAATTGATCTTGGTCGAAGCCGAACCGTTACCCCATTCGGATTAACGGCGCGTATCTTTCGGATCATGAAGGCCGCATTCATTCCACTGTCCACATCAGACAGTCGCGGCCCCGGCCACCTGCTGTTTCCGCCCGCCGGCGGCACACTTCAGACCTTCGGTCCGCTCGCCGGGGCGGCGGACGCGGACGTCTGGGGCGTCGAATATCCCGGCCACGGGGATCGGCTCGCGGACACGCCTGCGTCCTCCCTCGAAGAACTCGCCACCCTCGTGGCCGGCGCGACATCGAAGGCCGGATTTTCCCGCTCCGTGATCATCGGTTTCGGAATGGGTGCCTTCGTCGCCTTGGAAACGGCTCAACGGCTGGGTGTCTCCCCGGGCGCGCTGATCGTCGTGGACGCGTGTGCCCCGCAGCGGCGCTCGCCGGAAAAGACCGCCAAGGCGGGCGCGTCCGCCATCGGCCGGGTGTTCGGCCGCACCGGCCTCACCCCGGTCGCGGGCTATCGGGATTCGCCCGAAGGCTGGGAGTACGCCCTGGATCTGCTGCTGGGCGACCTCCAAATGCTGAACGCCTACCGCGGGCCTGCCAGGACCCGGCTCTCGTGCCCGATCGCGGCGATACGCGGGACCGACGATCCCGCGTCCGCCTCGGGTGACGACGCGACGGGCGGCTGGCGAGTGTGGACTTCCGGTCCGTTCGTCGGCCGCGTCGTCCCCGGCGGGTACCTCGGTGTTCTCGAGCCCGGTCGCGAGGCTGAGTTCTGGGCGCGGATCCGCAGACTGCGAGCGGCCTTCCTCGGCGTCGAACCGGAAGTCGCCTAGCCAGGTGACGTCGTCCGGTTCTGGCGCGCCCCGGTGAGGTGTTCGAGGGCCAGCTGGGACAGGCGGATGAAACCGTAACCGCGCTCCGCCGCCTTGTCCGGGTCGAAATCCTCGAACGCCGATCGGTCCGCCAGCAGATCCGCCGCCGTCTCGCCCTCGTCGAGGGTCGGTGTCGCCAGCTCCGGGACGAGCGCGGCGTCGAGCGCGGCCCGCACCTCGGGATCGGCACGGAACGCCCGGGCACGTTCGGCGAACAGCAGGTAGCTGGCCATGTTGGCCTCGGCGCTGGCCCAGACGCCGTCCATGTTCTCCGTGCGCAGCGGCTTGTAGTCGAAGTGGCGCGGACCGTCGTAGCCGCCGTGCTCCAGCAGGTCGACCAGGAAGAACGACGACAGCACGTCGCCGTGGCCGAACACGAGGTCCTGGTCGAACCGCGGGCCGCGCTGGCCGTTGAGGTCGATGTGGAACAGCTTGCCCTGCCACAGGGCCTGCCCGATGCCGTGGACGATGTTGAGCCCGGCCATCTGCTCGTGCCCGACCTCGGGGTTCACGCCGACGATCTCGTGGTTGTCGAGCGTGGAGATGAACGCGAGCGCGTGCCCGATGGTCGGCAGCAGGATGTCGCCGCGAGGTTCGTTCGGCTTCGGTTCGAGCGCGAGCCGGAGGCCGTAGCCCTGGTCGATGACGTACTGGGCGAGGAAGTCGATGCCCTCGCGGTAGCGGTCCATCGCCGCGCGGACGTCTTTCGAAGCGTCGGTCTCGCTGCCTTCACGACCACCCCAGAGCACGAACGTCGACGCGCCCAATTCAGCGGCGAGGTCGAGGTTCCGCAGCACCTTGCGCAGGGCGTAGCGGCGGACTTCACGGTCGTTGCTGGTCAGGCCGCCATCCTTGAAGACCGGGTGGCTGAACAGGTTCGTGGTCACCATCGGGACGACGAGACCGGTCTCGTCGAGCGCGCCTTGGAAGCGTTTCAGCTGCCGCGCGCGCTCCGCGTCGGCCGAGCCGAACGGGATCAGGTCGTCGTCGTGGAAGGTGATTCCCCAGGCGCCGAGGTCCGAGAGACGGTGCACGGCTTCGACCGGGTCGAGCGGGGCCCGGCTCGCCGGGCCGAACATGTCGTTCGCCTGCCAGCCCACGGTCCACAACCCGAAGCTGAACTTGTCCTCACGCGTCGGTGCCTGAGCCATTTCGCCTCCACCAATTAGTTTGATGCCTGAACTTATCGACGGGAGACCCGGCGGGTCAAGCCTTTCGTTCAGGCATCGAACGAATACAATCGCGCGATGATCGGTACGCGTCCGGCGGGACAGCACACCGTGCGGCAGCACAACGCCGCCCTCGTCCTCGGCGCGATCGCGGACGGCCCAGGCACCTCACGGGCGGGCCTCGCCGCCGCCACCGGGCTCACGAAGGCCACCGTGTCGATCGTGGTCGACCGCCTGATCGCGGCGGACCTCGTGGCCGAAGGCGAGCCGGAACGCCGGACAGGCCCCGGCAGGCGCGGCACCGTCGTGTCGCTCTCCCCCGCCGGCCCGCACGGACTCGGCATCGAGATCGGCGTCGATTACCTGGCGTCCTGCCTCGTCGATCTGAACGGCACCGTCCGGGCGGAGGAGGTCCGATACGCGGACAACCGGACGCCTCGCGTTTTCCAGCGTGTGTCGGCGTTCCTGCGCAAGGCACGGAAGCAGGCGGACGCGCTGGGGGTGCCCGTCGGCGGCGTCGCTATCGCGGTTCCGGGCCTGGTCGAATCCGGCCTCGTGCGACTGGCCCCCAACCTGGGCTGGCGCGACGTCGACCTCGCGGACCGGCTCGGAGAGACGTTCACCGTCGCCAACGAAGCCAACTTCGCGGCGCTCGCCGAACTCTGGCACGGCTCGGCGTTGCCGGATTTCGTCCACGTGTCCGGCGAGATCGGGATCGGTGCGGGAATCGTGCTGGACCGCGCCCTGTTCGAAGGCGTCCGCGGCGCGGGCGGCGAGATCGGCCATCTGCCCGTGGCACCCGACGGCCCGCCGTGTTCCTGCGGCGCGAACGGCTGCCTGGAACGGATGGCGGGCCAGGAGGAGATCCTGCGGCTCGCGGGCGCGGAGACGGTCGACGATCTGGTCTCCGCGCTGGAATCCGGCGACGGGGCGGCTCTTTCCGCGGTCACCGCCGCCGCCGGCCATCTCGGCATCGGACTGTCCACCGTGGTCAACCTGATGGACGTCCCGGCGGTGGTGCTAGGCGGGACCTACGCGAGGCTCGAACCATGGCTGCGTGAGCCACTCCTCGCCGAACTGGAGCGCCGCGTGCCCAGCACGGCATGGTCCCCGGTGCGCGTCATCCGATCGTCGCTCGGCACGGGAGCCGCCGTACGCGGCGCCGCCGGCTCGGTGATCCGAGGCGTTCTCGCGGATCCGGAGCACTATCTCACGACTCACTGGCCATCCGATCAGGACGCTCGGGGCCGCTGACCCCGGGCAGCAGCGGCTCGATCGCCTGCGCCCGCCGCTCGATGTCGGGCCGCTGGGCGCGCCGCGCGTAGTCGATGAGGGCTTCGCGGTCGTCTCGCGGAAGCCAGCCCTGCTCGCTCCCGGTCTCCAGCCGCACGAGATACCGCACCAGCTCCACGGACTCCGCACCGAACTCCCGCATGCGGCGCGTCAGCAGTTCCGCCGCGCCGAGGTAGCCGTTGTTCCAGGCGTGGACCGCCAGCAACTGCGCCGTCGCCGCGAGGATGTCGCCGAGGTGGAACCCGCCCTCCGCGGCGAGATGCCCGGCGAGCCGGAAACTGCGTCTGCCCTCGCCGACCGGGCCCTCCTCACGAATCGCCTCGAGCAGAGCCCCGATCTGCCGCGTCAGATAATCCTGACCCGCGTCCTCCATGGTCACCGCATTCCTCCACCCGGTCGCCGCGATCGCAGGAAGGTGTCAATGGGGAGCACACCAGATACATCGAATGCCGAACCGTTGTCACCCGAATGGCCTGTCCGGCGGTGCGCCTCGGTCACCAGGGGGCAACAGCACCGCCCTCCGCCGTCGAACCCGCCTGTATTCGGCGGGTGGGCGGAGAGCGTTACAGCAGCCGGACCGATCACCACTCGCGAGGGGCGACGCCCGACTGCTCCTCGAAGATCAGCCACGTCCGCGTCGACCGCACACCGTCCAGTGCTTGCAGCCGCTCCAGGACCACATCCCGCAGCGAAGCGTTGTCGGGGGTACGCACCAGCAGCAGGATGTCGAAGTCGCCGCCGACGAGTGAAACGTGCTCGACGAACGGGATCTGCCGCAATTCGGCCGACATCGTGCGCCACGAGGTCTGCTCGACGGTGATCAGGATGTACGCGCTCGTTCCGAGTCCGGCGCGCCGCGGGTCGATCCGGGCGCCGAAGCCGGTGATGACGCCTTCGGACATCAGACGGTCCAGTCTCGCGTAGGCGTTGGTGCGCGAGATGTGCAGTCGTTCCGCAAGCGCGCGGACGGCGAGCCTGCCGTCGGCGGACAGCTCGGCGAGGATCGCGCGGTCGATGTCGTCGAGGGCAAGGACCGTTCGTCCCGGATCCCGGCCGTGAGCCACGCCACTACTGGACGGTTGGTCCGGCTGAACCGATTCCGAGGACAGTTTGTCGCCCATTTCGCGTACCTCTTGAACACTGGGACTCCGGAAACCACCATCTCAGCATCATATGTCTGTGAAAGGTGGTGCTGCGCCATGTCGCGGGAGACCTCTGCCGCCGCGTTGCTGCCGTCCGGAGTCCCGGTGCGGTTCCTCGCCGAGGACGGCACACGCGTCGACGAACACGGTCACTACTCCGAGCCGCCGTCCGAGCGGCTCGTCGAGGCCTACCGGCTGATGGTGCTCGGCCGCCGGTTCGACGCGCAGGCGACCGCGCTGACCAAACAGGGGCGCCTCGCGGTCTACCCGTCGAGTGCCGGCCAGGAGGCCTGCCAGGTCGCGAGCACGCTGGCCCTCACCGACGCGGATTGGCTCTTCCCGACCTACCGCGACTCCGTCGCGCTGGTCGCCCGCGGGCTCGAACCGGGCGAGATCCTGACGCTCCTTCGCGGCGACGCGCATTGTGGCTACGACCCCGCCAAGACCCGTGTCGCTCCGCAGTGCACCCCGCTGGCCACCCAGACCCTCCACGCGGCCGGGCTCGCCCACGCGATGCAGCGCCGCGGGGAGGACAGCGTCGCGTTCGCGCTCATCGGGGACGGCGCTACCAGTGAAGGCGACTTCCACGAGGCGCTCAACTTCGCGGCCGTGTTCAAGGCGCCCGTGGTGTTCTTCGTGCAGAACAACGGGTTCGCGATTTCGGTGCCGTTCGAGAAGCAGAGCGCCGCCCCCGCGCTGGCCTACAAGGGTGTCGGCTACGGCGTCCGCTCCGAGCAGGTCGACGGCAACGACGCCCTCGCGGTCCTCGCGGTGCTGGACGACGCTGTCGCGCACGCGCGCTCCGGCCTCGGGCCCGTCCTGGTCGAGGCGCACACCTACCGGATCGACGCGCACACCAACGCCGACGACGCCACCCGCTACCGCGACCAGGCCGAGGTCGAGAAGTGGCGCGCGGCCGACCCCGTCCGCCGCCTCGAAACCTACCTGACCAACGAGAACCTGTTGTCCGCGAACGATATCGAGCGATTCCGGGCCGAGGCGGAGACATTCGCCGCCGGGGTGCGCGACACCCTCAACGCCGACGTCGAGCCGGATCCAATGTCGCTGTTCGAGCACGTATACGCCGTTCCGACCCGCCAACTGGCCGCCCAGCGGGCGCTGGTCGCGGCCGAATTGGAGGCCTGATGACCGAGATCTCGATGGCTCAAGCCCTCAACGCCGCCTTGCGTGACGCGATCAAGGACGACGACCGTGTGCTGATCTTCGGCGAGGACGTCGGCCCGCTCGGCGGGGTGTTCCGGGTGACCGACGGCATCACCGCCGACTTCGGCGAGGAACGCTGTTTCGACACGCCGCTGGCCGAATCCGGCATCGTCGGCTTCGCGGTCGGGATGGCGATGGGCGGGTTCCGTCCGGTGGTCGAAATGCAGTTCGACGCCTTCGCGTACCCCGCGTTCGAGCAGATCACCTCGCATGTCGCGAAACTGCGGAACCGGACCCGGGGCGCGCTGTCGCTGCCGATGGTCATCCGGATCCCTTACGCGGGCGGGATCGGCGGCGTCGAGCATCACTGCGACTCGAGCGAGGCCTACTACACGCACACGCCCGGCCTGCGCGTCGTCACGCCCGGCACTCCCCAGGACGCCTACGACCTCCTGCGGGATTCGATCGACTCGCCGGATCCGGTGATCTTCCTCGAACCCAAATGCCGCTACTGGTCGAAAGAACCCGTGTCTTTCACCCGCGACGGCGCGGCCATGGACCGCGCGGTCGTCCGCCGCGAGGGCAAGGACGTCACGCTGATCGCGTACGGCCCGATGGTCGCCACCGCACTGGAGACGGCGGAGGCGGCGACCGCCGAGGGCTGGGACGTCGAGGTGGTCGACCTCCGGTCGCTGAGCCCGTTCGACGACGAGACCGTCACCGCTTCGGTGCGCCGCACCGGGCGCGCGGTCGTCGTCCACGAGGCGGCCGGGTTCGGCGGCTACGGCGCCGAGGTGGTCGCCAGGGTCACCGAACAGTGCTTCCATCAGCTGCACGCTCCCGTACTGCGCGTGACCGGACTCGACATCCCTTATCCGCCACCGAAGCTGGAGCGCCATCAGCTTCCGGACGTCGACCGGATCCTGGACACCGTCGCCCGGTTGCAGTGGCACGACGAACCGGTGGTGGCCGGTGCCTGACTTCCTGCTCCCGGACCTCGGCGAGGGGCTGACCGAGGCGTCGATCGTGAACTGGCTCGTCGCGGAAGGCGACACCGTCGGCGTCGACCAGCCCGTCGTCGAAGTGGAGACCGCGAAGGCCGCGGTCGAGGTGCCGGTGCCGTTCGCCGGTGTCGTCACCCGCCTCCACGGCGAACCCGGCCAGTCGCTGCCGGTCGGCGCTCCCCTGCTCACCATCGGCCCCGGCTTCACCGAACCCGGCGTGACGACGGCGAGTGAAGGCAGCGGCAACGTCCTCATCGGCTACGGCACGACCACCGCGACGAGACGCCGCCGGACGCGCACCGTCGTCGCGACTCCCGAGAAGCCGTCGAAAGCGCCGGGCGTGATCTCGCCGTTCGTCCGCAAGATGGCCACCGACAACAAGATCGACCTGACGAAACTGACCGGCACCGGCCCCGGCGGCATCATCCGGCGCGCCGACGTCGAAGCGGCGCTGACCGTCCCCGAATCGAGGGACGGCGAGAAGCGGATCCCGCTGACCGGGGTCCGCAAGGCGGTCGCCGACAAGCTGACGACCTCGCGACGCCAGATCCCCGAGGCGACGGTCTGGGTCGACGTCGACGCGACCGGACTCGTCGCCGCGCGGAAGTCGCTCAACGCCTCGGCACCGGACCGTCCGGTGAGCCTCCTCGGTCTCGTCGCCCGGTTCGCCGTCGCGGGCCTGCGGAAGTACCCCGAGCTGAACTCACGCGTCGAAGGCGACGAGATCGTCCAGCTACGGGACATCAACCTCGGTTTCGCCGCGCAGACCGACCGCGGGCTCGTCGTCCCGGTCGTCCGCGACGCGGGTTCGCTGTCCACAAGGGAGCTTTCGGCGGCGATTCGCGAACGGACCACACAGGCCAAGGAAGGCAAACCCGGCCCGGCGGGCGGGACCTTCACGATCAACAACTACGGCGTGTTCGGCGTCGACGGTTCCGCCGCGATCATCAACCATCCGGAGGCGGCGATCCTCGGCATCGGCCGGATCATCGACCGTGCCTGGGTCGTCGACGGCGCGCTGGTGGCGAGGAAGGTCTGCGAGCTGACCCTGGCGTTCGACCACCGGGTGTGCGACGGCGGGACCGCCGGCGGATTCCTCCGGTTCGTCGCCGACTGCGTCGAATCGCCGGTCACCGCGCTCGGGGAGCTCTGAGCGGGTCGCACAACCGCCGGTTGTGACTCGGCAACGACCCGTTGTTCGACTTGCGCGTCCCGGCTTGCTTTGATCTCGCGGTGGGTGGGAGATCGCTGGGGCGACGGTTCGGCTGGCTTTGGGCGGCGTACGCGGCGAGCGCTTTCGGAACCAGGTTCGCGTTCGACGCCTTCAGCCTGATCGCCATCGTGGCGCTGGGCGCGGGCACCACCGAGGTCTCGCTCCTGGCGGCGGCCGGGCTCGTCGTCGGCGCCGTGGTCGCGCTGCCGCTCGGCCCCTGGGTCGAGTTCCGCCGGAAACGTCCGGTGATGATCGCGATGGACCTAGTCCGCTGCGCGGCGCTGCTGACCGTCCCGGTGGCGTACGCGTTCGGGCTGCTCGGCTTCGGGCAGCTTCTCGCCGTGTCGGTCGTCGTCGCCGCGGCGGACATCACCTTCCTGGCGGCCGGCGGGGCTTTCCTGAAAACCCTGCTGCCGGCGGAAGATCTGCTGGTCGCGAACGCCCGGTTCGAATCGACGACCTGGACGGCGACCGTGCTCGGCCCGCCGCTCGGCGGTTTCGCCGTCGGCCTGTTCGGACCGGTGAGCACGATCGCCGCCGACGCGGTCAGCTATCTGCTCTCGGCACTCGGCATCCGCGCGGTCGGCGGTTCGGAACCGCCACCCGCGAGGCCGGAAGGTCCTCGGCTGACCGGCCGCGACCTGCGGGAAGGATGGCGATTCATCCTCACCCATCCGTTGCTGCGGCCCCTGTTCGTCAACACGATCGTGGTCAACGGCCTGATCATGGCCACCGCGCCGCTGATGGCCGTCCTGATGCTCGGGCAGCTCGGTTTCGCTCCTTGGGAGTACGCGGTGGCCTTCGCCGTGCCCTGCCTCGGCGGGCTGATCGGTTCGAGACTCTCCCGGACCATGGTCGCCCGGTACGGCCGGGACAGGGTTCTCTTCGTCGCCGGTTGGCTGCGGATCTGCTGGCCCGTCGGGCTCGTCTTCATCCAGCCCGGTGTTCCCGGGCTGATCCTGGTCATCGTCGTCGAACTCTGCCTGATCACCTGCATCGGCGTGTTCAACCCGGTGCTCGCCACCAGCAGGCTCGAAATGGTGCCCCTCGACCGCGCGGCGCGCACGCTTTCGGCCTGGTCGATCGCCGGAAAACTCACCACCGCGGCCCTGACCGCGCTGTGGGGGCTGCTCGCCGCGTTCACCGGTCCGCGTGCCGCGGTCGGTATCGCCGGGGCGCTCATGCTCGCGACGCCGATCCTGCTCCCCCGAAACCGTCGGAGGGCTGTGCCAGTATCGGCGCATGCCGATCAAGAGAGTGGTAGCCGACCTCGAGACCAAGTCACTTGAGCAGGCGAAAGCCTTTTACGAGCGGGTGCTCGGCTTCGAAGTGGTGATGGATCACGGCTGGATCGTGACCCTGGCCGATCCGGATCGTCCGGAGGTGCAGCTGAGTCTCATGACCCACGACGAAACGGCGCCCGTCGTCCCTGCCGTCTCGATCCAGGTGGACGACGTCGACGCGGCGTACGAGGAGGCGAAGGCGTCCGGCGCCGAGATCGTGCACGAACTGACCGACGAGCCGTGGGGCGTCCGGCGGTTCTTCGTGCGTGACCCCGGCGGTCACGTGGTCAACGTGCTGTCGCATCGCTGAAGGCCGTTTCATCAGAATTTCATGACGCATCCCTAGCGTTCGAACACGCACCGTAATCGAACGGAAGGGACGATGAATGTGAAGAAACTCAGGGGGGTCCTGGCGGCGGCCGCGCTGGCCGCCGGGCTGATCGGCGTCACCGCGCCGGTTGCTCAGGCCGACCAGGCGCGGTACTACATCCTCATCGGCGGCACCTGCGATGGAGCCGCGACCGTCTACAACGACGCCTGGTTGCGAGGCGGGATCCGGAAGGTGGTCCACTACCCGGCTGGGGCCGCCGGAGCACCGAACTGCGACCAGACGCCGATGGACCAGAGCGTCGCGCGCGGGCACGAAGAAGCCCGCCGTGTCGTCCAGAGCTCCTTCGACGAGAACCCCGGCGCGGAATTCACCGTCGTCGGCTACTCGCAGGGCGCGCTGGTCGCGAACCTGGTGCTGAACGACATCGCCGACGGGAAACTGGCCGTGGACAGGTCACGGTTCAGGGCGAAGATCTTCGCCGACCCGATGCAGCCCGTCGGTCCGCCGGGACGCGGGATCAGCGCGGTGCTCCCGCCGGGCACCGGGGCGCCGTCGCCGTTCGGCGGCTACGTGTCGTTCGGGCCCGGCCGCACCGACTTCGGCGGTATCCCGTTCATTCGCTACTGCATCGAGACCGACGGCGTCTGCCACTTCGACACCATCGAAGCGCCGGGCGGGTACTTCGCCCAGCACCTGTGTTACCAGTGGGCCCGGCCGGCCGATCACCGCTCGATCATGGAGGACACGATCGCGGACGGCGTGTACACCAACGGGTCGCACGCGTTGCCGCGGCAGAACTGCCGTCCGCCGTGGCCGGTGGCGTGACCGGCTGAAGACGGCTGCCGCCCGGCGCCCGATCGCCGGGTGACAGCGGTTCGGGCGATGGCCCGCCCACAGTGTCGTGGGCGGGCCATCGTCGATCTACCGGGCCGGCTGCCCCTCCGGTGCCGGGGCGTGGCCGGTCGGCCGGGCGGTGAACGTGCCCCGGCCCTGGGTCCGGCTGCGCAGCCGCGTCGCGTAGCCGAACAGTTCGGCCAGCGGCACGGTCGCGGTGACCACGGTCGTTCCCGCGCGCACCGCCGACCCCAGCACCCGGCCGCGCCGGGCGGCGAGGTCGCCGAGCACCACGCCGACGGCGCTTTCGGGCACGGTGACGGTCACTTCGGCCACCGGCTCCAGCAACGTCATCGCACCGGCGCGCAACGCCTCCCGGAGCGCGAACCGCCCGGCCGTCCGGAACGCCATCTCCGACGAGTCCTTCGAGTGGGTGGCCCCGTCGGTCAGCGTGACCCGGACACCCGTCACCGGATGCCCGCCGAGCGGACCTTCCGCCAGCGCGTCACGGCAACCCGCTTCGACGGCGCGGACGTATTCCCGCGGCACCCGGCCACCGACCACAGTGGACTCGAACTCGAATTCCCCGTCCGCCAGCGGTTCCGTGTCGATGACGACGTGGGCGAACTGCCCGGCGCCACCGTCCTGTTTGACGTGCCGGTAGACGAAACCGGAAACACCGCGCGCGACGGTCTCGCGGTAGGCGACGCGAGGCCGCCCGACGCCGACGTCGAGCCCGTGGTCGCGCCGGATCTTCTCCACCGCCACCTCCAAATGCAGTTCACCCATTCCCGAGAGCAGGGTCTGGCCGGTTTCGCGATCGGTCCGGATGACCAGCGACGGGTCCTCCTCGACCAGCCGCGCCAGCGCCGACATCAGCCGTTCCGTGTCCGTTCCCGTGCGTGCCTCGACGGCGACCGACACGACCGGATCGGCCACGACGGGCGGCTCGAGCAGGAGCGGCGCCGACGGCGTGCACAATGTCGCGCCGGCACGCGCCGTCTTCAGCCCGACCACCGCGACGATGTCGCCCGCGACGGCACTGTCCACCCTGGTGTGCCGGTCCGCCTGGACCCGCAGGATGCGGCCGACACGCTCGATCCGGCCGCTGCCCACGTCCATCACCGCCTCCGAAGTCCGGATCGTGCCCGAATACACCCGCAGGTACGTCAACCGCCCGGTGGCGGTCGACGTCACCTTGAACACCAGTGCCGCGAACGGTGCCGACGGATCGGCGGGCCGTTCGTGAGCCGTCCCTTCGTACTCACCCCGGACCGGCGGGACATCCGACGGCGAGGGCAGATACGCCACGACGGCTTCCAGCAGCGGCTCGACACCACGGTTGCGGTAGGCCGAGCCGCACAGCACCACGACGCCTTCCCCGGTGCGGGTCAGCTCGCGCAGCGCCGAGACCAGCGTCTCCGCCGAAACCGCGGACGACTCGCAGAATTCGTCCAGCGCGGCCGGATGGAGGTCCGCCACGGCCTCTTCGAGCAGACGGCGACGCCGGTTCGCTTCGTCCACAAGGGACTCCGGAACCGGTCCTTCCTCGGCTTTCTCGCCGCCGTCGGCCCAAATGAGCGACCGCATCCGCAGCAGGTCGACGACGCCCGCGAAACCGTCTTCCGCCCCGATCGGCAGCTGGACCACCAGCGGACGCGGATGCAGCCGCTCCCGGATGGATTCCACGGCCGCGTCCAGGTCGGCGCCCGCGCGGTCGAGTTTGTTGACGAACGCGATCCGCGGTACGCCGTGCCGGTCCGCTTGGCGCCACACCGATTCGCTCTGTGGTTCGACCCCCGCGACGCCGTCGAACACCGCGATGGCGCCGTCGAGGACCCGGAGCGACCGTTCGACCTCGTCGGAGAAGTCGACGTGACCGGGGGTGTCGATCAGGTTGACGAGATGGCCGTCCCACGAGCAGCTGACGGCGGCGGCGAAAATGGTGATGCCACGGTCTCGCTCCTGGGAATCGAAGTCGGTCACGGTCGTGCCGTCATGGACCTCACCGCGTTTGTAGGTGGTGCCGGTGGCGTACAGGATCCGTTCGGTCAGGGTGGTCTTGCCCGCGTCGACATGGGCGAGAATGCCCAGATTGCGGACGGCGGACAGGGGGACGGTGCGCATGGCGCGGGCCTTTCGAAAGTGATCTCCGGAGCTCGGACTGCGCGATTCGGGCGAACGCGGGCAGGCGCCCTCGCCGTCGCGGGGCGACGGGAACGAGGGCGCGAAAGGTCAGGCGTTCGTCAACGGGCCGGTGCTAGCCGCGCGGCAGGCACCGGGTGCGCGGAGACACGAGGATCACCTCGTAGCGGGCCGAGGGGACGACGACGGCGTGGTGATGACGCACGGTCCTGTCCTTCCTCGCCGGGATGATTCGCGGCGAGTGTAACCACCGGAGACGCGGGCCGGGAACCGATTTTCCGCGGATTCGGCGGAGACCGACCAGTTTCCGGCGACGGCGGTGTCCATCCTTGTCGAGGGACACCACAGGAGAAAGGAACCGGGCATGGGGGCGGACGAGCTGCTGAGCTTGGCGAAAACCGGTGACGGCGAGGCGTTCCGAGACCTCGTCGCGCCGTATCGCCGTGAACTGCAGGTGCACTGCTACCGCATCCTGGGCTCCGTGCAGGACGCCGAGGATCTGCTGCAGGAGACGTTGCTGGCCGCGTGGCGCGGGATCGACGCGTATGAGGAACGCGCGTCCGTGCGAACCTGGCTGTACCGGATCGCGACCAACCGCTGCCTCAACGCGCTGCGGGCGGGCGGCCGCCGCCCGCACGACAACGCGGCCTACCGACCGGAGGTCCCGTTGCCCGAGCCGTCGCGCCGCCGCCCGGAACCCAGCTGGCTGGAGCCCTGCCCCGACGTCCTGCTCGACGGGATCGCCGATCAGATGCCCGGCCCGGAGGCACGCTACGAGACCAGGGAATCGATCTCGCTCGCGTTCCTGGCGGCACTCCAGCAACTTCCGCCGAGGCAGCGGGCCGTGCTGGTGCTGCGGGACGTCCTCGGGTTCCGCGCCGCCGAGGCGGCGGGCATCCTCGGCACCACGGAGAACGCCGTGACCAGCGCGCTGAACCGGGCGCGTTCGGCGCTGGCCAAGGAGATGCCGGGCGGCGGACGCGAGACCGCTCCCCTGCCGGATTCGCCGCGCGAACGCCAGATCGTCGACGAGTTCGCCCGCGCCTTCGAGACCGGCGACGTCGAGGCCATCGTCGCGCTGCTGACCGACGACGCGTGGCTGACCATGCCCCCGCTTCCCTTGGAGTACCAGGGTCCGGACGCCGTCGGGCACTTCCTGGCGACCGTCGCCCTCCGCGACGGCCGCCGGTACTCGCTGATCCCGACCCGCGCGAACGGTCAACCCGCCTTCGGTTGCTACCTCCGTGATCCGAGGACGCCGATCGGGCACGCGCACGGCGTGCTCGTGCTGGAACTGGCAGGCGACCGGATCACCGCGGTGACCCGGTTCCTCGACAACTCACTGCTCGCCGCCTTCGGGCTTCCCCGCTCGCTGCGCGGCTGATCCCGCGTTCTTCCATGACCCCGTACCGATCGAGGAGAAACCGATGACCGACCTGAACGCTCTCGCCGAAGCACTCCGCTCCCTGCACAGCGGGGAAATGCTCGTCCTGCCGAACGTCTGGGACGCGGCGAGCGCCGAAGTCGTGGCGGAAGCGGGTTTTCCCGCGATCGCCACCGCCAGCGCCGCCGTCTCGGCGATGCTCGGCTACCCCGACGGCGAAGGCGCGCCGTGGCAAGAGATGTTCGCGGCGGCGGGCCGGGTCGCCCGCGCGGTGTCGTTGCCGGTCACCGTGGACGCGGAAACGGGTTACGGCCTGGCGCCGCGGGAGTTCGTGGACCGGCTCCTGGAGACCGGCGCCGTCGGCTGCAACCTGGAGGACACCGATCACCGGACCGGCAAGCTGACCGACGCCGCCGAGCACGCCCAGCGGCTCGCGGACATCCGCTCGGCCGCGACGGAGGCCGGCGTCCCGATCGTCGTCAACGCCCGGGTCGACGCGTTCCTCGGTGACCGCGGGATCCCGGAGCCGGAAAGGCTTGCCGAGGCCATCCGGCGGGGCAGGCTCTACCGAGAGGCCGGGGCCGACTGCGTGTACCCGATCGGGGTGCGACGCCGTGACGACATCGCCGCGCTGGTCACCGAACTCGCGTGTCCGGTGAACGGCAACGTCGGCGAGGAACTGGACCTGGCCGGGCTCCGGGAACTCGGCGTGGCACGGGTTTCGTACGGCCCACGCTTCTATCGCGCGGCGCTGGAGGGTTTCCGGACGGCCATCGAGAAGCTGTAGCCGCTGATCGGCCGGGCCGGGTGGTCGTGAGTGGCGGCGCTTTTTGCGTGAAGTACATGAAGGCCCCCTTGCTTGCGCCTAGTGTCCCGAGTCGGAAGTTCGTGTGGTGATTCGGCGTGGTGCCGGAGGATCTTGTTGTTGCTTCGCGCGGTGAAGATGCTGTCGCCTGAGGCCGTGAGCATTCCGCTGACTTCATGGTGTCGGGTCGCGGGGGTTCGCTTGTGGGCTGTGGGGTGACCGTGTCGCGAAAGCCACTTTCGCGACCCCAGGCGTCGCGAAAGTGGCTTTCGCG
>NZ_JBIUAQ010000030.1:62342-76503 GCF_044547565.1 Amycolatopsis sp. NPDC052450 | reverse complement strand
TCCAAAACTAATTTTTGCCGCCCCCCGGGGTGCTTATTTTGGCTTCCCCGACGCACCTCATGCCCCCCCCGGGCCAGGCGCGAAACGGCTGGCTATCGACACGGATTTACGGCGCGAACTTCCGGTGCAGGACACTAGGCGCAAGGAAGGGGTCCTTCATGTACTCCGGGAAGGTGTGAAGGTCGAGTTTCCTCGGCTGAGCCGAGGGAAGGGGGCCTTCACGCGCTGTCGCTGCAGTGCCCGGCATGTAGCGAAGGGCTCCTTCCCTACTCTCAGGGTAGGCAAGGAGTCCTTCACGGACCTGCGATCCCGGCCCCGCCGCCCGCTAAAACCGGGCTCCAACCCGAATCGCCACTCACGACCCCTGCGCCCGTCACTTGCAGAACGCGGTGTCCACAGTGGCCATGACCGCCTGGCCGCCCTTCGCCACGTCGCCGAAGGTGCCCGGCATCGCGGTCACCGCGAGCCCGACGGTGCGGCCGTCCTCCGTGGCTCCGCCGCGGGTTTCGAATCCGTGGATGTCCCCGCCGTGTCCCCAGTACACACCGCCGCAGCTGAGCGGGTTGCTCATCAGGCCGAGACCGTATTTCGTTCCCGGGAACAGGGGCGCGTCGACCGTCTTCCGCATTTCGGCCAGCTGCGCGGCGGGCAGCAGCCTGCCTTCGAGCAGTACCCGGAAGAACTCGCCGAGGTCGCGCGGCGTCGAGATCAGCTGCCCGGCGGCGCCGCCCCAGGACGGGTCGAGCTCGGTCGCGTCGATCACCTTGCCCGTGGCGGCGTTGCCGATGGCGTAACCCTGCGGGTGCCGTCCCTGAATGGTCTGGTCGCCGGCCTGCGGCCAGTAGGTGTGCTTCAGGCCCGCCTTCTTGATCACGCGTTCGGTGATCTGCTCCTGGATCGGGCGTCCGGTCACCTTCTCGATCAGCATGCCCGCCAGCAGATAGCCGGTGTTGCTGTACTCCCACTTGGTGCCGGGCGCGAACTTCGCCGGGTGGCTCAAGGCCGCGGCGAGTAGTTCGTGGTTCGGGAAGTACCGGTGCTGCACCTGCTCGAAGTTCTCCAGCCCGAGGTACTCGGTGTAGTTCGGCAGCCCACCGGTGTGCTGCAGCAGATGCCGGACGGTGATCTTGGTGGCGTCGATGCCCTCGCCGCGCACGATCCCGGGCAAGTACTTCTCGATCGGCGCGTCCAGTTCCACCTTGCCCTCGGCCACCAGCTGCAGCACCACGACCGCCGTGAACGTCTTGGTGTTGCTGCCCGCCCGGACCATGCCGTCCCGGGGAACCGGGACCTGGCGTTCGATGCGCGAGGACCCCGCGACCAGCGACGCCGTACGCCTTCCGTCGGCCACATAGGCGAGCGCGGCCGGGAACTTCTCTTGGCGCACCAACGAGTCGAGGCCCTTCTGCAGCTCAGACCCCTTGGCCGGGGGCGCGTCCGCCGCCGTGGTCCACGCGGCTCCCATCAGCCCCGCCACCGTCAGGACGACGACACCCTTGCGTACGGTCATGCGCACTCCTTGCTCGAACGGATCGATGCCTACGACACTGGTCGAATCGACCGCGAAGATCAGGAGTGCAGGCTGCCGGATCACGGGTAGCGCTGGCGCTACCCATCGTTTCCCGCGAATATTTTTCGGACCAGAATTCGTCCCACCATTGTCGGCGCATGATGTAGCTGGCTAAGGTCAGTTCGGTAAGTGGACTAGACCACCCGAGGCCGGGAGGCGACGATGCCCCTCGACGAACAGCAGACCTGGGCAATGCTGCGAGAGCTGGACGAACCCGGCCACTGGGAGGTGCCGCACGACTTCGACGGACCGGCCGAACGGGCTCGATTCGAGCGACTGGCCGAACGGCTCGGTCACCGTTTCGACTGCGCCTGCGTAGTCGACCGCCACGTCCAGGACGCCAGCCACCTCGGCAGGATCGTGATCCCGGCGAGCGCGACCTCCGCACGGGACCAGGTGACCGTCACGGTCAGCAATTTCGGCGGCCTGGTCGCGACGACACTGGGAAATCCGGGCAGCTACGACGAAGACGAGGAACGGGAGTTCTTCCCCGCACCGGTCCGAAGACAGGTCGAAGACGAGCTGGAAGCGCTCGGCTACCTGCCCGTCTCCGAACACCCGTTATGGACCAAGTACACCGGGATCAGCGGATTCGACGCCCTCTATCCCCCGGACCGGCCGCCGTCGTGGTGGGACCGGTTCTTCGACTACCTCTAGGCGTTGCTCGGCGCGAGCGCGTCGACGAGCTCCGCCGCGTTCGGCACGCTGACGAGCACCTCGTCGAACGGGAGCCCGGCAACCCCGCGATCGATCTCGATCCGCAGCCCCGGCACACCTCTGCGGACCGACACCAGCTGGCGAATCCCTGTGCCCAGCCCCCAGTAACCCACCTTCAGCACTCCGCTGATCAGCGCCCCGACGCGTCCCCCGCGCGTCCGCCGCAGGGGTGCGTCGACGTGCTCGACTACCTTGATCGCCGCCCGCGGAACGACCACTTCGTCGCGCCATACGGCCAGCCGCTCCCAGCCCGAGAACCTCACCCGTACTCCACCCTCGGTGATGTCCATCGTCGCCATCGTGACCGCCTTCCCTCCATAGCCATCTGATGTAGTTGTTATAGCAAGTGTATAGCAGATATCCTTGTCGGGTGTTGCTGACTCTCGACCTCGACAGCGAAGTTCCGATCTACCAGCAGATCCGCGACCGGATCGTCGAAGCCGTCGCCGACGGCGTGCTGACCGAAGGCAGCGCCCTGCCCTCCACCCGGCAGCTCGGCGCCGATCTCGGGATCAACTTCCACACCGTCAACAAGGCCTATGACCTGCTGCGGACGCAGGGCTTCATCCGCATCAACCGCAAGACCGGCGCGGTCGTCCGGCGGGACGCGTCCTCCGGCCCGGCGGACGACGGCTACGCGGACGAATGGCAGGAACGCCTGCGCACCTTGCTCGCCGAAGCCGTCGCTCTCGGCTTGGGCCCGCGCGAGGTGACCAGCCGGTGCGGGTCCGTGCTGGACTCCTTCGCCGTGAGCGCCCGGCGATGACCGGACCGCTCTGGCTGAACCTGGCCCTGATCGCGTTCACCGCGGCCACCTTCGCCTCGGCACCCGCGCTGGCGCGGCCGACCCTCCCCTTCGGCGTCCGGGTCCCGGCGCGGCGCACCGAAGAGGCCGTCATCCTCGTCGCGCGCCACCGCTACAACCGGGGAATCGCGGCGGGTGCGGTTGCCGCTTGCGCGGTCGTCCTCATCGACGGGCTCGCACCGGAGGTCGTCCTGGTCGGTCTCGTCGTGACCTATTCGCTGCTCGGCGGCCTGGCCAGTCGTTCGATCGCCGCCGCGAAACGCGAGCAGGGCTGGTACGCCGGGACACGGCAGGCGGTCACCGCCGACACCTCGCTGCGCTCGGATCCGGTCCGTCCACAGTGGATCCTGCTGACGCCGGCCGTGCTGCTGGCCGTCGTCACCGCGGTCGTCGGCCTGTTCGAGGGCACGACGAACTTCTCGACGGTCCTCACGCAGATCCTGGTCGTGGTGCTGATCCCGCCCCTGACCATCGCGATCTCACGGGCCCGGCCCGAGATCGACGCCGCACAGCCGTCGGCGTCGGCGTCGCGCTACCGGGAGTACCTGCACGGGGTACTCAGCCTGCTGCTGATCTCCGCGGGGTGCGTCAACGCGACGATGCTCGTCGTTTCGCTCCAACTCTGGGAGATCGTCGAGACGACGGTGCCGACGACGATCGTGGGCTACCTGCCGCTCGCCGCCGCCTTCATCGCCTGGGTCGTCTTCTCCGTCCGGGCGGGCGACGCCGGGCACCGGTTGTCACCCACCGGCGACGAACCGGAGACCCGGTACGAACAACGCGACGACGACCGCTACTGGCACGCCGCCGGGATGGTCTACCTGAACCGGAACGACCCCGCGTTTTTGGTGCACCGGCGGGTCGGCACCTACTGGACGCTCAACCTCGGGCATCCGATCGCCTGGGTCGTCCTCACCGCGGTCGCCTTGCTCGGAGTGCTCGCCGGGCTCGGCATCGTCACGCTGCCCGAGAAGGGCGCCTGATCACAGGGCGTTACCCTGAGGCAATGACGTCGCAGAAAACCCCTCAAACGATGAAGCCCGCGACAGCGGCGAAGAAGCTGGGTGTGTACCTGGAGGCCACCCCGGCGGAGTTCCAGGAGGGTGTCGTCTCCCGCGACGAGCTGAACGCGCTGCAGGCCGAACCGCCCGAGTGGCTGCGGGAGCTTCGCCGCAACGGGCCGCACCCGCGGCCGGTCATCGCGGCGAAGCTGGGCATCTCCATCAGTGGCCTGGCGCGCGGCGGGATCACCGAGGCCCTCACCACCGAGCAGATCGAGGAAATCAAGACCGCCGCCCCGGATTGGCTGACGCGGGAGCGCGAGACCCACGCCGAGGTTCGCAAGGAAGAGGCGCGGGTCAAGGCCGCCCGTAGCGAGAGCTAGCCCCGGCGGCGGCGCTTCCCGCCCTTGGGGGCCCCGCGCTGCCCAGGCTGCGGCTTCCGGCCGGCGGTCTGGGGGCGCTTGGTCTTCGACGGCGCCTTCTTCTCGGGCGTCTGCTTTTCCGGGGCCTGCTGCCGACCCCGCGTGCTGTTGACGGTCCGGCCGCGGACGATCCCGATGAACTGTTCCATCAGGTCGGAGGTCTCTTCGTCCGGCCAGGACAACGCGACGCCGGATTCGGGCGTACCGGAGATCGGACGGTAGGTCAGGTCGCGCCGGTGGTGCAGCCGCGCGAGCGACTGCGGGACGACCAGGAGCCCGACACCGGCGGCGACCAGCTCGATGGCGTCCGCCGTGGTGGCCGGGCGCTCCAGCGCGGGTTTCCCCGGCGGCCGCTCCCAGTCCAGCGTGTCGTCGAGCGGGTGCAGCACGACGTCGTCGGCGATGTCTTCGACGGAGACCTCGTCCGCGGCGGCGACCAGGTGGTCCTTGGGGACGACCACGACGGTCGTCTCGGTGTAGAGCGGGATCGCGTGCAGACCCTCGCGATCGATCGGGAGCCTCAGCAGGACGGCGTCCACCTCACGCTCCCGGACCAGCCCGGCGGCCTCGGCCGCGGTCGTCTGGACGAGCTCGAGCGGGACGCCGGGCGACCGCTCGTTCCAGATCCGGACCCACTTCGAGGGCGTCACGCCGGGGACGTACGCGAGCTTGAAGGAGGCGGGTGTTTCCGGGCCGGTCATGAGGACAAGGTTACCGGGAGTGGTCGTGGCGCCCGTGAGTGGCAAGGACGGGTGTCTCAGGTACATACGGCGGGCGGCGAGCCGGGATCGCAAGTCCGTGAGGGGCTCCTTCCCTACCCTGAGAGTAGGGAAGGAGCCCCTCACGTCATGCCGGACTGAGCTGGCCCGGGCCGAGGCTGGGGCGAGGAAACGCGACCTTCACACCTTCCCGAGTACATGAAGGACCCCATCCTTGCGCCCAGGTACAGGAAGGGGTCCTTCATGTACTTCAGTCACGAGACCCGCTACGGAGCCCAGGCCGCCGAGACCGCCCAGGTCACGTCCTGGTCGTACGACACCGGGTTGTCGAACGGGTGCCCACCGCCGCCGGCCGCGACGTAGACGTACTCGGCGTAGTGCCGCATGTTCGTGCCGAGTTCGTTGACCGACGCCAGCCGGACGCCACCGGCCCCGGGCTGGGCGCAGAACGTCGCGTCCTTCCGGAACAGGTCGGTGTTGTCGTTTCCGGCCAGCCGCACCCGGAAGTCCGCGTGCCGCAGGAACTGGCCCGGATAGTTGCGTGCCTCCAGCGAGTAGCACGACGGATCGGCGAGCCCGCGCCGCACGACGAACGTCGCGTCCGCCTTCAGCAGTGCCGCACTCGACGCGTTCACCACGTCCGTCCGCGCGAGACCGTCACGGTGCCGCAGGAAGCGGTCGGTGTAGCCGGGTGTGGTCACCTTGAACGATCGCGCCTGGTCCAGCGGCAGATCGGCGCCGCTGCGCCAGAGCGGGACCGAAGCCGCCCACGTCGTGTCCGCCGCGAAGCTCGACGGCGTGTCCCAAGGGTTCGCCCCGCCGCTGCGCGCGAGATAGACGGTCGCGGCGTAGTGACGGAGGTACGCGCCACGCTGGTTGAACGACTCCAGTGCCGTGCCGCCGGCGCCTTCCCGCGCGCAGAAGGTCGCGTCCCCGGCGAACAGGGCCGATCCGTCGTTCGCGTCCTTGCGGATCCGCGAAGCCGAATGCCGCAGGAAGTGTCCCGGGTAGTTCCGCGACTCGAACGACAGGCACGACGCGTCGGCGAGCCCCGTCCGAGCCCAGAACGTCGCGTCCTTCTTGGCAAGGTCCGCGCTGCCCTCGCCCAGCACATCGGTCCGGACGAAGTCGTCCTGGTGCCGTAGATAGCGATCCGTGTACCCGGCCGTGGTGACCCGCAGCGACACGAGTTCACCCCGGCCCACCTCCGTGCCCTTGGCGATGGCGAGCACCTTCTGGTTGATCTCGCGCACCCGCGCCTCGGTCATCTTCAGCACACGGCGGTCGTAGGTGTAGAAGCCGTTGACCTCGTTCTCGACGTCGTACGGCTCGGTGTAGACGGACGCGGAAAGCCCGCGGCCGTGTACGAACCGCCCGACCTGCTTGGTGATCTCCACGTACCGGTTCGTCAGCGACGTCTCGTCCGGGTACAGCGCGCCGTACGCGAAACCCTTGCCCGGCTCCCATTCGTGGCCTGCCACCTGTCTGCCGAGGCCGCCGTACTCCCCCAGCACCGCGATCCGCCGCGCGTCCGGCTGTCTCGTCCCGGTCGACATCTGGTACGCGTGGTCGTCGATCACGTCACCGTTGCCCGGATCCGGATCGGACACGCAGCAATTCGACCCCGAGTTGTGGTTGATCAGCCGGGTGTCGTCGATCGAGCGGACCAGGTCCACGATGCGCCCGGCGTCGTATTCTCCCCAGCCTTCGTTGAACGGCACCCACTGCACGATCGAGGTGATGCTCTTGTGCTGCTCGATCATGCGCCTTAGTTCGGACTCGAAGTTCGTGTGCCCGTTAGGAACTTCGTCGATCGAGTCGAGCGATGGCATGTCCTGCCAGACCATCAGCCCGAGCCGGTCGGCGTGGTGGAACCACCGCGCGGGTTCGACCTTGATGTGCTTGCGGACCATGTTGAAGCCCAGCGCCTTCTGGCGTTCGAGGTCGAACCGCAGTGCCTCGTCGGTCGGCGCGGTGTAGATGCCGTCCGGCCAGTATCCCTGGTCCAGCGTGCCGAGCTGGAAGACGAACTTGCCGTTCAGCAGTGGCCGCATCACGCCGCCCACCATCGCCTTGCCCAGCGAGCGCATCCCGAAGTACCCGGTGACGGCGTCGCCTCCCGGCAGCCGCACGCGCAGGTCGTAGAGGAACGGGTCGTCCGGTGACCACAGCCGCGCGTTCGGCACGGGAACCCGGATGTGCGAGCCCACCACCCCGCTCGCGGTGCCGACCACTTGACCGCCCGAAAGGACTTCCGCGGTCGCCTGCTGTCCGGGAGTGCCCTGGACGACGAGGTCGAGCGCGCCGCCGGGCACGTCGGGAGTGGTGTCGAGCCGGGTGATGTGCTCGGCCCGGACCGGTTCCAGCCAGACGGTCTGCCAGATGCCCGACGCCGCCGTGTAGAAGATGCCGCCGGGGGTCTTGCGCTGCTTACCGATCGGGTACCGGCTGCCGTCGACCGGCGACGCGACGCCGACGACGATCTCGTTCTCCCCCGCCTTGAGCGCCGGGGTGATGTCGAAGGAGAACGCGTCGAAACCGCCGGTGTGGCTCCCGATCGAAGTCCCGTTGACCCAGACCCTGGTCTCCCAGGTCACGGCGCCGAAGTTGAGCTTCACCCTGCGACCGTCCCAAGTGGACGGAACGGAGAACGTCCGGCGGTAGAACATGTTGTCCTCATGCCGTTTGATCCCCGAAAGCATCGACTCGATCGGGTAGGGCACCAGGACGTTCTCGCTCAGCGGCCTGCCGATCGGTGGCGAGTTCAGATTCGGCGCGCCGGTGAATCCCCAGGTCCCGTTGAGGTTGAGCCATTCGGAGCGCACCAGTTGCGGACGCGGGTACTCGGGCAGCGCGTTCGACGGCGAGACCTGATCCGTCCACGGGGTGGGAAGTGGGACGGGGGCGGCTTGGGCGACGGGCACGAGTGTCGTCGCGGCGGCCAGCAGACCGGCCACGACGCTCAGGACGCGCGCGGTTCTTCGGTGCATGCGATCTCCCTATCTCCGGGCGGTCGTGCGGGCGAGCGACCGCTGCAGAACAACGACCACCAGCAGGAACGCACCGCTGACCACCGACTGGTAGTTGCTGTCGAGAGTTCCTATCTGGTTGATTACGTTCTGGATGACCGTTCGGATGCCTACCCCGATGACAGTTCCGAGAATCGTGCCCATTCCGCCGGTCAGCAGGGTGCCCCCGATGACGACGACGGAGATGGCGTCCAGTTCGAGGCCGACCCCGATCACCGTGACGCCGGACTGCAGGTAGGCCGCGGTGAGCGCGCCCGCGAGCCCGGAAAGGACGCCGCTCATCACGTAGACGGTGACCTTCGTGCGCGCCACCGGCAGTCCCATCAGTTTCGCGGACTGCTCCGAGCCGCCGGTGGCGAACACCGACTGCCCGAACCGGGTCCGCCGCAGCACGAGCCCGCCGATCAGGCACAGCGCAGCCGCGATGAACACCGGGTAGCCGAAGCCGAACATCGTGCCGCGGCCCAGTTCGACGAACGCCTCGCCCTCCGGGATCTTGTACGTCGTCGCGCCCTCGCTGGTGATCGCGAGCAGCAGGCCGCGGGCGAACAGCAGGGACGCCAGTGTGACGATGAACGGCGCCATCCCGGTCTTCGCGACGAGCAGCCCGTTGATCAGCCCGATCAGCCCGCACACCGCCAGCGGCAGCAGCAGCGCCACGAGGAAACCCCATTGCGATCCGTAGGCGGCGAGGACCCCGCCGAGCGCGTAGACCGAGCCCACCGACAGGTCGATCCCGCCGGTGATGATCACGAATGTCATCCCGAGCGCGATGATCGCGAGGAACGAGCTTTGCAACGCGATGTCACGCAGGTTGTCCAGGCTGCCGAAGCGCGGGAACAGCAGCCACGCGACGGCGACCATGAGCACCAGCGCGATCGCCGCGCCTTGTTTCTGCAGCACTCCGGTCATCAGCTCGCGCCGGGTGGAGTCCTGGGCGGCCATCGTGGGCGCCGCGGTCATCGGCTGCTCCGTTCCCGTGCGACGTACACCGCGCCGACGATGATCGCGGCCTGGATCATCTGCGCGGTCGAATCCGGCAGGTTGTGCTTGATGAGCGTGGCGCGGACGAGCTGCATGAGCAGCACCCCCATCACCGTGCCGAGGATGCGGACACGGCCGCCGGTCAGCGGGGTACCGCCGACCACGACCGCGGTGATCGCGGACAGTTCCATCAGCAACCCGGCGTCCGCGGGGTCGCCGGCGCCGAGCCGCGCCGTCGAAAGCACCCCGGCCAGCGCCGCGAGCAGCCCGCAGATCGCGTACACGCCGATGAGGACGCGGTTGACGGGCAGCCCGGCGAGCACACTGGCCCGCCGGTTGCCGCCGATCGCGACCAGCCGCCTGCCGAACGCCGTCTTCCCGACCAGCGCCGCCACCAGCACCGCCAGGACCGCCGCGATGAGCACGCTCACCGGGATCCCGAGCACCTCGCCGTTGCCGAGCGCGAGGAACGTCTCGTCGTGCAGCTGGATGAGCTGACCGTCGGCGAGCACCAGCGCGAGGCCGCGTCCGCCGACCAGTAAGGCGAGTGTCGCCACGATCGGCTGGATCCCGACTCTGGCCACGAGAACACCGTTGAACGCGCCCGCCGCCAACCCGGCCGCGAGGGCGATGGCGACCGCGGGCAGCGTCCCGTAACCGAGGTACAGCGGGACGAGCGCGGCCGAAAGCGCCATCACCGCGCCCACCGACAGGTCGACGCCCTCGGTGCCGATCACCAGCGCCATCCCGAGCGCGACCACCAAGACCGGCGCGGCCTGGATGAGCTGCGTGCGGAAGTTGCCGACGGTCAGGAAGTTCGCCGTGAACGCGATGTTGAACAGCACCAGCGCGACGACGGCGACGTACACGCCGTACTCCTGCAACCACCGCGCCACCCGGGTCCGGTCCACCGTTTTCCCCGCGTCCGTCATGGTGCTTCCCGGATCCCCTGTTCTCTGCTGGGTGCTGGTCATTCCGCGGCCCCCGAAGCGATCGCGGCGAGCACGTGGTCCTGGGTCAGCCGGTCCCCCGCCAGTTCTCCGACCACCGCGCCGTCCTTCAGCACGATCAGCCGGTCGGCGCCGTCGAGGAGCTCCTCCATCTCCGACGAAATCAGCAGGACGGCGAGCCCGTCCTTCGCGAGTTCGTCGATCAGCGCCTGCACCTCCGCCTTCGCGCCGACGTCGATGCCCCGGGTCGGCTCGTCGAGCAGCAGCACCTTCGGTTCGGTGCACAGCCAGCGGGCCAGAAGCACCTTCTGCTGATTGCCGCCGGAGAGTTCGGCGACCTTCTGCTCCGGGCCGGACACCTTGATCCGCAGGCGTTTCACGAACGTGTCG
Source organism: Amycolatopsis sp. NPDC052450 (assembly GCF_044547565.1). Lineage (NCBI taxonomy): Bacteria > Bacillati > Actinomycetota > Actinomycetes > Pseudonocardiales > Pseudonocardiaceae > Amycolatopsis > Amycolatopsis sp. NPDC052450. Next base: position 65,916 of record NZ_JBIUAQ010000030.1, on the reverse strand, counting down.
ACGATCCTGTCCTGCCGGGCACGGCTGACCATGCCGAAGCGGGACAGCTTCGGCAACGCGGCGAGCACGATGTTCTCCCGCACCGAAAGATGCGGGATGATCCCCTCGGTCTTGCGGTCCTCGGCGAGCATGCTGACGCCCGCGCGCATCGCGGCGGCCACACTCCCCTGCGGGACCTGCTTTCCCCCGACGAGGACGGTGCCGCCGGACAACGGCAGATCGCCGACGATCGCCCGCGCGGTCTCGGTCCTTCCGGAACCGAGCAGCCCCGCGAGGCCGACGATCTCGCCGGGTTTGATCTCCACCGAGACCCCGCCGAGACGGTTGCCGCTGGTGAGGTTCTCCGCGCGCAGCACCGGTTCCCGGCCCGCCTCGTGGTCGCCCTCGAAGGCCGTCGCACCGTGCGAGCGGATGTCGCCGACACTGCGGCCGAGCATCATCGACACCAGTTCCAGCCGCGGCAGCTTCGCGAGCGGTCCGGTGTGGACCCGCTTGCCGTCCCGCAGCACCGTCACGCGGTCGCAGATCCGGTAGAGCTCGTCCATCCGATGGCTGACGTACACGATCGCGATCCCGCGTTCGTGTAGCCTGCCGATGACCTCGAACAGTGTCTCGACCTCGCGCGGTTCCAGCGAAGACGTCGGCTCGTCCATGATCACGACGTCGGCGTCGACCGACACCGCGCGGGCCAGCGCGACCATCTGCTGGGCGCCCACGCCGAGTGTCCCGAGTGGACGGCGAACGTCCGCGTCGATGCCGTAGTCCTTCAGCAACGCCGCCGCGCCGGCGTTCATCCGCGCCCAGTCCACCAGCCCGAACCGCTTCCTCGGCTCGCGGCCGAGGTACACGTTGCTCGCCACGCTCATCAGCGGGATGAGGTTGACCTCCTGGTAGATCGTGGAGATCGCGCCCCGCGCGCGGACCGTGCCGGAGTCCGGCCGGTGCACGCCGGTGAGCACCTTGATCAGCGTCGATTTGCCGGCGCCGTTCTCACCGACCAGCGCGTGCACCTCGCCCGGCCGCAGCGCGAACGACACGTCGTCGAGCGCGCGCACCCCGGCGAACGTCTTCGTCACGCCTTCGACCTCGAGAACCGGTTCCATCGTCAGTACGCGTTCCCGAGCTTCTGGGCCGCGCTCGCCGAGTCGTACTGGTCGTCGGAGATCACCACGGTCGGCGGGATCTCCTTGCCGGCGGCGAAATCCTGCAGCGTCGAGAAGGCGAGCGGGCCGAAGCGCGGATTGGACTCGATCACCGCGTTGTAGCTGCCGTCGGCGATGAGCTGGACCGCGTTGCGGGTGCCGTCGATCGAGACGATCTTGACGTCCTTGCCCGGGGTCTTGCCCGCGGCCTTGAGCGCGGTGACGGCGCCGATGCCCATCTCGTCGTTCTCGGCGTAGACGGCGGTGATCTCGGGGTTGCTCTGGATGAGCTGCTCCATGACCGCCTGGCCCTTGGACCGGTCGAACTCACCGGTCTGCTCGGCGACGATCCGGATGCCCGTGGTCGCGGCGATCTCGTCCTTGAAACCCTTGGTGCGGTCAGTGGTCACGTTGTTCCCGGACGCGCCGAGCAGGATCGCGACCTTGCCGGTGCCGCCGGTCGCCTTCACCATCTCCTGCGCCGCGCGCTTGCCCTGCTCGACGAAGTCGGAGCCGATGAAGGTCAGGTAGTCGGAGCACGGCTGCGAGGTCACCTTGCGGTCGATCGTGATGACCGGGACCTTCTTGGCCTTCGCCGCGTCGAGGGCGGGCTGAAGGCCGTCGGAGTTCAGCGGGGCGACGATGAGCAGCTGCGCGCCCCGGTCCAGCAACGACTTGATGTCGCTGACCTGTTTGTTGAGATCGCTCTGCGCGTTGGTGACCAGGAGTTTGTCCGCCGGGACACCGAGTTTCGTCGCTTCGTCCTTGATGGACTGCGTCTCGGCGATGCGGAACGGGTTCGCCTCCTTCTCCGACTGGGAGAAGCCGATGACCGCGTTCTTCACGTCCACCTGCGGATAGCCGATCTTCTCGCGGGCACATCCCGGCCCCGCGGCCTGGTTCGGCGCCGCCGAAGCGGCCGGGCCCGCCCCCGACGGGGCGGTTTGCTGGGTCTCGCGGCTGGTGCAGGCCGTCAGCGCGAGCGCGAGGCCGGTCACCAGGAGCAGGGTGCGGCGGATGGGCAGGGACATCGATCGCTCCTCGGGGAAGTCGAGCACAGGGGTCTGCGGTGACCCATGTCACTCATTAGGACGATGCCAGATTTACATCGTTGGTACAACGTTGTAAATCCGCCGTTCGCGCGGCTAGGCTGTGCCGGATCTGTGCCGGAGCACTGCAGAAGGGAGCGAGGGTGGCCACGCTCAAGGACGTCGCCAAACTGGCGGGCGTCTCGGTCAAGACCGTGTCGAACGTGGTCAACGGCTACGACTTCGTCAAGCCGGAGAACCGCAAACGGGTCGAGGAAGCACTGGCGTCGACCGGCTACCGGCCCAACCTCGGCGCCCGGAACCTCCGTCGCGGTCGCACCGGGTTCCTCGGGCTGATGCTGCCCGAGTTGAGCATCCCGTACTTCGGCGAACTGGCGGGCCTGGTGCTGCAGGCGGCGCAGGAACACGAGTGGAACGTCCTCATCGAACAGACCCTCGGCACCAGGGAGCGGGAGCGCAACGCCCTGTCCACGCTGGGACCGCATCTGATCGACGGCGCGATCATCAGCCCGGAAGCGTTGCACACCAACGACTTCGAAGACCTGGCACCGGGCGTCCCGCTGGTGATGCTCGGCGAGCACGTCGTCGACGTCCCGATAGACCACGTCGGCATCGACAACGTCCAGGCCGCCCGGATCGCCGTGCGTCACCTGATCTCGCTCGGCCGCCGCCGGATCGCCGCGATCGGCGCGCATCCGCAACGCCACACGGCCGCGCAACGGCTGGAGGGCTACCACTCCGCGCTCGAAGAGGCCGGGCTCACGCCCATTCCCGAACTGGTCCTGCCCGCCCTGCGTTACCACCGCGCCAACGGCGCCGAGGCGATGGCGCACCTCCTCGCGCTGCCGGAACCACCCGACGCCGTCTTCTGCTTCAACGACCTTCTCGCCATCGGCGCCCTTCGCGCCGCGGCCGAACGCGGCGTCCAGGTGCCGTCGGACATGGCGATCGTCGGCTTCGACAACAACGAGGAGAGCGCGTACAGCCTGCCCTCGCTCACGACGATCGCCCCGGACAAGGCGGCGATCGCGCGGGCGGCGGTCGATCTGCTGCGGCGGCGTATCGCGGGCGGAAGCGACCTCGAACCGGAAGACGTCCAGACGCCGTTCTCGCTGGAGATCCGGAACAGCACGATCGCCTGATACCGCAAGTAGGTGACTAATTGCAGGGCGCCTGAGCACGCGGCGCTTGGCGTCGACGGGGCCCGAGTGTCCATAGAGGACTTTATTCTCCAGCTTAATGCACGATTTGTGCCAAGGTAGGCGATTCCACGTTGGGGGGGGGGGGGGGGGTTATGTGGGTTTGAACGGACATGAACGAAACCCAACCCCCCCCCCCCCCCCCCCCACCCCAAAAAAAGGGCGAGCGCAACAGACACACGGG
>NZ_JBIUAQ010000030.1:51925-62332 GCF_044547565.1 Amycolatopsis sp. NPDC052450 | reverse complement strand
ATAATTATTTATTTTAACAATATTTATTATTATTTTTTTTCCGTTTAGTCTTCTTTTTCTTTTTTTTGGTTTTTTAACAAAAAAAAAAAAAAAAAACCCCCCCCCCCCCCCCCCCCACCCCCACGCGAACCCGCGCAAATGCCTTAAATCGGGCATTGCCATCTCGGAAAGTGTCCCGAATGGACAGTCGAGGAGGTGTCGTCTCCGTGGTGGGTTCGCTCGCGCCGCCGACACTGGCCATGCCCGCCAACGGTCCACCAGGAGTGGCACGCGCGGACGGCCTTGCCGGTGGCGTCAAGATGGTCACAGTCCCGGGCCGCCGAACACCGGCACGGACCTCTGACGTGAATCAACGACTCAGGACACTTGCGCGTGCAAGCACCGCATCCAGACGACTAATTGCGGGAGTCGCTTGCGACGAGCACGCGCAGTCGAGCATTGTGTGTCCGTGAACCGGGCCCTGGCGGTGCTGACCCTCGTCGCGTACGTGACGTTGCCCCTCGGCTCGGCCAAGTACGAGACGCTCGTGCTCCCGACACTCGTCGCCGGGCTGGTCTACGTGGCGATCGCGGTCATCGGCTTCCCCTGGGTCCAGAAGCACGGGCGTGCGTGGGCGATCGCGTATGTCTGCGTTCAGTTACCGCTCGGCTTCACCCTGTTCTCGCTTTCGGGCGCCGCTGTCGGGTCCATCCTGCTTCTCGTGGTCCTCGTCAGCCACACCGTGTTGCTACTGCCGCTGCCCGTGGCTTTCGGGGTCGCGGTGCTGATCCCGCTGATCCATCTGCCGATGGCGCCGATCGACGGGCTCCGCGAAGGACTCGGGACGCTGGCGGTCATGATCTTCGCGGCCGTGGTCACCGAACTCGTCGTCCGGGAAAAGCGGGCGCGGGAGGAGCTGGCCGAGGCGCACGAACGTCTTCGCGACCAAGCCGCGCAGGCCGAACAGCTCGCCACGATCCAGGAACGCAACCGGCTCGCGCGCGACATCCACGACGGGCTCGGTCACCATCTCACGGTCGTGCAGATGATGCTGCAGGCCGCGCGCGCGGTGATCGGCACCGGCGACACCGAACGGGCCGACGGGATGCTCGCCAAGGCACAGGACCAGTCGCGGGAGGCGCTGGCGGAGGTCCGCCGGTCGGTCTCCGCGCTGCGGGAACCGCGCTCCGAGCCGCTCGCGGAAGTGTTGCGGGCACTGGCGGACGAGGCTTCCGCGGCCGGCGTGCCGACCGGGTTCGAGGTCAAGGGCACGGCGCGGGAAACCCGTGCCGAGGTGGAGGAATCGCTGTTCCGGGCGGCCCAGGAGGGATTGACCAACGTGCACAAGCACGCGCGCGCCAAGGCCGCGAACGTGGTGCTCGACTACGCCGAGACCGATCGAGTCCGGCTGGAGGTCCGCGACGACGGTCTCGGAATCGCCGGGGATCCCCCGCCGGACAAGGGTTTCGGGCTCATGGGGCTCCGCGAACGGGTCGCCGGGCTCGGCGGCCGGGTCTCGGTCGACTCCGCGAAGGGACACGGCCTGACGCTCACCGTGGAGGTGCCGGGATGAGCGTCCGCGTGCTGATCGTCGACGACCAGGCGTTGTTCCGCGAGGCGTTGGCGACCCTGCTGGAAGTCCAGCCGGGAATCGAGGTCGTCGGCGAGGCGGCCGACGGTGAGCAGGCTGTCCGGCTGTGCGCCGAACTCCGCCCCGACGTCGCGCTGATGGATCTGCGGATGCCGGTGCTTGACGGGATCGCGGCCACCGCCCGGCTTCGGGCCGAGCAGCCCGGCGTACGTGTCCTCGCTCTGACCACCTTCGATGACGACGAGGACGTGTTCGCCGCGCTCCGAGCGGGCGCGGTCGGCTATCTGCTCAAGGACGTCTCGTCGACGCGGCTGGTCGAAGCGCTGGTCGCGGCCGAACGGGGCGAGTCGGTGCTGCAGCCGTCGGTCGCGGCGAAGCTCGTCGCCAGGGTGGCGCGGTTGCCCGCCGAGACACCGCGGGCGCAGACATTGGTGACCCCGCTTTCCGAGCGGGAGCTGGAGGTGGTCCGGCTCCTCGCCGACGGCCGCAGCAACCGGGAGATCGCCAAGGCGCTGTTCCTCGCCGAGGGAACGGTGAAGAACCTCGTGACGAGTGTCCTGTCCAAGCTCCAGGTGCGGGACCGGACCCAGGCCGCCTTGCGCGCGAGGGAACTCGGCCTGTTCTGAGGACGCCGCGCTGGAGAGTGTCAGGAAAGGGTCGTTCAGGACGAAATCTGTCCTGAACGACCCTTTCCTGACATCCGGGGTGGGTGCGGGCCTGAACCCCGGTCACGTGACCTCGCGCATGACTTCCGGCACCTGCCCTCATGCCCCGCCGCGGCCGAACATTGCTCCCGTCGCACCGATCGAGGGAGCCGGAAATGAACCACACGACAGAACCCAAGACCCGCAAGCGGGCCATCCTGCACTTCACCCGCCACGCCGTGGAGATGCTTCTCGCGATGGTGGCCGGGATGATCGTCCTCGAACCGGTCTGGTCGTTCCTGTGGCCCGGCCTCGCCGGGAACGTGACCGCGAGCGCGCTGGTGATGGCGACGAACATGTCGCTCGGCATGGCGCTGTGGATGCGGATCCGGCGCCACGGCTGGGCGTCGATCGCGGAGATGTCGGCCGCGATGTACGTGCCGTACCTGCTGTTCATGCCGTTCTACTGGACCGGCCTGGTGTCCGGGTCGACGTTGATGACGGCCGGGCACGTGCTGATGGTGCCCGCGATGCTCGCCGCCATGGTCCGCCGTCGCGCCGAGTACGGAGCCTGACCATGCGCACCGTCGTCCGTGTCACGCTGACCGTGCTGGCGTTCACCGTCGCCGCGCTGGCCCTGCCGCTCACCCTCGGCGCCGTCACACTCGGCGCCAGTTTCGAGAACCGTTACGCACAGAGAACCGACGGGATCTCGCCGCAGCCGGTACGCCGGGCGCACGATCCCGCCAAACCCACCGCGGTGGTCGTCGTCGGGAACGAAGGCGCCGTCGTCTCCGACACGCTCGTCCCGTACGAGATCTTGGCCGCGACCGGCGCGTTCAACGTCTACACCGTCGCGCCGGTGGCCAGGCCGGTCACCCTGACCGGCGGCCTCGACCTGATCCCCGACCTGGGTTTCGCCGAGCTCGACAAGCTGCTCCCCGCCGCCCCGGACGTCGTGGTGGTGCCCGCGTTGCCGGACCTCGGCGAGCCGACCACACGACCGGTGACCGACTGGCTGAAGCGGCAGTCGTCGCGGGGCGCGCTGCTCATGAGCGTCTGCAACGGTTCGGGCGTCCTCGCCTCGGCCGGACTGCTCGACGGGCGGAAGGCCACCGCGCATTGGCTCCGCATCGGCGGCTTCGACGACGAATTCCCCGCCGTGGACTGGATTCGCGGCACCCGCTACGTCGACGACGGCAACATCGTGACCACGGCCGGGATCCTCTCCGGGATCGACGGGGCGCTGCGGATCGCCGAGCGGTTCGCCGGCACCGAAACCGCGCGGAAGGCAGCCCAAGCCGTCGGCTGGCCCCACTACTCCCCCGGCTCCAGCCCGCCGATGGCGCAGAACACCTTCGAGGCGGCGGACACCGTCGTCGGGTTCAACACCGCCTTCCGGTGGGACAAGCCGACGCTGGGTGTCCTGCTGACCAGCGGGATCCGGGAACTGGAGCTCGCCGCCGTGTTCGACACCTACGGCCAGTCCCTCGCGGTCGCGACGACGGCGGTCGGACTCGACGACGCGCCGATCCGGTCCCGGCACGGACTGACCTTCGCCCCGCGCGGCACGCCGATGGCGGGCGACTTCGACCGGCTGATCGTGCCCGGTGCCGACGCGGCGGCGACGCACGCGGCCGATCGGTACGCCGAGCTCTCGCCGACGTATCTGCACGCCGGGCCCGGATTCCCGTTCGACGCCGTGCTCGAAGACCTGGTGCGCACCACGGACGCCGCGACCACACGGTGGACGGCCAGGACGTTGGAGTACCGGACGGAACACCTCGCGCTCGGTGGCCCGGCCTGGCCGTGGACGGTCGCGTTCCGGCCGATCGGGCTGGCCGTCCTCGGACTGCTCGCCGCCTTCGGGATCCGCGCCCTCTACCGCCGCGGACCGGGGCCGGTCTCCCGGACGACGCGGTAGCGCGGATTCGCGGTCACCAGTGACGTGAGTTCGCGGGGATGTCGTGAAGGGCCCCTTTGAGACGATGAAGGTCTCAAAGGGGCCCTTCACGACATCCGAGCTCGACGCCGGACCATCGGAAGCACTGAAGGAGCCGCCCTCTGCCGAGGTGCAGTACCGGCGATGTCACGTGACTGACCGGACGACACGCGTGATCCGGCGGACGACACGCGTGACTGGACGGACGACACGATCGCGGCCGGGTTCCGTCACGAGCCGTCCGTTCAATCACGCGTGTCGTCCCTCCCGACACGTGTGCCGTCCGGTCAATCACGCGAAACCGCGCACCCGCCGTACGGTTGGAACCGTCCCTGCCACTCACTTGTCGAAACAGCCTCTTTCGGTCCCGTCCACGCTCGCGTGGAACCGCGCCGAGACGGAGCCCGGGCAGAACCGGACCCAGCGGTCCGGGATCCCGGCGAAGAGTGACCTGCCCGACACAAGGGACATATTGCTCCGGCCGGACCTGGTGGAAAGCGGACCGCTCGGCAAGGATCGCCCGATGCGCGACAGCAAGACGTTCGGACTGCTCGCCCGAGGCGGGCTCGTCTGCTATGCGGTCGTGCACCTTCTCGTCGCGTGGCTCGCGGCACAGGTCGCGCTCGGCGACAAGGCGAAGGCGGACAAGGCAGGCGCTCTGCAGATGGTGGTCGCCGAGGGCGGCGCGTGGCTGCTCTGGCTGATCGCGGCCGGGCTCGCCGTGCTGGCGTTGTGGCAGCTCGGCGAGGCGATCACGGGCCATCGGCAGGTGAAGACGCGGCGGCGGACGGTGCGCCGGATCGTCAGCGGGATCGAAGTCGTGCTGTACGGGCTCGTGTCCTACAGCGCGGTGAAGATCGCCATCGCGGGCGCCGACGACGGGCAAGGCTCTCTCGTCGCCGGGCTCCTCGCCGAGTCGTACGGACAGGTTCTGGTCACCGCCGCCGGGGTCGCCGTGGTCGCGGTGGCGGTTTTCCTCGCCCAGCGCGGATTCCGGAAGACCTTCGTGCGCGAGCTCGACTTCGGCGGCGCCTCCGGGACCGCACGGACCACGACGATCCGGCTCGGGCAGGTCGGCTGGATCGCGCTCTCCGCCGCGTACGGCACGATCGGCGTGCTGACGGTCGTCGCCGCGGTCACCTTCGACCCGGCCAAGGCGAGCGGCCTCGACGTCGCGTTGAAGACCCTCTCCGCCCAGCCGTACGGCGGTCCGATGCTCCTCGTGCTCGCGGCCGGGATCGCCGCGTTCGGCGCCTTCGCGCTGCTGGACGCGCGTTTCCGCAAGATCTGATCTGCCCGGCGAACCGACCTGTGGCACCGTGACAGACGTCTGGAGGTCGTGATGACAGGTGTGGTCGAGCGGATCCGCGAGCGCGGCGAGGACGATCGGCAGGCGCGGATCGTCGAAGTGCTGGTGGAGGCCTTCGAAGACCTCATGCGCGCGGACGCCGACGCGTTCCGCCGCAAGTTCCGCAAGATGGCCGCCGCTCCGTTCGCCTTCTACCGGGGTTCGGCGTGCCTGTTCTACGCGGACATGGCGCACGAGAACGATCCGTGGGCGAACGAGAAGACCAGCCGGGTGTGGATCCAGGGCGACCTGCACGCCGAGAATTTCGGCAGCTACATGGATTCGTCCGGGACGCTGGTGTTCGACGTCAACGATTTCGACGAGGCGTACCTCGGATGCTTCACCTGGGACCTCAAACGGCTGGCCGCCAGTGTCGCGCTGCTGGCGTGGAGCAAGGCGATCTCCGACGACGACATCGAGATGCTGATCGGCACCTATCTGCGCGCCTACGTCAAGCAGGTCCGCGAGTACGCCGAGCGTCCCGGCGACGAACTCGTCCGGCTCGAACTGGACAGCACCGAGGGCGTCCTCCACGACATCCTGCTCCGGGCGCGGCTCAAGACACGGATCGACCTGCTCGACGAGCTGACCATGGTGGAGGACTTCGACCGCAGGTTCCGGCACGGGCCGGGGGTCCGGGTGCTGGAGAAGGCCGAACATGAGATCGCGGCCAAGGCCTTCGAGTCCTACTTGGACACGATCCCGGAGAACAAGCGGTTCGGCAGCATCACCTACCGGGTCAAGGACATCGTCGGCCGGACCGGTTTCGGCATCGGCTCTGCCGGGCTGCCCGCGTACAACATCCTCGTCGAGGGCCGGACACAGGCACTCGAGAACGACGTCGTCCTGTCGATGAAACAAGGGAACGTGGCGGCGCCGAGCCGGATCGTGGCCGAGGAGAGCATCCGCGGCTACTTCACCAACGAGGGACACCGCACCGCCGTGTCCCAGCGCGCGTTGCAGGCGCACGCCGACCCTTGGCTCGGGTACACGGAGATCGACGGGACCGGATTCGTCGTCTCGGAGTTGTCGCCCTACGTCGACGACCTGGACTGGTCGGATCTGACCGAGCCGTCGGAGATGGGACCGGTGCTCGACTATCTCGGCAGGGCCACCGCGAAGATGCACTGTGTGTCCGATTCGGACTCGGAGCAGACGCTGGTCGGCTTCCAGAGCGAAGAGGCCATCGCCGGGGTCATCGGCGACCGCGAGGACGAGTTCGTCCGCGCGCTGACCGGATTCGGGATGGCCTACGCCGAGCAGTCGCGGGAGGACCACCGGTTGTTCGTGGACGCCTTCCGCGGCGGGAAGATCCCCGCCGTCCGGCCCGCCGCGGAGGGCTGACCGGACGGCGACGACCCGTTATTCGCGAAGGCCGATCGCCTCGATCGGCTTCGACCGCAGCGTCACGCGGGTGGCGAGGCCGAGCGAGACCAGGCCGAGCAGGATCGCCCCGGCGATGACCCCGCCGAAGACGGTCGCCGTTCCGGACGGCAGCGGTGTCCCGCGCAGGCCGAGGTTCAACAGCACCAAGGGAACCCCCGCCACCACGGTCCCCAGCAGTGTCGCGACCCCGACCGTCGCCAGTGCTTCGAACCGCATCATCCGGATGACCTGCCGCTTCGTGGTGCCGATCAGCCGCAGAAGCGCGAACTCCCGCGAGCGCTGCGCCGTGCTCATCACCAGCGTGTTGGCCACCGAGATCACGACGTAGCCGAGGATCACGCCGACCGCGACGAGGTTCACGTAGAACTGGGCCTGCTGCTGCCCCCCGGCGGGCGCGGCCACCGCCGATCCCGGCGTCACGGCCAGACCCGGATAGCGGCTCGCGAGGTCGTTCAGGGCGGCCGTCACGGTCGCGGAATCCGCGTCGGGCTGCTCCCGCACCAGCACCGAATCGTCCATCCGGTCGCCGGTGTGCGCCCTGGCCAGCTCAGCGGGCAGCACGTAGCGGCCGAAAGCCTGGTCGCGGGTGTAGGTGGCGACCAGCCGCAGCTTCGCCGGAGCGCCGTCACCGAAGTAGAACTCGACCTCGTCGCCGATCTTCTTCTCGTACCAGCCGGCTTCCGCTTCGCTCATCGCCACGGTGTTCCCGGTCAGGTCGGTGATCTTGCCCGACACGACGCCCAGTTCGAGGTTCCCTCGGATCTGTGCGCCGTCCAGTCCTTGCGCCGCGTACCGCTCGACACGCACGCTTTCCTGTTCCTGCACCGTGTTGATCACCTCGGTGCGGACGACCGAGGTCGCGGCGGCGACGCCGGGGATCCGCTGCGCCGCCTCGGCGACCTCCGGCGAGAGCCCGCCCGTGCCACTGGCGAGCACGTGGTCCGCGGTGGTCGACTCGACGGTCTCCTCCTGCCGCGCGGCGGCCGCGGAGGTCTGGCTGTAGAACATCGTCAGCGCGAACGAGACCGCCAGCATCACCGGCGTCACCGCGGCGGCGAGGCGGCGCGAGTTGGCCTGGCTGTTCGCGGCGGCCAGGTAGCCGCTGATCCGCGACAGCCGGTTGAGCACCGGCGCGATCAGCCGCGTCATGACGGCGACCACCTTCGGGCTGACCACGGCCAGCCCGATCACGATGATCAGCGACGAACCGCCCGAAGCCGCGAGCCCCGCGTCACCGCGGAGGAAGATCGGGACCATCGATCCGCCGAAACCGGCCACCACCAGCGCACAGCCGATGATGACGCGCACGCGCCCGAGTTCACGCCGCTCCACCGCGGCCTCGCCGAGCGCCTCCACCGGGCGGATCGACGACGGCCGCCGCGAGGCCGACCAGGCGGCCAGGCGCGCCGTGCCGAGACCGAGCGCCAGCGCGGCGACGAGCGGGATCGGGCTGATCGCCAGTTCGAAGTCCGGCGGGATCACCCCGACGGCCCCGAACGCGTTCCTCAGCCCGAACCCGACCGCCACGCCGAGGCCGCTGCCCAGCACCCCGGCGACCACCGCGACGAGCATCGTCTCGGCGCCGATGAGCTTGCGGATCTGCTGCGGTGTGGCCGCGATCGCCCGCAGCAACGCGAACTCCCGGCGTCGCTGGTTGATGACCAGCGCCAGGGTGCTGGCCACGACGAACACCGCGATGAGGAGCGCGAAGCCGCCGAACGAACCCGCGAGCGCCATCAGCAGCATCCGGGTCTGGCTGACGTCGAGGAACTCGACCGTGCTGCGCTCGACCCCGGTCGTCACCGTCACCTTGTCGGTACCGGCCGCGTCGCGGATCCGGTCGGCGAGGTCACCCGGCGTGACGCCCGGATCCGCCAGCACGCCGATCGCGTGCGCCTGACCGGGAGTCCCGGCGAGTTCGGCTGCCTTCTCCTCCGAGAAGAACACCGCGGACTGCCGGGTGAGGCCGTCACCCGACTTCGGGGCGGCGATACCGGCGACCCGGAACTCCACCGGGGTCGAACGGACGGCGATCTTCACCCGCTGACCGACCGCCGCGCCGCTCCGGGACGCCAGTTCCGCGTCCAGGACCACTTCGTCGGCGCCGGCGGGCGCGTGACCGTCACGCAGCGAGAACGGGGCCAGCACGGCGGCGTCCCAGTTGTGGCCCAAGGATTGACCGCCTTCGGGCCCGTTCAGCGCCCGGCCGTCGGCCGTCACCACATTGGCCGGGAAGCTCTGCTCCGCCACCACGCCGCGGACCCCGGGCACCGCGGTGATCGCCCCGGTGAGCGTCACCGGCACCGAAGTCTGCTCAGCGACCTGGTTCCTTTCGAGCGGGCCCGCCCCGGGCGGGTCGACCGTCTGCTGACCGCCGACGACGACCGCCGCGTCGGCGTACCGCTGGGTCGGGACACCGGCCCGCAGACCGGATTCCATCAGGATGCCGCATCCGGCGACCAGCGCCGTACCGCAGAGGATCGCGACGAACGCGCCGATGAACCCGCTCAGGCGGGTCTTCGTCGTCTGCCATGCCAAATCCCACATGACGTCACCACTCCCCGAGGTGGGTCATGCGCTCGGCGACCTGTTCCGGCGTCGGCTGCGAGAGGTGACCCGCCAGCTTGCCGTCGGCGAGGAACAGCACACCGTGCGCGGCCGAGGCCGCCACCGGATCGTGGGTGACCATCAGCACGGTCTGTCCCATTCCATCCACAATGGACCGGAGCAGGTCGAGCACCTGGCGCGCGGTACGCGTGTCCAGCGCTCCGGTCGGCTCGTCGGCGAGGACGACCTCGGGCCGGGTGATCAGCGCGCGGGCGATCGCCACCCGCTGCTGCTGGCCGCCGGACAGTTCCGACGGGCGGTGTTCGAGCTTCTTCGCGATGCCGACACTCTCGACGATCTGACGCAGCCACTGCGGGTCGGGCTTCTGCCCGGCGAGCCTGGTCGGCAGGGTGATGTTCTGCAGCACGTTCAGCGACGGCAACAGGTTGTATGCCTGGAAGATGAACCCGACGCGGGTCCTCCGCAGCTCGGTGAGCGCTTTCTCGCGCATCCGGCTCAGCTCCGTGTCCCCCAGCAGCACCCGGCCCGAGCTCGGCTTGTCCAGCCCTGCCGCGCAGTGCAGGAAGGTGCTCTTGCCCGAACCCGACGGCCCCATCACCGCGGTGAACGTGCCTCTGCGCACCTCGACGGTCACCCCGTTCAACGCCGTGACCGCGCCGTCACCGGATCCGTAGACCTTGCTCACGGATTCCAGCTTCAAGGCGCACGCGCCCCCTGCATTCATTGCTTCCCCTTAACGGTGGTGATCTCTCCCGTCTGAACCTACGGCCGTCAAGGGGTGGAAACGATCCCGCGTGAGGGAAGACTCGTGGTAGCGCTGGCACCACCTTGTGGCGGAACCGGCGCCGGGGGGGGGGGGGGGGGCGGGGGGGGGGGGGGGGGGGGGGGGGGGGGGGTGGGGGCGGGGGGGGGGGGGGGGGGGGGGTAGCCGCGGGCGGGGGCCGGGGCG
>NZ_JBIUAQ010000030.1:0-51915 GCF_044547565.1 Amycolatopsis sp. NPDC052450 | reverse complement strand
TGGGTGTCGTCGCGGTGGCGCGGCGCGCTCACGGCGCGCCGCGCCCCGCCCCGCCGACAGTCTCGGTGGTGCGGCTGGCGCTCCCCCCCCGGCCCGCCCCCCCCCCCACGCTGCCGTTGCGGGGCTTGTCAATCCCGGACGGCGGCCGAGGCAGCGTCCCGTTCGGACTCGTCGGGCAAGGGATCGACGGGGGCCGCCGGAACCTGGGCGACCGGTTTGCCACGCCGCCTGCGGATCTCGAAGCCGAGGAGGATCAGCACGAGCGTCACCGCGCTGAGCCAGAACTGCGAGCGGGTCGACGGCAGCAGCGCCATCGCCAGGATCACCCCGCCCATCAGCGCGATGGTCGCGTAGCTCAGCCAGGGGAACAGCCACATCTTGAGCGTGAGCTTCTCCGGATCCTCGCGTTCCAGGCGCCGGCGGAGCCGGACCTGCGCGAGCGCGATCGAGAGGTACACGAACAACGCGACGGCGCCGTAGGAGTTCACCAGGAACTGGAAGATCAGATCCGGAGAGGTGTAGGCGGCGATGACGGACACGTATCCGATGGCCGTCCCCGCGAGGATCGCGCGCCTCGGCACACCGCTGCGGGAGAGCCGGGTGAACGCCTTCGGGGCGTCGCCTTTGCTGGTCAGCGCGAACAGCATCCGCGACGAGGTGTACAGGGCCGAGTTCAGGCAGGACAGCACCGCCGTCAGGACGATCGCGTTCATGATCGTCGCCACCGCCGGGATGCCGAGCACCTCCAGCACGGCCGCGTACGGGCTGACCGCCGTCGCCGGATCGTCCCAGGACTTGATCGCGACGACGATGAACACGGAACCGACGTAGAACAGCACCACCCGCAGGATGATCGACCGCATGGCCTTCGCGACCGCCCGCTTCGGCTCCGCGGATTCGGCGGCGGCGATGGTGACGATCTCCGCGCCGGTGTAGAAACCGATGCACGGGACCACCGCCGCGAGTACGGCGCCGATGCCGAGTGGCGCGAATCCGCCGTGGGACACCAGGTTCGTCACGCCACCTTGGGCGCCCGGCCAGAAGCCGAACAGGTACAGGCCGCCGACGACCAGGAACACGACGATCGCGACGACCTTGATCGAGGAGAACCAGTATTCGAACTCGCCGTAGGACCGCGCCGAGACCATGTTGGTACCGGTCAGGATCAGGAGCAGGCCGAGACTGAGTACCCACAGTGGCACGTCCGGTACCCACAGCTGCAGGATCCGGCCGCCCGCGACGGCTTCGACCGCCACGACGATGACGAAGAAGTACCAGTACATCCAGCCGACGGCGAACCCGGCGCGGTTGCCGAGCGCTTCCCTGGCGTAGACGTAGAACGAGCCGAGCGCGGGTTTGGCGATCGTCATCTCCGCGAGCATGCGCATGATGAGCACGGTGATCAGGCCCGCGATCAGGAACGAGACCACCGCGGCCGGTCCCGCCGACTGGATGACCACGCCGCTGCCGACGAACAGCCCCGCTCCGATGACGCCACCGAGGGCGATCAAGTTCATATGTCGCTGCTTGAGCCCTGGTTTCAGGCCGCTGGTCTGTGCCGGGTCCGACGCTGAAGTCACGTCTCCTCCTTCTCGCACGCACCGCCGGAGCGGTCGCGCTGGGAGCTCCATTGTGGTTCCGGTCACCGTAGGAACAAGTCCGGCCCTTTGCGAGGGCCAGTTACGATGTGGGAAAGGGGTCCAGATACCACTCAGGACGGTCGCCGTACCGCCAAGGCCAGCAGTTCCGCCGCCGGTCCGGTGAGACGCCGTCCTTCGGGCCACACCGCGCGCAGCACCCGGGAGAAGTCGACGCCCTCCACCGCGACGGGCACCAGTTCGCGGTCCGTGACGTCCAGCGCGCTGATCACCGCGGGGCCGGCGCCCGCGACAACGGCGTTGCGGACGGCGGACGCGGAACCCAGTTCCAGCAACGGTTTCACCGGCCCCACCCCGGCCTTGCGCAACGCCGCGTCGACGGTCTCCCTGGTTCCGGAGCCGTGTTCCCGCACCACGAGCGGCGTGAGCGCCAGTTCCGCCGGCGTCAGCGGAAGGCGTTTCCGTGCCCAAGGATGCGCGCCGGGGGCGACCACCACGAGATGGTCGACGGCGACCTTCCGTGACGCGAGCCCGGCCGGTGTCCCCGGCGACTCGACGAAGCCGATGTCGGCCTTGCCCGCACGCGCCAGTTCGGCGACCTGGTCCGAATTAGTGACCTCGAGACCGAGGTGAAGTCGAGGGTTCGCGCGGTTGAGCTCGCCGATCCAGCCGGGGACCAAGTGCTCGGCAAGAGTCATGCTGGCCGCGACGCGGAGTTCGCCGGCGTGCCGGGTCCTCAGAGCCTCGGCGCCGTCGAGCAGTCCGTCGAGTTCGGCGAGCACGCGGTACGCCCAGCCGGCGATCACCCGGCCGTCCGGGGTGAGCGCGGAACCGCGGCGGGTCCGGTCGACCAGCACCAGCCCGAGCCGTCGCTCCACTGAGGACAGTCGATTGCTCGCCGACGGCTGCGCGATCCCGATGGCGACGGCGGCCTGGCCGATGCTGCCCAGTTCGTCGACGAGTACGAGCAAACGCAAAGCGTCCAGTTCCGGAGCTGTCATAGCCAAACCGCATGACCTACCCGGTGTTCTCCCGACTACCGGCGTTGCGGTTGCCGGACGACGCTCATCACCATGAGCACCACGTCCGCGCGGCGAACGAAGCCGCACCTGACCGGTCTGGCCGTCACCGCCCTCGGGGTGGCTGTCGCGTACCTGCTGAGCACCGCAGTTCCCGTGCTCAGCGCGCTCACCCTCGCGGTCGTGCTCGGGGTGCTCGCCGGCTCGCTCCCGGTGCTCTCCGACGGCACCCGGCAGGCGATCGCGAAGGTGACCAAGAAGCTGCTGCGCGCCGGTGTCGTCCTTCTCGGCTTGCAACTCGCGCTCCCTTCGGTGCTCTCGCTCGGTCCCGGCACGCTGCTCGCGGTCGTGCTGACGGTCGGCCTCACGTTCCTCGGCACGCTCGGGCTCGGCAGGCTGATCGGCGTTCCGCGCGGTCTCGCGATGCTGGTCGCGACCGGGTTCTCCATCTGTGGCGCGTCGGCGATCGCGGCGATGGAAGGCGTCGTCGAGCGCGAGGATTCCGACGTCGCGACCGCGGTCGCCCTGGTCACCTTCTACGGTGGACTGGCGATCGCGGCAGTCCCGCTCCTCGGCGGCTGGCTCGGGATGGACGCGCTGCGAATCGGCGGCTGGGCCGGGCTGAGCGTGCACGAGGTCGCCCAGGTGGTCGCGGCCGCCACCCCCGCCGGGACCGCCGCCGTCGCGGTCGCCGTGGTGGTGAAGCTCAGCCGCGTCGTCCTGCTGGCCCCCATGGTCGCCGCGGTCAGCGTGCACGAACGCCGACGCCGCCCGTCCGCGGCCGGGAAGCGCACCCCGCTGGTCCCGCTGTTCGTCCTCGGTTTCCTGGCGATGGTCGTGGTGCGGAGCACCGGGATCCTGCCCGGCGTGGCGCTCGACGTCGCCAAAGTTGTCTGCACGCTGCTGCTGGCGGGAGCGTTGTTCGGGCTCGGTTGCGCGGTCCGGATCGGTACCCTGGTCCGCACCGGCGGCCGGGCGCTGCTGCTCGGCCTGCTCTCCACGCTGCTGGTCGGCACCATCGCCTACGTCGCACTGGCGCTGCTCGGCTAGCACGGAACATCCAAGGCCTGAGCGGCGGTCAGGAGCGCGAGCGTCTCGATGTCGGAGGCCGAGCAGCCGCGGGAAAGATCGTTGAGCGGGGCCGCGAGGCCCTGGAGGATCGGGCCGAGCGCGACGGCGCCCCCGAGCCGTTCGGCGATCTTGTAGCCGATGTTGCCGGCGTCCAGATTCGGGAACACCAGGACGTTCGCGCGTCCGGCGACCGCGGATCCGGGAGCCTTCGCCGCCGCGATGGAGGCCACCAGCGCGGCGTCGA
The DNA here is from genome assembly GCF_044547565.1 of Amycolatopsis sp. NPDC052450. NCBI lineage: Bacteria > Bacillati > Actinomycetota > Actinomycetes > Pseudonocardiales > Pseudonocardiaceae > Amycolatopsis > Amycolatopsis sp. NPDC052450. The sequence goes on along the minus strand of NZ_JBIUAQ010000030.1, from coordinate 47,983 downwards.
ACTGCAACTCGCCGTCCACGGGGAGGCCGGGTTCCCGTTGCCGCACCAGGGAAGTCGCCTCGCGGACGACCTCGACGCGCTGATGGTCGGCACTCCCCTGCGTGCTGAACGACAGCATCGCGACCGCGGGATCCTCGCCCGTCAGACCGCGATGGGTGGCCGCGGCGGCGAGGGCGATGTCCGCCAGCTGTGCGGCCCCCGGTTCGGGCACCACCGCGCAGTCCGAAAAGGTCAGCCGCCGCCCGTCCGGGAGCAGCAACAGGAAGCAACTGCTCAAAGTGGACACTCCCGGCGCCAGGCCCACGACCCTCAATCCCGCGCGCAACACGTCGGCGGTCGGCCGGGTCGCCCCGGCGACACAGGCGTCCACCCGGCCCGCCCGCAAGGCGGCGGCCGCCACGAACACCGGATCACGCCGGGCGGCGGCGAGCTTTTCCGGGCGACTGGCGAATCCCGCCGTCAACGCATCCGCGGTCCGGCCGTCGGCAAGGGCGTCCGCGACGTCCACGATCACGTCTTCCGGGACACCGGCGGCACGGAGACGCGGCCCGTCACCGAACAGGAGCGGCCGGACGACGCCCTCCGCGCGGAGGGCGAAAGCGGCACGGACGGCGCGGTCGTCGTCGCCGTCCGGCAGGGCGACACGGAGATTCCTGCCGCGCAACGCCTTCCGCCATCTGCCGAGCGTCGCGTCCGGCGTGGCCTCGGTGGTCAGGCTCATCGAAGTACCTCCACAGACGAAGCGGGGGCCGCCGGAAGACGGCGACCCCCACCGGGTGAAAAGAACTGGTTCAGGGCTGGACGGCCTTCTCGACGTCGTTGAGCATCGCGTCGACGCCGTGGAGCAGCTCGGTCAGCACCTCGCGATCGGCGACGAGCGGCGGCGAGATCATCAGCATCGTCGCGCCGCGATCGTCTCCGCGGAGGATGACGCCCGTGCGGCGGAACGCCTCCGGGAGCACCTCGCGGAGCACCTTCAGCGATTCGGCCTCGGTGAGCTCACGACCGCTGTCGCGATCGGCCATCAGCTCGATGGCGTAGAAGAACCCGGTCCCGCGGACATCCTTGACGCACCGGTGCGCCGACTTCAGCGAGTTCAGCGCGGCGAACAGTTCCGGGCCCTCGGTGAGCACGTTGTCGAGCACCTTCTCGTCCCGCATCGCGGTGAGGTTCGCGACGGCGACGGCGGTCGCGACCGGGTGCCCGCCCCAGGTGGCGCCGTGCGTGAAGACGCCGCCCTTCGGCGAGTCGTACAGCTCGGTGACCAACTTCTCGCGCACGATCACGCCGCCGAGCGGCGCGTACCCCGACGTCGAACCCTTGGCGAAGGTGATCAGGTCCGGCACCACCCCGGTGAGACCGTGCCCGAACCAGTGCCCCAGCCTGCCGAACGAGCAGATGACCTCGTCCGACACGAGCAGGATGCCGTACTTGTCGCACAGCGCGCGCAAAGCGGGCCAGTACCCCTTCGGCGGGACGAGCGCGCCGCGGCCGTTCTGCACCGGCTCGGCGAACAGCGCCGCGATGGTCTCCGGCCCCTCCTCCAGGATGACCTGCTCGATCGCCGTGACACAGTCCAATTCGGCCGCCGGCCCGCAGTCACCCAGCAGCCCCAACGTGTTCGGCACGTGCCGGACGCCGGGCATGAGCGGGCCGAACGGCTCCTTGATCTTCGCGAGCCCGGTCACCGAGAGGGCACCGATGGTCGTGCCGTGGTAAGCCATGTCGCGGCTGATGATCTTCGTCCGCTCGGGCCTGCCCTGGCTGCGGTGATACTGCCGGGCGAACTTCAACGCGGTTTCGACCGCCTCCGAGCCGGAGTTGACGAAGAACGTCGTCCCGAGGTCGCCCGGCGCGAGTTCGGCCAGCAGCGTGGCCGCCTCGATCGCGGGGGTGTGCGCCGAACCCCAGTTGCTCGCGTAGGCCAGCGTGCCGACCTGGTCGGCGGCGGCCTTGGCGATGTCGGCCCGCCCGTGGCCCATGTTGACGCAGAAGAGCCCGGCTAGACCGTCGAGGTGGCGGCGTCCCTCGGTGTCGATCAGGTAGCTTCCCTCGCCGCGTACGAACACCGGGAAATCCGAGGCCCAGGTGTCCTTGCGGGTGAAGTGCGGGCCGAGATGCCTGCGGGCCTGCGCTCGCAGCTGGGTGACGTCCACCGGAGACCTCCTTCGAGACACGAGTCTGTGCTTTGACTTTCGCAACCCGGCCGGCACCGGCCCAGCACCAGAGCGGCGGCGTTCGATGGGTCCAGTTTCTTTCCGGCCCGGCTGAAGATGTTTGTCGGGTGGCAGGTCCGTGAAGGACTCCTTGAGGGACTCTGGGTCCCTCAAGGAGTCCTTCACGGCAGGTGTGCCCGCATTTAGTCGACTGAACGCGAACGCGCGCGGGTGGCGAACCGCGGCCTACACGTAGTCCTTGTACTTCTCCAGGAAGCGCACGGGCTTGGACAGCGCGTCGCGGCGGAACGGGTCGCCGAGTTCGCGGGTGCACATGATCTCGATGACGGTGGTCTTGCCCTCGTTCATCTGCGCGTCGACGGCGCGCTGCAGTGCGGGGCCGACCTCGTCGAGCTTCTCGACGACGATGCCTTCCGCGCCCATCGCCTTCGCGATGCCCGCGAAGCTCTCGCTTTCCAGCTCGCCCGCGACGAACCGGCGGTTGTAGAAGTCGACCTGGTTCTTCTTCTCCGCGCCCCATTGCCGGTTGTGGAACACCACGGCGGTGACCGGAATGTCGTGGCGGACGGCCGTCATGATCTCGCCCATGCTCATCCCCCAGGCACCGTCACCGGCGTAGGAGATCGCGGGCCGGTCGGGCGCCGCGGCCTTGGCGCCGATGATGGTCGGCAGCGCGTATCCGCAGTTGCCGAAGCTCATCGGGGCGAAGAAGCTGCGTGGCTCCTCGAAGCGCAGATAGCTGTTCGCGACCGAGTTGATGTTGCCGATGTCGGTCGACACCATCACCCGTGGCGGCATGGCCTTCTCCAGTTCCCGCAACACTTCCCGCGGGTGCAGCCAGTTGCCCTCCTCGGTCTCCTGCTCCGCGATCATGTCGAGGCTGAACGGGTCGGTCTCGTGGGTCCAGGCGTCGAGTTCGGCCTCCCACGCGTCCTTCTCCGCCTTGATCTTGGCCGCGCGGGCGTCCTTTGTGGAGTCGCAGGCCAGCGTCCGGTCCGCAAGGCGCCGGGTCAGCGCGACCGCCGCGTCCTTGGCGTCGCCGCAGATGCCGACGGTGATCTTCTTGACCAGGCCGAGCATCTTGTGGTCCGCGTCGATCTGGATGATCTTCGCGTCCTTGGGCCAGTAGTCCATGCCGTGCTGCGGCAGGGTGCCGAACGGGCCGAGCCGCGAGCCGAGTGCGATCACGACGTCCGCCTGCGAGATCAGCTTCATCGCGGCCTTGGAACCCTGGTAGCCCAGCGGTCCGCACCACTGCGGGTGACTCGCCGGGAACGAGTCGTTGTGCAGGTAGCTGTTCACGACGGGGGCGCCGAGGCGTTCGGCGAGGTCCTTGCACTCCTCTACGCCGTCGGCCATCACGACGCCGCCACCGGAGATGATCACCGGGAACTCCGCCGTGGCCAGCAGCGCGGCGGCCTCGTCGAGGCTCCGCTCGCCGCCGGGACCGCGGTCGAGACTGGCGGGCTCCGGGATCTCGGCCTCGATCTCGCCGTAGAAGAAGTCGCGCGGGATGTTGAGCTGCGTCGGGCCGAGCTCGGAGTGCGCCCGGTCGAAGCAGCGGCCGGTGTACTCCGCCATCCGCTTCGGGTTGTTGACGTGCCCCTGGTATTTGGTGAACTCCTGGAACATCGGCAGCTGGTTGGCCTCCTGGAAGCCGCCGAGGCCGGTGCCCATCGTGCCCGCCTCCGGCGTCACGATGACGACCGGGCTGTGCGCCCAGTAGGCGGCCGCGATCGCGGTGACGCAGTTGCTGATGCCGGGGCCGTTCTGCCCGATGACGACGCCGTGCCTGCCGCTCACCCTGGCGTAGCCGTCGGCCATGTGCCCGGCGCCCTGTTCGTGCACGACCGGTACCAGCCGGATGCCCGCCGGCGCGAAGATGTCCATCGCGTCCATGAACGCCGACCCCATGATGCCGAAGATGTCGGTGACGCCGTTGGCCACGAGCGTCTCGACGAAGGCCTCGGACGGGGTCATCTTCTTCCGGCCGCTGACGACCACGCGGCCGTCACCCGTCTTCCGTTCCGTCATGTTCCGCTCCTTCGACAGGCGAGAGTTACAAAAATCGGTACGTGGCGTTCCTGAAATCAGGATGCGACCGACGATAGGACGCGGATCGTCAAGCGTCAACGCCGGATTCTGAAAACCGAGACTCCATGTGCTACTTTCCGGAACATGGAGCTGCTTCGCGAACCCGATCCGATCAACGGGGACACGCCGACCATGCGGCTGTTCTCCCTGCTCGAGCTGATCGCCGCCAAGGATCAGCTGGTCTCCCTGCAGGGTCTCGTCGAGGAGACCGGCCTGCCGAAACCGACCCTGCACCGCATGCTGCAGCAACTCGAAGGCGCGGGCCTGCTGGTCCGCCAGGCCGACGGCCGCCACTACGGCACCGGCCACCGGCTGCGACGGCTCGCGGAGAACCTGCTCCTCAACGCGACCCACCACGGCGCCCGGCACGCCGTCCTGCGCCACCTCGTCGACGAACTCGGCGAGAGCTGCAACGTGACCACGTTGTCGGGCAACGAGATCGTGTACCTCGACCGGGTGGAGACGCCGGAACCGCTGCGGTTCTACCTCCGGCCCGGCTCACGCGTGCCGATCCACTGTTCGGCGAGCGGCAAGATGATCCTCGCGCAGATGAGCCCCTCACAGCGGCGGAAACTGCTCGCGCACGCGCCGCTCAAGCAGTACACGAACAAGACCATCACCGACCTCGACACGCTCGAGGCCGAGTTCGCCCGCATTCGCCGTGACGGCTTCGCGCTCGACGACGAGGAGTTCCTGCCCGGCCTGGTGTGCGTCGCGGTGCTCGTCCCGGGCCGCGCCAACCTCTGCGTCGCGGTGCAGGCGCCGGTCATGCGGCTGACCCCGGACAAGGCGCTCCAGACGCTTCCGGCGCTGCAGCGTGCGGCCGAGGCGATCAGCCGCGTCGACGCCGAGGGCGCGTCCGAACCGGAAAGTGTTCCGTCGTAAGGAGTTCTCATGGTCCCCGAGCTTCGGCTCCCGGTGCGCGACCTCTTCGGCATCGATTCGGATCTCGTCGTCGGCGCGTTCCGCGAACGCGGCGAGCACGTTCCCGAGATCGACGAGGCGTACCGCTTCAACCCGGACGTGACACTGGCCCTGCTCGCCGGGTTCACCCGCGACCGCCGCGTGCTGGTGCAGGGATTGCACGGCACCGGGAAGTCGACCCACATCGAACAGGTCGCGGCCCGGCTCAACTGGCCGTGTGTGCGGGTCAACCTGGACGGTCACCTGAACCGCCTCGACCTCGTCGGCCGCGACGCCGTCGTGCTGCGCGAGGGCAAGCAGGTCACCGAGTTCCAGGAGGGCATCCTCCCGTGGGCACTGCAGCGGCCGGTCGCGCTGGTGCTCGACGAGTACGACGCCGGCCGTCCGGACGTCATGTTCGTGCTCCAGCGGGTGCTCGAACGCGACGGCAAGTTCACCCTCACCGACCAGAACCGGGTCCTGCGGCCGCATCCGTCCTTCCGGCTGTTCGCCACCGCCAACACGGTCGGGCTCGGCAACCTCAACGGGCTCTACCACGGGGCGCAGCGGTTGAACCACGCGCAGATCGACCGCTGGAACATCGTGGCGTCGCTGAACTACCTGCCCGCCGCCGAGGAGATCGCGATCGTGCGGGCCAGGGTCCCCAGCGTTCCGGAACCGCTGGCGGCCTCACTGGTCGCGGTGGCCGCCTTGACACGTAAGGGTTTCCAGGTCGGCGACCTGTCCACACTGATGTCCCCGCGCACGGTGATCACCTGGGCGGAGAACATCGAGATCTTCGGTGATCCGGCGACGGCGTTCCGGTTGTCCTTCGTGAACAAATGCGACGAAGCCGAGCGCGCTCTCGTGGCGGAGTACTTCCAGCGCTGCTTCGACGACGAGCTCCAGCTGCTTTCGGCATGACGGCCGGGCAGACGGAAACTCGGCGCCGCCACCAGGTCGAGGAGCTGTGCGCGGCCGCGGTCCGGGCGCTCAGCGGCGACCCGGCGCTGCACTTCCGGGCGCGGCGCCTGCATCGGGGACGCGAACCGCTGCCGCTGCACGCACCGCATCTGCGTCACTCCGCCGACGACGACCTGGTGTCCTCACGCGGGATCGCGGACGGGATGGCGTTGCGCCTGAGGGCCTCGGACGCCGCCCTGCATCGAAGTCTCTGCCCGCAGGATCCGGCCGAACGCGGGATTTTCGAGCTGCTGGAACAGTTCCGTGTCGAGTCGCTCCCGCCCGCGGAGCTGCCGGGCATGCGGCGGAACCTTCGCCTTCGCCACCTCCGCTGGTCCCTCGAATTCCACCGATCCGGGCTGACCGAAACCGCCCGCGGGCTGTTGCTGTACACGGTCGCGCAGATCTGCCGGTCACGGATCACCGGAGAACCCGTGGTCGAGGAGACCGAGGACCTGATCGAGGCGACCCGATTCGCGCTGGCGCCGAGGCTGGGTCACGACCTCGCGGGGCTGCGACGGCACCGCACCGATCAGAAGGCGTTCGCCGAACACGCGCTGTCGATCGCCCGGACGGCCGGCGGACTGCTCACCGCGACCGAGCGGGACGCCGAAGACGACGGCGACCCCACCGACCCGCGCTTCAGCCTCCTGATCGAATTCGACGCGAGCCACGGCGATCAGATCCCGTCCGCGACCGCCGGAACCAGCCGTACGCTCGGTGAATCCGCGGCGACGTACCGGGTCTTCACCACCGCGTACGACCGCGAACGGCGTGCGTCGGACCTGGTTCGCCCTGGGCTGCTGGCCGAACTCCGGGAACGGCTCGACCGGCGTGTCGGCAGGCAGGGCGTCGGCCCGGGGCGGCTGGCGCGCGACCTCAAGGCGGTGCTCGCCGTACCCACCCGCGACGGCTGGGACGGCGGGCAGGAGGAAGGTCACCTGGACGGCCGGACTCTGGCGCAGCTGATCAGCTCTCCCACTGAACGCCGCATCTTCCGCACCGAGCGAATCGAACCGGTGGCCGACACCCTCGTGACGTTCCTGATCGACTGCTCGGGTTCGATGACCGCGCACACGGAACCCGTCGCCGCACTGGTCGACCTCTTCGCGCGCTCGCTCGAACTAGCCGGCGCCGCCTGCGAAGTCCTCGGCTTCACCACCGGCGCCTGGAACGGCGGCAGGCCGCGGCGGGAGTGGATCCGGGCGGGACGGCCACGGCATCCCGGCAGGCTCAACGAACGACTTCACGTCGTGTTCAAGGACGCCGAAACCCCGTGGCGCCGGGCGCGCCCCGATCTCGCGGCATTGCTGAAAGCCGATCTGTTCCGGGAAGGGATCGACGGCGAGGCCGTGGCCTGGGCCTGCGACCGGATGCGCGCGCGGCCGGAGGAGCGCCGGATCCTGCTCGTCCTCTCCGACGGCAGTCCCATGGACAGCGCGACGAGCCTGGCGAACGATCCGCACTACCTGGACGAACATCTACGGGAAACGGTGCCACTACAGGAGGACACCGTCGAGATCCGCGGGGTCGGCGTCGGGCTCGACCTCAGCCCGTTCTACCGCCGGTCCCGGGTTCTCGACACCTCGGTGACGTCCGGATACGCGCCGTTCCGGGACGTCCTCGAATTACTGACCCTGCGGTGAGTCCTGCTGCTGTTCGCCCTGCTGCTCGCCACCGGACTCGCCGAGGTAGTCCTTCGCCTTGTCCGCGGCCGAGTCGATCTTGTCGGAGTGATCACCGAATCGGGATTTCGCGAAATCGGCGGCCTTGTCGACGTGCTCTCCGCTCACCTTGTCCTTCATGCCTTCGAAGTCGATACCCATGACATCTCCTCACTTATTGTGAATACCGGAATGGAACTCCGGGACGCCGTCGACCGGCGTACACCCAACCATCAAAGTCCATTCGCGCTCCATCGCAACTCGAGCCGGACGGTTGGGTGAGTCTCGCGAACTTCACCTCATTTACCCTTTGCGGGTAAGGAAAAAGCACTCGACCACCGCGAACACGCATCGCCAGAGGTAGCTCACTCGGGTGGTTTTGCCGCCGCTCCACCGGGCCACGATTGGCGCGTTTAGCCCTTTCGTGTTCGTATCCCTGGGGTCAGCCAAAGCGGACACGGCCAAAGGGAGTTCGAACTTCATGCGCAGGAATATTGCCCGGACGGTAACGGGCGTGGCGATCGTGGCCGGCCTGGTCGCCGCGTGCGGCTCCGAGGGCGAGAACGGTGCGGCTGGGACATCTGGCGCGAATGGAACCGCTTCAAGCGCGGCCGCCGCGCCGTCCTCCGGCGACGGAGCCCCGGCTTCCTCGGGAGCCGGCACCGGAGACGCGGGTCAGGCAGGCGGCGAGGCGGCACAGAAGGTGACCGCCGCGATCCAGCAGGCGCAGCAGCAGTCGCCGATCACCTTCACCACGGAAAGCGCCGAACTGTCCGAGAAGAGCAAAACGGCACTCGGCGAGATCGCCAAGGCCATGCAGGGCAACGACGTCAAGATCACCGTCGCCACCCACGCGGGTTACCCCGACGCGGAAAAGTCCAAGGCTCTCTCCGAGAAGCGCGCGGAAGCGATCACCGCCGCGCTCGAAGGAGCGGGCGTGGCCAAGGATCGCGTCAAGACCGAGGCGACCGGCAGTGAGAAGGCGCAGGGCGATCAGGCGTTGAACACGCAGATCACCGTCGCACAGTGACCTACGACGGTAGCGCGGACGGGCGGAACGATCCGCCCGTCCGCGCTTGCCACTATCTGATCGGCCCGAGCGGTTTTCCCAACTACGGCGACGAACTGATCGCGGCGACGTGGCTGCGCCATCTGGCGCGCACGGATCCGGAGGCCGACGTCTGGCTCGACACCCACTCGCCGGGTCCCGCGCAACTGCTGCTGAACGATCTGCACCCACGCCTGCGTTGCACGGACACCCTGTGGCGGCTGTGCGGTGAGGCGCCGTCGGACGATCCGTGGGAGGTCGCGGGCTGGGTGCAGTCGGCGGTCAACGACCCCGGCCTCGCGCCGCGATGGGACGCGGGCATCGACCTGCTCGGCCGGACCGACGTGATCCACCTGATCGGCGGCGGCTACCTCAACGCGCTGTGGCCCCGGCATATCGGGCTGATCGCGGGCGCCGCGGCCGCCGCCCGGCGCTCGGGGGCCCGCACGGCCATGACCGGACAGGGGCTGACACCGTTCCCGCCCGGTGCCGTGGACCTTCTCCGGTCCCTCACCGACCGCTTCGACGTCGTCGACGTGCGCGACGACCCTTCGGCCGAACTACTCCCCGGAGTCGTCCGGACGTGCGACGACGTCTTCCTCGATCCGCCCGAGCCGACGCCCTCCGCGCAGGCGCGCGAATTCGTCCTGTGCATCCAGTCCGACATCGGCGCCTTCGAACCGTCGATGCTCGCCTCCCAGGTGCTGGGCCTGTTGCGGGCGTGGGAGGTCCATCCCGAACAACTGGCGATCCTCGAAGGGATCCCTCGGATCGACCGTGCCGTTCCGGCGCTGCTGGAACACGAGATCGCCGGCGCGGAGTTCCACCCGTTCCGCGACATCTGGCGCACCGGGCTGCCGTCGGCGCCCGGCCAGACCTGGATCTCCAGCCGGTACCATCTGCACCTCGCCGCCGCGGCCGCCGGAGCGACCGGTCTCGCGGTCAGCGTGTCGCGCGGGTACTACACGACCAAGCACCGCAGCCTGATCGATCTCGGCTCCGGGTGGACCTCGTTCGACGCCGAGGCGGGCGGGACACCGGACCGGCCGACCGGGACCGGGTTCCCGCCCCATGTCCTCAGGCGGTGCCGCGACCTGAAACGGTCGGTCGCGGAGGCGGTGTACGGACGCCAGGCGGCCGAGCCCGCTCAGCCCGCTCCGCGACGCCTCACCCTGCGCTCGTGGCGGACCCGGTCGAGCTAGCCGTATCTCGCGTGCTTGAAGCCGTAACTCGCGTGATCCGGGGCGTAAGACACGCGGTGCGAGAGTTACGCCTCCAATCACGCGAGTTACGTCTCTGATCACGCGAGATACGGCGTGTCACCCGCTGAGTGAGGGCACCGCCTCGGTGTCCGGGGCGCTTTCGGCCGACCGTGCCACCGGGATCCGCGCCTGGTCCGGCGCCATCAGGCTCCAGATCAGCACCACGGCCAGGTTCACCCCGAGCGACACCAGCCCCGCGTTGACACCACCGAACGTAGCGCCGGTGACGTACAGGACGATCGCGGTGATCACCCCGGTGACCATCCCCGCCGCGACCGCGGCCGTCCGCACCCGGCGCACGAACAGGATCGCGAGCCAGCCGGGGACGACCTGCGCCAGCAGGTTGTAGGTCAGGTTCAGGATGGTGAGCATCAGCGTCGAGGCGACGAGCGTCAGTACCGCCGCCAGCACCAGGAAACTCGCCACCGCGACGACGGTCCACCGGCGCTGCGCCGCGGCGGGGATGTTCGGCGCGAGATTGCGGCAGACCATCCCGCCGATGGTGAGCGCGGTCGCGGCGAGCACGAGTACGCCCGACAGCGCGGCGCCGGCGGCGACGAGGCCCAGCAGCCAGTCGGGCAGCAAACCCTTGGCGGTCACCATGAACACCGTGTTCGGATTGTCCAGATCCGGATGCGCGCGCACGCCGTAGTAGGCGGCCAGCACCAGGAACGGGTAGATCAGCATGTACATCGGCATCCACACGGTCGAGCTCTTCACCGCGCGTTCGGAACGGGCCGGGAACACGTACGCCCCACCGAATCCGAGGTAGAACACGACGCTCTGGAAAAGGATCGTCGTCATCGCGAACGTCAGATCCGAACCGCCCATGGTGGTCTGGGCCGCGCTGAGCACCTCGGGTCCGCTGACCTTGGCGGTGCCGCCGGCGGCGAGTACCACCGCCACCCCGACGAGCACCACGCCGACCAGCATGAACACGTCCTTGAGGATCGACACGAACGCAGGTGACCGCACTCCGGAGACGGCGATGTAGACGAACGCCACGATGCCAGCCAGCACCACGCACTGCAGGGGATCCAGCCGCAGCCCCAGATTGCTGAGCACCACCTGGAGACCGATGAACTGGTACTGCCCCCACGGGACCAGCGCGATCAGCATCGTGACACAGGTGATCAGCTCGAGCCGCCTGCTGCCGAAATGCCGTCCGAACACGTCCGGCACGGTCATCGCGTCGTACCGTTTCGCCGCCCGCCACACCAGCGGAGCCAGGAAGTAGCCCAGCGAGTACGCGAGCAGGATGTAGCCGAGGAACCAGATCCCGTAGCTCGCGCCGTTCGCGTAGATCCCGCTCGGGAAGCCGATCATCGTCCCGATGCTGTACACCTCGCCGACCGCGAGGAAGTACACCAGCCACGCCGGGAACGACCGGCCGCCGACAAGGAACTCGGAGATCCCGCCGCCACGGGTGGACCGCCCGGCCCACACCGCGAGCCCGATCGAGCCCGCCATCACCACCGCCACGATCGCGATCAGCATCAGTCGTCCTCCGGGTAGTGGGCACGGTCGAAGAAGCGCCAGCTGATCCACAGGCACAGCGTGGTCAGCGGGCAGCAGCAGAACACCCAGAAGAACAGCACCGGGATACCGAGCACCGATGCCGTCGATCCGGACAGCAGAAGAATTCCCGCCAGCAGGGCGAAAGCGGGAACGAACAGTCCGATGAGGACACTCGGCCAGCTCCGGATCATCGATGTGCTCCCGTCGTCCCGCGCCGCCAGACGACCTCACCGCCGCTGACGGTGGCGTCCACGGTCAGCTCGCGGATCCGGTCGGGGTCGATCGTGGTGGGGTCCCCGGACAGCACCGCCAGATCGGCGAGCTTCCCGATCTCCAGGCTGCCCTTGATGTCCTCCTCGCCCGCCAGGTATGCGGCGTCGATCGTGTAACCCCGCAACGCGGCATCGACGTCGACCGCCTGCTCGGGGCCGAGCACCTTGCCCTGCCTGGTGATCCGGCGGACGGCGCACCAGATCCCCTCCAGCGGCGGCACCGGGGTCACCGGCGTGTCCGAATGCAGTCCGAAGTGGATTCCCCGCGAGCGGGCCGAAACCAGCGGGCTGATCCGGCGCGCGCGTTCGGGCCCGAGGAAGACGTCACGATGCCGGTCGCCCCAGTAGTAGACGTGTTTGACGAAGAACGACGCGAGGACGTCGTGGGCGGCCATCCGGTCCAACTGGTCTTCGCGCACCGTCTGGCAGTGTTCGATCCGGTGCCGCCTGCCGGTGCCGCGCGGCGAACCCAGCCGCGAGTAGCCGTCGATGATCGCGTCGATCGCCGCGTCCCCGTTGCCGTGCACGGCGACCTGCCAGCCTGCCGCGTCGAGCGCGGCGATCCGGCGGCCGAGGTCGGCGGGTTCGAGCAGCATCATGCCGTGCTCGTCCGGGTCGCAGGTGTAGCCCTCCGCGAGACAGCCGGTCTTGCCCTGGATCGACCCGTCCGCGACGATCTTGACGCCGGTCATCGCGAACTTGTCGTCCGCGGCGCCTTCCGGAGCTTCCGGTTCACCCTCGTCGAGGCCGGGCAGCAGCCCGTCGAACAGGTATCCGCGCACCCGGACACGCAGTTTCCCGGACCGCCGCAGCAGTGCGTACGCCTCGAGTTCCGCCGCGCCTCCGATGAGGCCGATTCCGGTGTCGTGCACGGAGGTCACGCCGTTGGCGAGGTATTCCTCGTCCGCCAGGAGCAGGGCTTCGGCGAGTTCGCCGGCGCTCTGGCCGGGCAGCCGGGACGTGACCAGGAAGGCCGCCGTCTCGACGAGCACCCCGGTCGGCTCGCCCCTGGCGTCGCGCACGATGAGCCCGCCGGGCGGATCCGGTGTCTCGGCGGTGATCCCGACTTCGCGCAGGGCGAGCGAGTTCGCGGTGCAGAAGTGCCCCGACACGTGGGTCAGGACCACGGGATTGCGGCCGGAGACGGGGTCGAGGTCCGCGCGCGTCGGGTGACGGCCGTCCGCGAGCAGCGTGTCGTCGTACCGGAAACCGCGGATCCACTCCCCCGGTCCGAGATCCTTGGCCGCCTGGGCGACCCGGCCGGCGATGTCGGCGATGGTGTCGTTGGGCGGGCTGCCGGCGTCGACAGGCGCGGCCAGCGTCATCCCGAAGAACGCCGGATGGTTGTGGGACTCCACGAAACCGGGGATCACCGTGCGCCCGGCCAGGTCGAGCACGGTGGTTCCCGGCCCGATCAGCTTCGATACTTCGCGTTCGGAACCCAGCGCGGTGACCCGCCCGCCGCTCGCGGCCAGCGCGCGGACCCTTCTCCCCGCCGGGTCGAGGGTGAGCACGGTGCCACCGAGCGCGACGAAATCGGCGGCACCCCGGGGATCTTCTCGAACGAACTCCACCACACGGACCTCCTGGCGACGTGTCCTGGCTCACGAAGGATCCCCAGACAGTGCGGCACATCTGGCCGCCTGAACAGGTCCAGAACGCTCCGGTGCGGTGGTACCAGTTGTGCGTTCAGCCGCCGAGGAGATCGCGGCAGGCCTCACCGAGCAGCCGGATACCGGGGTCGATGTCGCGCAACGGCACGGCCGCGAAGCCGATCCGGAAGTGGTTCCGCGGCGGGCTTTCCCCGACGAAGAAGATGTCACCGCGCTCGATCAGGACGCCGTCGCGCTCGGCACGGTCCATCAGCGCCCGGCAGTCCAGTTCGGACGGTCCGGTCATCCAGAGGCTGACCCCGCCGGGCGGGTACGCCATCTGCGCCCACGGCAGATGCTCGGCGACCGCGGCCCCGGTCGCCTCCCATTTCCGCATCAGCTTCGTGCGATAGCGCCGCAGGGAACGGTGGTACTCGCCGCTGTCGATGAGCAGCGCCAGTGCCCGTTGCAGGTGACCGGGTGGATGCCGCAGTACGTACCGCCGGATCTCGCGCAACTCCTTCACCAGTTCGCGGGGTCCGACCAGGTATCCCAGCCGCAGACCCGGTGACAGGAACTTGGAGAAGGTGCCGAGGTAGATCGCGTCGCCGGTGCCGTCGAGCGCCTTGAGCGCGGGCGTGGGGCTGCCGTGGTACCGGAATTCGCTGTCGTAGTCGTCCTCGACGAGCACCGTGCCCGCACTCGCGGCGAGATCGAGCAGCCGTCGGCGGCGGCCGATGCTCAACGTCGCGTTCGTCGGGTGGTGGTGGCTCGGGGTGAGGTAGAGCAGATCGACACCGTCGAGCGTCTCCGGCGGTCGCAGGCCACTCTGATCGACGTCGAGGCCGCGTAATCCGGCGCCGGTGCGCAGGAAGATATGCCGGGCGTCGAGGTACCCCGGGTTCTCCATCGCCACGACGCTGTCCGCCCCGAGCAGCGCGCGGCCGAGCAGGTCGAGCCCCTGCTGCGAACCGACGGTGATCAGCACCTCGGACGGATCGGCCTCGATCCCCCGCGCGGTGAGCAGCTGACGGCAGATCAGGTCGACCAGCATCGGGTCGTCGGAGCCGACGCTGTCCTGCAGGCTCGGGAACACGTGCGGCCGGTACAGCGCGTCACGCAGACAGCGGGTCCACGACCTCGCGGGGAAGGCCGTGACGTCCACCTGCCCGGCGAGGAACGGATACGGGTAGGTGTGCCAGTCCACGCGTTTCTCGACGTGCGGCACGCCGGCGTCCGGATACCGGCGCACCCGCGCGCTCCAGTCGATGGCCGGGCTGGTGCCCCGCTCCTGCACCGCGCAGTGCGGCCGCATCTCCGCGTTGATGAACAGCCCGCTGCGCTCGCGGCTCTCCACGAACCCTTCGGCGACCAGCTCCTGGTACGCGAGGTTGATGGTGTTGCGGGAAACGCTCAGTTCGGCCGCCAGCTCACGCGAGCTCGGCAGCCGGTGGGCCGGGTCGAACGTGCCGATCGCGATGCCGTGCTCGATCGCGCGTCGCACCTGCCGGTAGAGCGGCTCGGCGGACGTCCGGTCGATTTCGATCAACGTTCGCGGCAACGGCACCTCCCTCACGGCGACTCGGCCGGGATCCGAACCTAGCTCCAGATCCCGGCCGGCACCAGCTAGCTGTGCCTCTCAAAGCGCGCTTTCGGATTTCCGCAGCCGGGCCGCGAGATCAGCTGTCCGCTCACTTGGCCGTGTCAGCGGCCCGCCTCCGCAAATCCGAGGCCTCCGGCCGAAGAGAACGCGCGCGCGTGCCCTCGCCCAGCCTCCCAACTTCAGTCTGGGAGGCACTACCTAACCGAGCACGTCGTCGAGCGCGACCGAGCCGATTCCGAGCGCCTCGCCGACCGGCGCGGACGTCAGCCGCCCGTCCACCGTGCTGACCCCGCCGCGCAGCTCCGGGCACCGCGCGACAGCCCCGGCGAGGCCGTTGTTCGCCAGCTCCAGCGCGTAGGGCAGCGTGACGTTGGTCAGCGCGTACGTCGAGGTATGCGGAACGGCGCCGGGCATGTTGGCGACGCAGTAGAACACCGAGTTGTGCACGGCGAACGTCGGTTCCGCGTGCGTCGTCGGCCGCGTGTCCTCGAAGCAACCGCCCTGGTCGACGGAGATGTCGACGAGCACGCTGCCCGGCTTCATCCGGGACACCAGCTCGTTCGACACCAGGCTCGGCGCCTTGGCACCGGGCACGAGTACCGCGCCGATCACGAGATCCGCTTCGAGCACGGCCTCTTCGATCGAGTACGCGTTGGCCGCGGCGGTGCGGATCCGGCCCTGGTACATGCGGTCCGCGGCACGGAGCTTGTCGACGTTCTTGTCGAACAAAACGACGTCGGCCCAGGTCCCGGCCGCGCCGGCGACCGCGTTCATCCCCGCGACACCGGCGCCGAGCACGACCACTCGCGCCGGGGCCACGCCGGAGACCCCGCCGATGAGCACCCCGCGTCCACCGTTGGCGCGCATCAGCGTCTGCGCGCCGACCTGCGGGGCCAGCCGCCCGGCGACCTCGCTCATCGGGAACAGCAGGGGCAGCGAACCGTTCGGCAGCTGCACCGTCTCATACGCCACCGACGTCGTGCCCGCGTCCAGCAGCGCCCGCGTGCACGGCTCGCTCGCGGCGAGGTGCAGGTAGGTGAACAGCAGCTGGTCGTGCCGCAGCCGGTGGTACTCCTCGGCGATCGGCTCCTTGACCTTGAGCACGAGCTCACCGGTCGCCCAGACGTCGTCGGCGCTGTCGAGTACCTTCGCCCCGGCCGCGGCGTAGTCCTCGTCGCGGAGGGACGACCCTTCCCCGGCACCGCGTTCGACGAACACCTCATGCCCGGCCGAAGTGAACTCGTGTACGCCCGCAGGCGTCACCGCGACCCGGTACTCGTGGTTCTTGACTTCACGAGGGACACCGATCTTCATCTCACGCTCCCGTCTGTTCCAAAGGCAGTGACGCTGAGCGTGCGGCACGACTGGAATGGCAAGAAGGGCCAGAATCCGCGCGATCGACGGGTCCAGTTCGCGGTCATAGCCACGAGCTATGAGGTGCTCGTCAGGCACCGGCTACCGCCGCGTGCGCACCGGCCGCACCATGGCCGGGTGGGAACCCTGGCCATCACTTCGCTGGCGGCGGCGGCCGGGGTCGTCGCCCAGCGCCTCTCCGGTATGGGGCTTTCCCTGATGTGCGTGCCGTTCCTGGCGCTGACGCTCGGCCCGCTCGACGCCGTCCGGCTTACCCTGCTGCTCGGTTTCCCGGTCTACCTCGCGGTCGCGATCACGCATCGGCGGGCGATCAGATGGGCACAGGTCGCCTGGCTGACGGTGCCCGCGGTGGTGTTCACCCCAGTCGTCGCGCTCCTGGTGCGCAACGCTCCCGAACGTCCACTGCTGCTCGCCGCGGGCGGTTGCTGTGTCCTCGCCGTCGGCGTGCTGGCGAGCGGAGTCACCAGCAGACGGCTTGCAGGGAGGACGGGTGCGATCGGCGCGGGCGTGCTGAGCGCGGCGATGAACTCCGTCGCCGGGCTCTCCGGCCCCGCCGTGGCGGTGTACGGGGCGAGCGCGGGCTGGGGCGCGGACGAGACACGCGGGACGCTGTCGATCTACTTCTTCCTGCTAGGCCTGGTCGCGCTGCCGAGCCTCGGCTGGGTGGAGGTGCCCGTGAGCGTGCTCCTCGCCGTCGCGGGCTCGGCTCTCGCGGGCGATCTGCTGGGAAGGGCGCTGAGCCGCCGCGTCGGCGACCGGTCCGTCCGCTGGTCGGTCCTCGTCCTCTCGGCGGCCGGTGGCGTGCTGACGCTGGGGCACGCCGCGTTCTGAACCGATGGCCCGGATGGGAGACTGTCCGGGTGATCACCCGGCTCCGGTCCTGTTGGTCCGCGATCCGGTACCTGGCGGTCGGCGCGGCTTCTTCGATGGTCGACTGGTTCGTTCTCGTCGGCATGCTGTTCGTGCTGCTGATGTGCCCGTTCGGCGTCGGGATCCCGGCGGTGCCGCACGCGCTCAAGCTGATCAGGTACCCGGTCAACTTCGAACGCCGTCGCGCCGCGCGCCTGCTCGACGAGCCGATCCCCGAGCCGTACCGGTCCGGGAACCCGGTGACCGATCCGGCCTCGCGCCGGGACCTCGCGTGGCTCGCCTTCCACGCCGCGACCGGTTTCATCATCGGCATCTTCGCCATCGCCTTCCCGCTCGGCGGGCTGCGCCAGGTGGTCACCGCGTTCATCTGGCCGATGGTGCCCGGCGGAGTGCAAAGTTCACTCGGCTTCATGGTGACGTCGTGGCCGATGGCCGCCCTCAGCCTGATCACCGGGGTCGGCATGGTCGCGCTCGTCTTCCTGTACCCCCGCTTGGCCCGGTGGCAGGCGTCCATCGCGCGCAAACTGCTCGCGCCCGCACCCGGTGTCGTGCTGACCGACCGCGTCGTCGAACTGGCCGCGTCGCGTGCCGCCGCGCTGGAGGCGCACGGCGCCGAACTCAGGCGGCTGGAACGCGATCTGCACGACGGGACGCAGGCGAGGATCGCCGCGGTGGTACTGCAACTGGGGATCGCCGATTCGCTGTTCGACAGGGATCCTCAGCGGGCAAGGGAATTGCTGGGCAAGGCGCAGGACACCGCGACCGGCGCCCTGGCCGAACTGCGCAGCGTCGTACGGAGCATCTACCCGCCGCTGCTGACCGACCGCGGTCTCGACGGTGCCGTCACGGCGCTGGCCGATCGCTGCCCCGTTCCGTGCACAGTGGACGTTCTGAGCAGCAGCCGCCGCCCCGCCGCGGTGGAGGCGGCCGCCTACTTCGTCGTCGCCGAAATGCTGACCAACATCACCAAGCACTCCGGCGCCGAACACGCCTGGATCACCCTCAACGGCACCGCCGAAACCCTGCTCATCGAAATCCGCGACAACGGCCACGGCGGCGCCGACGAATCCGGCGGCTCCGGCCTGTCCGGGATCCGCAAGCGCGCCGAGGCGTTCGACGGGACCTTGCAGTTGTCCAGCCCCATCGGTGGGCCGACCGTACTGAAAGTGGAGTTGCCATGCGGGTCGTGATCGTCGAGGACGACGCGCTGCTGCGCGAAGGCCTGGTGATGCTGCTGAACACGTCCGGCATCGACGTCGCCGCGGCGGTGGACGATGTGGACGAGTTCCTCGAACTGGTCACCAACGACCGTCCCGACGCGGTGATCACCGACGTCCGGTTGCCGCCGACCCACACCGACGAAGGTCTCCGCGCCGCCGTCAAGGCGCGGAAGATGTATCCGGGACTGCCCGTGCTCGTGCTGTCCGCACACGTCGAAACCGGCTACGCGGCGGAACTTCTGGCCGACGGCAAAGGAGCGGTCGGGTACCTGCTCAAGGAGCGGGTCGGGAAGGTCGAGAAGTTCCTCGACGCGCTGGACCGGGTCGTCAAGGGCGGGACGGCGATGGATCCCGAGGTGATCACCCAGCTGATGGCGCACCGCCGGGCGACCGACCCCCTCGAAGGGCTGACCGCGCGCGAGCGTGAGGTGCTCGGGCTGATGGCGGAGGGCTACAACAACACGACCATCGCCGAACTACTGGTGGTGAGCGACGGCGCCGTGCACAAGCACATCCGGAACATCTTCGCGAAACTCGGGTTGCCGGAGGACAGCGGGCATCGGCGGGTGCTGGCCGTGCTCGCCTACTTGAGCGGGAAACGTTAAGCGCCCGTCAGGCTCTCGTGCCAGGTGGTCGCGAATGGAGCGTTGAAGTACATGAAGGTCGAGTTTCCTCGGCTCAGCCGAGGAAAAGGGCCTTCACGCGCTGTCGTCGCGGTGGGTGGTGCCACTGAGGCTCAAGGTGGCGTTCCGGGCCCGCCCTCTTGGCCCTGACAGTCCGGGTCACTCACGACCGCCCGGCCAAGATGTCGCGAAAGCCACTTTCGGGACATCCAGCGTCCCGTACGCGGACTGGTATTTGCTTGCCCACGCTTGACCAGGGCGAAGGTGAAGCGTCAGCGGCGGCGCGTTTCGGGTGTGGAGGATTCGGGACGTTGGACGTCCTGAATCCTCCACGCTCGGATCACACGACCACCTGGCCTGTGCGAGGGTGACGGCTGAGCGTGTGCCGGGTGTCGACGATGCAGGAATCGGGACGTTGAGTGTCCCAATTCCTACATCGTCGAAGGGAGTTCGCCGAGCCGGGCAAGTTCCCAGAACGCGTCGCGGGGTAGCGCCAGCACCACCCCGCGACGGGGGTCACTCCCCTGTTCGCCCGGCCCGCCGTTCCATAACGTCTTTCCCATGAACGACACCAAGAACGCCGGCGGCACGATGGTCACCGCTTCCCTCTGGCTGGTCCTCCTCGTCAGCGCCGCCGCCAACTCGATCGGACAGTTCGCGGGGATGGACTGGACCCTCCGCATGATCGCGGGAGGCGTCTCGGTCGTCTGCATCGTGCTTCTGGTCATCCGTTACGTGGCAAGGCGCCGAAGCTAGACCTTCGGTGTCGCACGCACTCCGTGGTGCACGTACGGCTCCCCGGTCGGCAACGTGTAGAAGGTGACCGGCATCCAGGTCCGCGCTCCCGGCTCACGGCAGACGTAGAGCGAGTCGGTCACCGGGACCAGGTCGAACTCCTGCGTCTTCTCCGGCACGAGTTCGG
Organism: Amycolatopsis sp. NPDC052450; assembly: GCF_044547565.1. Lineage (NCBI taxonomy): Bacteria > Bacillati > Actinomycetota > Actinomycetes > Pseudonocardiales > Pseudonocardiaceae > Amycolatopsis > Amycolatopsis sp. NPDC052450. Next base: position 27,878 of record NZ_JBIUAQ010000030.1, on the reverse strand, counting down.
CCAGCGGTCCGGTGACGGTCTGCCGGAGCCGGAGTCCGTCCCCTTCGGACAGTACCTCCATCGTCACGCCGGCCCGTTCGTAGACACCGACGTGCCTCGAACCGTCGACGGTGACCGGTGTCGCGGGCGGCTCCAGCGGCCGCGGCATCGCCACGTCGGCGAGTTCGGCGAAGATCTCGCGGTACAGCTCCTGGAACAGGTCGCGGGTGTTGCCGCCGTTGGTGAGCAGGGTGACGGCGAGCCCTTGATCGGGCAGCAGCCGCAGGAACGCGGACTGCCCGATCGTGTTGCCGTCGTGGCCGATGACCCGCCGTCCGCTCCAGTCGTCGCGGATCCAGCCGAGACCCCACGAATCGCCGAGCGAGTGCTTGTCGGGGATGTCGGCCTGCTTTTCGGCCATCGCGGCGACGGACGCCGTGGTCAGGATCCGCTCGCCGGACGGCGTCAGGCCGCCGGTCAGGTGCAGGCGGGCGAAGCCGAGCACGTCCTTGGTGGTGGCGGTGATCAAACCCGCCGGGCCCATGTTCCTCGGCAGGCCCCAAATCGGTGCGGGCCGCGGTTCCTCGTCCTCACCGGCGACGTGACCGACGGCGGCGCGGAACATCAGCGCTTCCTCGGGCAGCGTCACGGTGTGGGTGAGACCGAGCGGGGTGAACAGCTTCTCCCGCATCGCCGCGTCCCACGTCTGCCCGGTGAGCTTCTCGATCACCCGGCCCATGAGCACGAAACCCGAGTTGCAGTAGGAGAAAGTCTCGCCGAGCGGATGGTTCTGCGCGGCCTGGTCGAGGATCTCGACGTAGCGCTCCAGGGTGTCGTCGCCGCGCCCGGTGTCGGTGAAGACGTCTCCGTCGATCCCGCTGGTGTGCGTCAGCAGATGCCGCATGGTCACCTGTTTGGCAACGTCCGGATCGGCCAGCCGCAGTTCGGGGACGACGTCGGAGATCGGCGCGTCCAGGTCGAGGAGTCCTTCGTCGACCAGCTGCATCACCACGGTCGCGGTCCACACCTTCGAGACCGAGCCGATCTGGAACACCGAGTCTTCGGTGACTTCGACGCCGGTCGCCGTGTTCAGCACGCCGTGGGACACATGGGTCTCCGTGTCGTCCCCGATCCGCATGATGCCGAGCGCCGCACCGGGAACGCCGTATTTGCGCGCGAGTTCGGCCAGCCGCCGCTGCCAGTGCGCCGCCTCGATCGGCACGCGGGACACCCCGTCCGCCGGGGCCGCGTACTGCTCGACCCATTCGAGGACGCGCCGGTTGAAGTCGACGCGGTGCGAGGGCGGTCCGTCGAGGATGAACAGATGCGAGCCGCCCGGGTACAGCACCAGCCGGGTCGGGACGCCACGCGCACGCAGCGCGCCGAACCACTGCTCGGCCTGGCCGACCGGGCAGCGCTCGTCTTCCGCGCCCTGGATGACCAGGGTCGGTGTCCGCACCTGGTCGACCTTGGCGAACGGTGAGAACTTCGCATAGTCCCGTGATTGGTCGCCGATCTCACGGAGGGCCAGGTAGTACCCGGCGTCGGAGGTGCCTTCCATACTGGTCAGGTCGCTGACAACGCCCCCGGAGACTGCGGCGGCGAAGCGGTTGTCGCGGCTGGTCAGATAGCAGGTCATGAAGCCGCCGTAGCTGTATCCCGCCACGGCGAGCCGGTCGGCGTCGGCGATCCCTTCAGCGACCAGGTGGTCCAGCGGTTCGAGGAAGTCCGCGGCGTCGGCGACACCCCAGCCGCCGACGGCGCCCGTGTAGAAATCCTCGCCGTAGCCGTCGCTGCCGCGCGGGTTGAGCAGCAGCACCGCCCAGCCTCGCGCGACGAGCGCCTGGTGATAGAGGTGGATCGAGTCGGCCACGCCGTTCCAGGCGTTGTGCGGGCCGCCGTGGATGTCGAGCAACAGCGGCGCCGCCTCTGACCTGGCGGGGTCACGCAGCAGCCAGCCATGGACGACGGTGCCGTCCGCGATGGTGAATTCCCGCTCCTCGTGGCGGAACAGTTCCACCTCGGCGACCGAGGCGCCGTGCTTCGTCCGCACGTCGACGGCGCCGGTGGCCTGATCGACGACGGCGATCTCGCCGAACGAGCTGGCCGTGGCGAGAACCACCACGATCCTCCCGCTCGCGGTGTCCATTCCGGACACGACGCGGTCCGCGCCCGCCAGCACCGCGCGCGGATTTCCGCCGTCGGCGTCCACTTGGTACAGGTGCGTGCAGCCGCGGTCGCGGAGAGCGAACAGCACGGAACCGCCGTCCGCGGTCCGCTTCGGCAGCGCGCCCGGATAGCCGGCGCCGCCGGGCATCACGCTACGGTCCAAAGTGGACGCCAGGTCCACGGGGTCGCCGCCGTCGAGCGGGACCCGCAGCAACCCGATGTGGCCGACTTCGGTGTCGACCCGGCCTGCCACCAGGAGTTCGCTCCCGTCCGCGGTCCAGGTGACGGTTCCCACCATGCCCTCGCCGGAGCCGATCAGCCGCGGTTCTGCGGCCTTCGTGGTCACGTCGAGAACATAGGCGCCGGAACGGAAGGTCAGGTCCGCGTCGGCGTCCCGTCCGGCCGGGAAGCCCAGGTGCGTCCCGTCGGGTGACCAGGCGGGGTCGCCCGCGTGCCAATCGCCGAAGGTCACTTGCCGGACCTCACGCGTGGCGACGTCGAGAACGTGCAGATGCTTGCGGATGGTCTTGATCAGCCCGGCGCCGTCGGCCTTGAAGTCCAGCCGGTCCGCCACCACCGGGGCGTTCGGCGCGGGTTCGCCGCCCGCCGGGTCGGTCGCGGCCGAGAACGCGATCTTGCCGCCGTCGGGGCTCCAGACCGGGGCGCCCGCACCGAGCGGGAGTTCGGTGATCCGTTCGGCCTCGCCGCCCGACGACGGCAGGAACCACACCTGCGGCGGGCCGTCCTCGGCACGGAGGAACGCGATCCGCGTGCCGTCCGGAGCCCACATCGGCGCCAGGTCGGCGGTACCGCGCGTGAGCTGCCGCGCTTCGCCGTCGGTCGCGCCGACCTCCCACAGCGTGTGCTCGTTCCGGTCCTCGTCGCGGTTCGCGGTGCGCAGGACGTAGGCGATCCGGTCGCCGTCCGGCGACAACGCGGGCTGGCTGGGGACGGCGATTCCGTACAGGTCGTCGAGACCGAGACGTCGGGTCATGATGCGGTCGCTCCTCGGGGGATCGTGAGCCGTCGGCTCTCGTTTTCGCTGAAGTGGCAGGCCGCCGAATGACGCCGGTGTGCCGCGTCGTCGGCAGGGTCCGCCTGGAGGCAGAGTTCTCGGTCGGCGCGGACGAGCGGACCGACCGGGCAGCGGGTGTGATAGCGGCATCCGGACGGCGGGTGGTGCGGGTCGGCGGGCTCGGTGTCCGCGGTCGCCTCGTCCGCGCCGGTGTCGAACAGCGACGTGTGCGCGGAAGGCGCCGCGGCGAGCAGGTCGCGCGTGTACGGATGCTGCGGGTCGCCGAGCACTTGCTCGGCCGGACCCACCTCGACGATCCGGCCGAGGTACATCACGGCGACGATGTCGCTGAGATAGCGGATCACCGCGAGGTTGTGCGAGATGAAGAGCATCGACAGGCCCAGCCGCCGTTGCACGGACCGGACGAGGTTGAGCACCGCGCCCTGCACGGAGACGTCGAGCGCGGAGGTGATCTCGTCGGCGATCAGCACGTCGGGCCGCCCGGCCAGCGCACGGGCGAGCGCCACGCGCTGACGCTGACCGCCGGAAAGCTGCCCCGGCAGATGACCAGCGCGTTCAGGATCGAGGTTCACCAGCTCCAGCAGCCGGGCCACCTCCTCCCGGCGCGCCGCGCGACCGGGGAGCACGCCACGCGGAATCGCTTCGGTGATCGACTCCCCGATGCTCATCCTGGGGTCCAAAGAGGAATACGGATCCTGGAACACCATCTGCAGTGGAGGGCGCCGGGGCAGCTTCCGGACGTCGACCCCGCCCAGCAGGACCCGTCCCTCGCTGATCGGCGAGAGCCCGACGGCGGCACGGGCCAGCGTCGACTTCCCCGAGCCCGATTCACCGACGAGTCCGACGACCTGTCCGGAAGGGACGGTCAGCCCGACCCGGTCGACCGCGGTGAGTCCACGCCGCCCGCCGTACCGCACGCTCACCGTGTCGAAGACGAGATCGCTCATTCCGCACCTCCGGCGGTCACGGTTTCCTTGGCGGGCAGGGAAAGCGGCGCCGGGTGCCAGCACGCGACGCGATGCCCGGGTTCCACGCGCTCCAGCACCGGGTCTTCGAGACGGCACCGGTCGGTCACCGCGGGACACCGGTCGGCGAAAGCGCAGCCGTTGGGCACACGATCCGGTTCCGGCGGACGGCCGGGAATCACCGCGAGCGGCGCGTCACGATCGGTCTCGAGGTCGAGCGTCGCGGCCAGCAGAGCCCGCGTGTACGGATGCCGCGGCGTCCCGGCCGACGGCAGGTCCTCCACCACCCGGCCCGCGTACATCACCAGCATCCGCTCACACGTCTGCGAAACGACCGCGATGTCGTGGCTGATCAGGATGATGGCCGTGTCGCGTTCGGTCCTGGTGCGCGCCAGCAGCCGCAGCAACTGCCGCTGCACGGTGACGTCCAGCGCCGTGGTCGGTTCGTCGGCGATGATCAGCTTCGGATCTCCCATCAGGCCCATGCCGATCATCGCGCGCTGCCGCATACCACCGGAGAACTCGTGCGGGTACTGCCGCGCACGCCGTTCGGCCGCCGGGATCCGCACCGCACGCAACCGGTCCACGGCTCGTTCGAAGGCCTTGGCGCGTGGGAGTCCCTGATGCTGTTCGGCGACCTCGGCCAGCTGACGGCCGATCCGCCTGGTCGGGTTGAAGGAGGTCATCGGATCCTGGAACACCATCGCCAGCGACGTGCCGAGCAGGCCGCGCAACTCCCGTTCCGGTGTCGTCAGCAGGGGTTTCCCGGCGAAGTCGAGCCGGTCCGCGGTGACCACGGCCGGTGCTTCGACCAGCCGTGACACCGCCAGGCCGGTCAGGCTCTTCCCCGAACCCGATTCACCGACGACGCCGATCGCCTCGCCCGCGCGGACGGTGAAGCTCACACCGCGCACGGGAACGGTCCAGCCAGACGGACGCGGGAACGCCACTTGGAGGTTCTCCACCACCAGCACGGCGTCGTCGTCGCGCTCACAGGACTCCCGTGCCGGGGAGACCGGCCGTGGCGCGAGTTCGCGCAGCCCGGTCCGGACGCCGATCACGCCTGCCACGGCCTCGCCGACCAGGTTGAAGGCGAGCCCGGCCAGCACCACCGCGACGCCGGGCGCGAGCGCGGCCGCCGGATTGACGTAGATCCCGTTGAGCCCTTCGCCGAGCAGCCGTCCCCAGTCGTAATCCGGTGCCTGCACACCGATGCCGAGGAACGACAGCCCGGAGAACGCCAGCAGGCAGGCACCCGCGCCGATGGTCGCGTTCACCACCAGCGGTTCACCGATGTTGGGCAGGATGTGCCGCACCAGCAACCGGATCCGGCCGACGCCGGAGATCCGCGCCGCGGACACGAAGTCCTGGCCCGCCACGGAAGCCGACAGCGTCTGCGCCAGCCGCGCGAACGCCGGGGCGAGCGCGAAACCGACCGCCAGCACGGCGCCGTGTGTCCCGACTCCGAAGATGACCGAGAAGAACAGCACCAGCAGCAGCCCGGGGAACGCGACCGCGATGTTCACCGCCGAGGTGACCAGCCGGGCGGCCGGCCGGGGCAGCAGCGAAGGCAGGGTGCCGAGGACGAGCCCGGTCACCACCCCGATCACCGTCGCGAGCAGCGCCAGCAGCACCGAAAGCCGGGTCGCCACCAGCACACGGAAGAGGATGTCGCGGCCGAGGTCGTCGGTGCCCAGCCAATGCGCGGCGGACGGGCCCTGTCCGATCGCGTCCGTGTCGATCGCGAAGGCGTTGTCGTGCCACAGGACCGGGGCCAGCACCGCGAGTGCGATCACCACCAGCAGCAGGGCCGCCGCGAACCCGCCCACCGGGGTGCGCAGGGCCGCGAACCATTTCGCCATCTCAGTTCTCCCGGATCGTCGAACGCGGATCGAGGACGGCCAGCAGCACGTCCACCGTCAGATTCACCAGCAGGACCCCGATGCCGTAGACGAGCACGATGCCCTGCACCAGCGGATAGTCCTTCTGCAGGATCGACTGCGCGATGGTGGAACCGAGACCGGGCCAGGCGAACACGTTCTCCACCAGCACCGTCCCGGCGACCATCCCGGTCAGCATCAGGCCGCCCATGGTCAGCGTCGCGGTCAGCGCGTTCGGCAGCGCGTGCCGCAGGTAGACCAGCCGCGCGGGCAGCCGTTTCGCCCGCGCGGTGCGGATGAAGTCGTGGCCCAGCACGGAAAGTGTCTCCACCCGGACGATGCGGGAGAGCACCGACGCCGGACCGAGCGCCAGCGCGATCACCGGGAGCACGAGCGAACCCGCCCCGTCGCTCCCGGCCACCGGGAACCAGCCGAGCCGCACCGCGAAGAACGCGACCAGCGCGACCGCGAGCAGGAACTCCGGGATGGCCGCGAGCAGCACGGTCGTCGACGTGAACGCCAGCTCGCCGCCCCGCCGCCGTCCGCCGCGGGTCAGCACGGCGAACAGGAGGCCCAGCGGGATCGCCACCGCGATGACCACCGCGAAGGCGGGCAAGGCCAGCTGGAGGGTGGCGGGCAGCCGGTCGCCGATCACCTCGGAGACCGGCTGCCCGCTCGTCATCGACGTCCCGAAGTCACCGGTGACCACTCCGCCGAGGTAGCGGACGTACTGAAGCCACAGCGGATCGTCGAGGCCGAGTGCCGCCCGTCGCGCGTTCACCAGCTCGACCGGCGCGGTCAGCCCGAGCGCCGCCCGGACCGGGTCGCCGGGGATCAGCTGGATCATCAGGAACGCCGTGGTGATCAAAACCCACAGCGAGACCGCGAACCGGCCGAGACGGCGCACGGCGAACGACAGCCAGGGACTGCCACGCAACCCGGACGGGGCGACCGCGACCGCCATCAGCCGTACATCCGGATCGACGACGGCTCGACCGAGCCGAAACTGACCTTGAATCGCGCGTTGCTCCCGAAGGTCGGGATGACCGAGTTGACATAGGGCACGACGTCCAGCCGCTCGATGAGTGCCGTTTCCGCCGCGAGCCAGGTCGCGCAGCCCGAATCACCCGGCATCCGCGCCGCCTGCGCGGCCTGCGCCGTGTACCGCTCGTTCTCGATATGCGCGAAGTTCGTGCCGGCGGGCGGTTTCGGTCCCGAGACGAACGGGACGGCCTGGCTCGGCAGCAGCAGGGTCACCGGCGCGAGCGAGATGTCCCACTCGCCGGTGTTGAAGAGCACCTGGCTGGTTCCCGGGCTGTCGAGGCCCTTGAGGGTGACCTCCACGCCGGCGGCCTTCCACGACTGCTGCATCAGCTCCGCCGAGGGCGCCATCGTCGGCCCCACCTGGCTGCCGTAGATGGCCGTCAGTGCGAGGCGCTTGCCGTCCTTGACCCGCACGCCGTCCGCTCCCGGCTTCCAGCCCGCCGCGTCGAGGCCCGCCTTGGCGGCGGCGACGTCGAACGCGGGAAGCTTCCCGCTCACCGCGTCGCCGGAGCACGCCCTGGGTTCGGTGGTGACCATTCCCTGACTGGGCGCCCCGGAACCACCGGTGAGCACTTTGCCGATCTGGGGCAGGTCGAGTGCCTGCACCAGCGCGCGGCGCACGGCGAGATCGGCTCCCGGGCGACCGGGCCCCTGGTTGAAGAACATCTCGCCCATCGGCACGACCTGCTCGCCGTGATACAGCTTCTGGGCGCGCAGGCGCTGCTGGTCCTGACCGGTGATCCTGGCGCTGTTGAGCTCACCGGACAGCAGCAGGTTCGCGGCGGTCGTGGTGTTCTGGATGACCCGGAACACCACCTTCTCCGGCAGCCCCGGCTGCTCACGCTGCCACTCCCCCGGTCCCCACGCGTAGTCCTTCCGCCGGGTGAGGGTGTAGTGGTCGTTCGGGACGATCTCGGTCATGGTGTACATGCCGGTGCCGTACTTCCCCTTGGCCAGCGCCTGCCGGTCGGTGACGCCCTTGCCGCAGACGATCGGCAGGCCGCCCACGTTGCGCAGCAGGAACGCGTCCGGTGCCCCGCTGGTGACGGTGACCGTCCTGGCCGCGTCGTCAGCGGTGGCCTTGGTACCCGGCGCGATCGCGAGCCCTGCCATCGGGGACTTGTTAGCGGGGTCGCCGATGAAGCCGATGTTCGCCGCCACGTCGCTCGCGGTCAGCGGCGTGCCGTCGTCACAGGTGATCCCGTTCCGCAGGGTGAAGGAGGCCGTGGTCGTGGTGGCCTCCCACTTCTCGGCGAGCCCCGCGATCGGTTTGCCGGTGTCGTCGAGGTTCACCAGGCTGTCGTAGAGGAAGCGGCCGATGTCCAGCGCGACCGCGAGCACGGTCATCGCCGGATCCAGCGCTCCCGGATCGGAGCCGATCGCCATGGTGAAGGTCCTGCCTTCGACCGGTTTCTGGTTCGCGGTCCGGTCCTGTCCGGATTGCGACGTCCCCCCGCACGCGCTCACGGTCAAGGCCACCACGCTCGTGATCGCGGCGGTGAGCCGGGCTTTCTTCATGCGGTTCTCCTACTGGGTCGCGCTCTACGCGCGGAGGTGGGCGACGGCGAGGCAGGCGGCCTCGCCGATGGCGGAATCGACCGCGGGCTGGCGGTCGGCGAGGGATTCGGCGCGGGTGAACACCGCGACGGCGTACCGGCGACCGTCCACATCGGTCACCACACCCGCTTCGTTGCGGACGGCGGGCAGCGTCCCGGTCTTCGCCGCGATCGCCACCCCGGCCGGGAAACCGGACGAGATCCGATGCGGCCAGATCTGCTGGGCCATGATCGTCCGCACGCGTTCGCAGGCGGCCGGGTCGCCCGCGCGGTCGGTCCAGATGGCGTCGAGCAACGTGGTGATCTCGCGCGGGGTCGACGCCGTGGTGCGTTCCGGGTCGAGTAAGGAAAGCTTCCAGAGCTGTTCCGGTGTGGCCGCGGCGAAGACGGCTTCCAGATCGTCGTCCGGTTGCGCGCCGAGGTCGGCGATCACCGAGGCGAAGAGGTCCTCGCAGCAGCCGATCAGCCGGGTCCTGGTGAGTCCGAGGTCGGTCAGGACCCGGTCCACCGCTTCCTGCCCGACCCGGTGGTAGACGACGTCGGTCGCGGCGTTGTCGCTCATCGTCAGCATGAACTGCGCGAGGTCGCGCCAGCTCATCTCGACGTCGTCCGCGCAGCCGGCGGTGCCGATCCCGCCGATCCGGTACCGCGCGACGACGCGAGTCCGCTCGGTTTCGTCGAGCCGTCCGGCGGCCACCTCACGGGCGAAGGCGACCGCCACCGGGATCTTGAACACGGACGCGAGCACGACCGGATCGTCCGCGCCGACGCCGACTTCGGGACCATCGGCGACGCCGACCTCGCGCGCGTGCACGAATCCGCGCGCCCCCGCGTTCGCGAAGACGGCCTCGATCTCGGCGCCGATTCCGGTCACCGGCTCACCCGCCGGTCCGCCCGTCCGGTGTGGACGTACAACGCCCGTCCGTTGCCGTCGTCGCCGACGAAGGCGTGCGGGAGGTGCAGGCCGAGCTCACCGTGCTCGGCGACCAGGGTGTCGCCCTTGTAGCCCAGCAGCCGGTTCTTCTCCGGCCCGGAACCGAGGTCGGCGAACACGCCCTTCGGCGTCCGTTCCAGCCACAGGCCACCGTCCTCGTCCTGGCTCACGACGATGTCCGCGACCTGCGACGAGTACTCGCCCACATAGCGCGACGGATCCGCCGGGGCCTCCGCGGCGTTGGGCTCCGGCAGCGGCGGGACCTCGACGCCCGCCAGCTCGCCCAGCACCTTCCGGAAGACGTCCCGGTAGAGGTGCAGCGGTTTGCCGCCGTTGGTCAGCAGCGCCACCGCGACATTGCTGCCCGGCACCACCCGCAGGAACGCGGACTGGCCGATGGTGCCGCCGTCGTGGCCGATCACCGGGCCGCCGTCCCAGTCGAAGATCATCCAGCCGAGCCCCCACGCGCCGCCCATCAGGCCGAGGTAGGGCAGTTCGACCTGGCGTTCCCACATGGCGCGCGCGGTTTCCGGCTTGAGCACCTGGGTGCCGTCGTCGGCTCGGCCCTCGTTGAGGTGCATGCGCACGAAGGTCAGCAGGTCGCGCGGGCGCATCGCGAGATGCGAACCCGCCGGCACGTTCGAGCGCGTCAGCGCCCAGACGGGCGCGGCCACCGGCTCCTCGTCCGGCGACGGCTGGACGTGGCCGATCGCGGCGCGATACCGGATCGCGTCGTACGGTCCGGCCGCGGCGTGGGTCAGCCCGAGCGGCGCGAAGAGGTGATCGCGCAGGCAGTCGTCGTAGGACTTGCCGCGCAGGACCTCGACGATCCTGCCGAGCACGCAGTATCCGGCGTTGTTGTAGGAGAACATCTCCCCCGGGCCGAACAGCTGGGGCACGTCGGAAAGCGTGGCCACGAGCTTGGCGACGCAGTCGTCGCCCTGCCCGGTGTCGGTGAAGATGTCGCCCTCGAAGCCGGAGGTGTGGCAGGTCAGCTGCCTTACGGTGATCCGCGACGCCGCGTCGTCGTCCGCGAGGGTGAACTCGGGAAGATAGTCACGGACCGGCTTGTCGAGGTCCAGCCTGCCCTCGTCGACGAGCTGCATCGCCAGGGTCGTCGTCCACACCTTGGTGATCGACCCGATCTGGAAGACGGAGTCCACTGTGGACTCGACGCCGGTGTTCTTGTTCAGCACGCCTGCCGCGTGGTCGATCACCTCTCCGCCCGCGAAGACCGCGACGGCCGCGCCGGGCACCTGATGCTTCTCCAGCAAGGCGGAAAAATTCTCCGCGAGCCAGGTCTCGATTTCGGAAAGTTTCGACATGCGCACCTCTTGTCCGTGGAAAGGGCGGTCCGGCGGTTCCCGGAATGCTAGGACGGTGACCGGCGTCACCGGTTCGTGCGGAACGACGAGAGCGACGGGAAAATTCATCCGGGCGGACGAATCATTCGCTCCCGGCCTCGGGAAGCCTGAGCCATTCGACGGCCTGCGCGGCGGCGAACCCGATGAACGCGTCCCGCTCCGGCACCCTCGACCGCCCGTCGACGGCTTCGGTGAAAATCCCTACCGCGTAACGGCCGCCATCCGGGTACTCGACCACGCCGACCTCGTTGCGCACCGAAGGCAGGGTCCCGGTCTTGCCGCTGACGCGGATCCCGTCGTCCGGGAACCCGGACCGCAGCCGGTGCGGCCACACCTGGAGTTCCATCCAGCGCCGGACGTCCGCGCACGCGACCGGCGCGGCCGCCTCGTCCCGCCAGATCAGCCCGAGCAGCCGGGTGATCTCTTCGGCGGTCGTGGCGCAGGTGTGCTCCGGACGCAGGGCGCGCAACGCGGCGATCCGCTCCATCGGGAGGTCCGCCAGCAGCCTTTCGTCGTCCTCGTAGGAGATCCCGAGGTCTTCCCCGATACTGCCGAGCACCTCCCCGCAGTCCTGCGGCACGGTGGTGTGTTCGAAACCGAGCCGCCGCAACGACTTTTCCGTCGATTCCTTCCCGACCCGGTCGAGGATCAGGTCGGTCGCGACGTTGTCGCTGATCCCGATCATCAGGATCGCGAGGTCGTACCACGACATCGTGATCTCGTGACGGAAGGTGGCCAAGCCGTACGGGCTCGGCGTCGGATGCCCCGGCAGGACGGTGATCCGCTCACCGAGGTCGAGCCCGCCGTCTGCGGCCTGCCTCGCCAGCTCCAGCGCGATCGGGACCTTGAAGACCGACGCCGTCACGACGGGGGTGTGCTCATCGACGCCGATCCGCCGGGTGCCGTCGACTTCGGCCGCGTGCAGCCGGACCCGGACGCCGGCCTCCTTCGCACGGTCGTTGATCGTTTCGATGACTTCGGACGCGGTGGGCATGGGTCTCCTGTCTGGTGTCGTGGTTGGGCACTGTTGAGCGAGCAGGTCGCGAAAGCCACTTTCGGGACGTCCAGCGTCGCGAAAGTGGCTTTCGCGACACGCGGGCTTGAGTGGCTGATCGCCTAGAGGCGCGGCCACGACCACTCAAGACCCCGCGCTGGGACTCGCCGGGGCGAACGAGAACTGGCCGGGGTTCTGCGGCACCCAGAACGCCATCACGGCGGTGAGGAAGGTGGTGCCGATGAGGAAACCGAACGCGGCGGTGTAGGAGAAGGTGTCGGCGAGCCAGCCCATCGCCACCGGCGCGACCGCGCCTGCCACCTGGCCGCCGAAGTTCATCACTCCCATGCCGATCCCGGTGACCGCGGTGGGGAGCACCCGCAGCGGCAGGCCGAAGACGGCCATCGTCGCCATGCCGAAGACGGCGAGGGCGAGGGTCTCGTAGACGGTGAACTCCGTCGTGCTGTCCGCGTTCACCATCAGCGTCAGCAGCACCACGGTCACCAGCGCGATCGAACCGAGGTACCAGCGGCCGTGATCGTGGAAGTACCGGTCGAACAGCCAGCCGCCGAGGATGGTCGTGCCGATGCTGACCAGCATCGGGATCGCGGCCAGTACCCCGGTCTGGCTCAACGACAGACCCCTCGACTCCAGCAGGTAGCTGGGCACCCAGGTGATCATCCCGTAGTTGAGCATGTTGGTGACGCAGAACAGCAGGGTGAACTTCCAGATCACCGGCGACTTCAGTACCTGTTTGCGGGATACCTCAGGGGTTTTCGCCTCGTCGCGCGGAAGGCTGCTCAGTTCCTTCGGCAGGGCCTTGGGCAGCATCGTCCACACGATCACCCCGATGATCGCGCCGATCCCGGCCATCCAGAAGAACGTGTGCCGCCAGCCGATCGCCATCAGCAGCGGGCCGACGATCAGCGGCGCCAGCCCGGCACCGATCCCGCCGGCGGACAGCATCACGCCGGTCACCGTCGCGCGGTTGCCGGGGGTGGTCCGTTCGGCGATCGCCTTGAACGAGGCCGCCGGGAAAAGTCCTTGGCACACACCGAAAAGGCCACGGACGACGAGCAGCATGCCGAAGGTGCCCGCCATCCCGGTCATCGCGGTGAACGCCGACCAGAGCAGCAGCGTGACCAGCATCGGCCCTCGCGAGCCGTACCGGTCGGCGAGGAATCCCGCCGGGATCTGGCAGACCATGTAGACGAGCGCGAACACGGTGACGAGCCAGCCCTGTTCGGTCTTGCTGAGCTCGAATTCGGCGCCGATCATCGGCAGCGCCATCCCGATCGAGAAGCGGTCGATGTAGTCGACCGCCCAGGCGAACACCATCACCACCATGGTGATAAGCGCCGTCCGGTTGATCCGCCGCGCTGTCCAGGTGTCCTCGTTGACCACTGCCGTCATGGCGCCTCCGCGGAAACTGTGGGAGAGAAGGAGAACGGCGCGAGCGTGGCGCCGATCACTCATTCTGAAACGCGTCCCGCGGGTGGAGTTCGTGCGATCACACGAACATCGGCCGTCGTTTCGGGGCGGTCAGACCAAGGTCAGTCTTCGATGCCGGGCGGCCCGGTCCGCGCGTCGCGGGGCAGCAGCCGCAGTTGCAGCATCGCGGCGAACCGCTCCCCCGCGTCGTCGAGGTCGATCTCGCCGACTTCGGCAAGCCGGCGTAACCGGTAGCGGAAGGTGTTCGGATGGACGTAGGCCGACGCGGACGCGGCGCCGATGTCCCCGAAGGCGTCCAGCCAGCAACGCAGCGTGTGCACCAGTTGTGACTGGTGCTGGGCGTCGTAGGCGAGCAACCGCGCGACAGGTCCTGTCGCGACGTCTCCCCTGGCCGCGGCGAGATCGGCCAGATCCAGCATGAGCGCGTCGACGTGGACGTCGTCGGCGGTCGCGACGCGTTTGGCTCCACCGTTGGTGAGCAGCACGCGCAGCGCCCGGTCGGCGCCGTCACGGGAGGCGTGGAGCCCGGAGGCGTCGAGCGCGAGCGGCCCGACGCCGATCGCGGCCGCCGCGCGGCGGCCGGTGCGTTCCAGGAAGGTCGAAGCGACCCGCACCGAACGTTCCTGACAGTCGGAGTGGCCGCCGGGCATCGGCACGATGCCGTAGGCGACGTCGCCCACGAGCGCGACGGCCGAACGAGGCTGGACGGCGCTCAGGTGCATGGCCAGCGCGTCGGCGACCCGCTGGCGGTCCGCGACCAGACGGAGATCGTCCTCGAGCGCGGTCGAGCCGAGCAGGCCCATGGCGAGCACGACCGACGGCCGGCCGAGCAAGCCGAGCCGGGCGATGGCCTCCGGTGCCCCGGCGCCGCCTTCGAGTGCCGTGCTCACGAGATCCGCACGCAGCCGCCGTTCGACGTCGGCACCCGCTCGCAGCCGGAGCATGTGCAACGCGACGAGCTTCGCGGCGTCGATCAGCGCCTGGGTCCGCTCGTCACTGAGCGGCTCCCGCACCGCCGCCCAGATCGACCCGAGCACCTCGTCACCCGCCCGGACGGCGAGGGCCACGCGGGGAATCGCGATCTGGTTGTCGTCGTAACGCTGCGGATCGACGTACACGGGCGCCTGATCGCGATACAGCTTCTCGAAGACGCCGTCCTGTTCGAGGCCGCGGGCGAACCGCTCCGGTACCTGCCTGCCGAGGATCGTCTCCACCCGGGACGGATCCGCTTCGTCCTGGCGTCCGGAGAACGCGAGGATCCGGTTGTTGCGATCCTCGATGGTCACCGGCGCGTCGATGAGCGCGGCGATCGCGTTGGCCAGGGCGAACAGATCGCCCGACGGCATTCCGCCGAGCGTCTGCGGCGAGACCTCGCCGACGTCCTCCTCGGCGAGCAAGGTCCTGAGCATGGCGGCGAGCTGGGCCCAGGACGCGCCGCGCGCCAGCCCGAGCAGGGCGACGCCGGACGACTCCGCGGCTCGCCGGAGTTCCGGCGCCGGGGTGACGGGAGACCGGACGACGAGCGCCGCCGCACCCCTCGCACCCACGTCGTGCAAAAGGCGGACGACCTCGTCCTGCTCCCGCACCCCGACGCCGAGCACGACGGCTCCGCCAGGGATGTCGGATTCGTCGTGCGGATCGTGGATGACCACCCCGCCGAGTTGCCTGCGGGTGGTCCGGCCGACCGCGACCGGCTCCAGGAGCACGTCCCCGAGGTCTTCGAGGACGCGTCCCAAACTCGTATGCGGCTTGCTGGGCACCGGTGTCAGCACCCCCCGAAGTTAGACCCGGTCTCGCCGAACCGATTGGTCCGAGCCGACCAAATCTAACCCCGGAATTCGTAGAACGCTACGAACCGATCCACGCTTTCTCCACGGTGACCTCGTCGAGCAGCTCCGGAATCGGAGTCACGCCGAGGCCGGGACCGGTCGGCACCGGCAGATGCCCGGCCTCGAGCACGAACGGCTCGGTGATGTCGGTGCGGTAGAACCGGCCGGACGCCGAGGTGTCACCCGGCAGCGTGAAGCCGGGCAGTGAGGCCAGCGCGACGTTGGCCGCCCGGCCGAGGCCGGTCTCGATCATCCCGCCGCACCACACCGCGATCCCGTGCGCCGCGCAGACGTCGTGCACCCGGCGGGCTTCGAGGTAGCCGCCGACGCGGCCCGGTTTGATGTTGACGATCTGGCAGGCGCCGAGCTTGATCGCGTCCGCAGCCGCCCTGGCGGAGACGATCGATTCGTCGAGGCAGATCGGGGTCCGGATGCGTTTCGCCAGTTCGGCGTGCCCGAGCACGTCCTCTTCTTCGAGCGGTTGCTCGATCAGCAGCAGGTCGAACGGGTCGAGCCGGGCGAGCAGGGGCGCGTCGCCCAGGGTGTACGCGGTGTTCGCGTCGACCTGCAGCAGCACGTCGTCACCGAAGCGTTCCCGCACCCGGCGGACCGGTTCGACGTCCCAGCCGGGTTCGATCTTGAGCTTGATCCGGACGTAGCCCTCGTCGAGGTAGCCGCCGACGACGTCGAGCAGCTGCGGGATCGAGTCCATGATCCCGACCGAGACCCCGCAGGCCACGGAGTCGCGAGTGGACCCCAGTTCGGCCGCGAACGACCGGTCGTGCGCGCGGAGTTCGGCGTCGAGGACCGCCATCTCCAGCGCCCCCTTCGCCATCCGGTGGCCCTTGAACTTCGCCAGCAACGGCGTCACCTTGTACGCGGTCACGTCCTCCGCGGCCAGCAAAGCCGGGATCAGGTGATTCCGCAGCACATGCTCGGCGGCGTCGTTGTACTCCGACGAGTAGAGCGGCGCCTCCATCGCCACGCATTCGCCCCAGCCCTCGCCCGCGGGGGTCACCGCGCGGACGAGCAGCAGTTCCCGTTCGGCCTGCGTTCCGAACGACGTCCGGAACGGGGCCACGAGCGGCATCCGGACCCGGCGCAGTTCCACACCGCTGAGTTTCACGACTGCTCCTTCGAGATCACGTACCAGCCGGCACGATCGAAACCGGCGACCTTGGCGTTGTCCGCCATCAGTCCGCCGAGGACTTCGCGCAGGGCGACCCGCCACGCGTTGCCGCGACCGGGATCGGTGCGGCGCAACCGTTCGATATCGGACGGGACGGCGACGAGGACGGTCGGCGCGTCGGTGGAGCCGATGCTCGGACCGCCGTCGGATCCGACCGACAACGCCTTCGCCGCTCCCAGCGCTTCCGCGTCGATCAGCACCGGTTCACCGAAAGTGGCGGCGCGGACCGCGGGGCTCGCCAGGTCCCAGCCGACCATCAACCGGTCGGTGTCGCCCGAACCGTTGATGCTGTCCTCCATCGGACCGTAGAAATCGGGCAGGTACCCGATCGGCCGCGCGCCGAGCTTCCCCAGGTTGAAGTAGGCGTTGCGCCGCACCAGCGGGTCGAAGGTCCAGGTGATCACCGAGACGTCCTGGAGCAGCGCCCAGCCGCGCTGGTGCAGTTTGAGCGCGTGCCCGATCCCCCTGCCGACGCCCGCCTTGACGACGCCGGCGATGTGGCTGTGCAGGCTCGCCTTCCCGGGATTCCCGAAGAAACCGAAACAGGCACCCAGCAGTTCGCCGTGTTCGAAAGCGCCCGCGACGTAGTTCCCGGCCGAGGACATCGCCCGCAGCAGTTCCGTGCTCACCGGCCGGGCGCCGGGCGCGGTCTGCCAGATCGACTCGAACAGGCCGACCACCGCGGCCAGATCGGCGATTTCGGTGAGTTCGCGGATTTCGACGCCCGAAGCCGCGGCCGCGGCCCGCGCGGCGGCGACGGCTTCGTCGCGCACCTCCCGGGTGACCAGGCTTTCCGCGTTCGTCGCAAGATTCGTCACGGGACGATCCTTTCCCGGCTCGGCGGTGGAGTCACCGTCGTGCCGTACCAGATTCACCCGCGGGATTCGTCGCACCGGACGGACCCCGCTTCGCGAGCACGTTTTCCACGAGCGCGGCCAGCAAAGCGGTGCGCCGCGGCAGTTCCGCGACGACGACGTGTTCGTGATCCGCGTGTGCCCCGCCGCCGACGGCGCCGAGGCCGTCCAGGGTCGGGACGCCCATCCCCGCGGTGTAGTTGCCGTCCGAGGCGCCGCCGACCGACGCGGAAGTCAGTTCCCCGAGACCGAGGTCGTCCGCGAGTTCCCGTGCCAGCGCGAACAATCCCGCCGACGATCCCGCTTCGAGCGGCGGCCGGTTGATCCCGCCGGTCACCCCGACCACGGCGCCCTCCAGTACCGGACGGAGGTCCCGCATGGCCCTGTCGACGCGGAGTTGCTCGGCCTCGTTCCACACGCGGACGTCGACGGCCACACTCGCGGCGGCGGGAACGGTGTTGACGGTCGTTCCCGCCGAGACGACGGTGGGCGTCACGCTGGTCCCCGCTTCGGGGTCGGCGAGGGCGGCCACCGCGAGGATCTGGTGGGAGATCTCGATTCCAGCGTTGACCCCCTTCTCCGGTTCGAGCCCGGCGTGCGCGGCCCGGCCGGTCACCTCGACCCGGTAGTGGGATACGCCTTTACGGCGGCACTTCAACGCGCCGCCGTCGGCCGAAGCCTCCAGTACGAACGCCGCGTCGCAACCCGCCGCGGTCTCCTCGATCAGGGCGCGGGACGACGGCGAGCCGATCTCCTCGTCGCCGGTGACCAGAATGGACAGTCCGTCGCGGTCGGGCACGGTCGCGGCGGCGTGCAGCGCCATCACGACGCCCGCCTTCATGTCGAAGCATCCGGGGCCGCGCAACACGCCGTCCCGGATGGAAAACGGATGCGTCTCCAGCGAACCGTGCGGCCACACCGTGTCGTGGTGACCGAGCAAGAGAACCCGGGCCGGCCCGTCGCCGAAACGCCAGCGCAGATGGGTGACGCCGTCGATGACGATCCGCTCCGGTTCCGCGCCGAGGAGCCGCCGTCCCAGTCCGGCCACCACCTCGGCGCTGCGGGCCACCGCCTCGTGGTCCGATGACGGCGACTCGCAGCGGACCAGGGTTTCGATGTCGGCGAGCAGATCGCTCATCGCGGCTCACCGCGCAGCGGCTTGCCGGGGAAGGCGTCCGTGCGCAGATTCCCGTCGGTGACGACCGGGACCCCCGAGACGAACAGGTGCCGGACGCCGACCGACGGCCTGGTCGAGTCGAAGTAGGTCGCCGCGTCGGTGACGGTGTTCGGGTCGATCACGACGATGTCGGCGTCGGCGCCGACGTTGAGCCGTCCCTTGGCCAGCGCCCCGGGCGCGACCTCGTCGAGCACGCGCGCCGGCAGGTAGGAGCAGCGCCGGAACGCCTCCAGCCACGTCCATGCCTTGCTCTCGCGCACCATCAAGCGCAGCGTCTTCGCGTACGTCCCGGACGTGCGCGGATGCGTCGCGCCGCCGGGCGGCAACGGCCATTCGGTGCTCTCGCTGGTTCCGTTCTTCCAGTACACGGGCAGCGCGTCGCTGGCGACGATGGCGTCGGGGAACGCGAGTGCCTGACGCAGCAGGTCGAGGTCGTGCGCGCTGCTCTCGTCGAGGAACTCGAGGATGCACGGCGCACCAGGGTCTTCGGCGCGAACCTGGAGCAGGCGGCCCTCGTCGGCGATGCGCTCCCCCGACTCCAGCATGATCACGCTGGACGGGGACAGGCCCTTCATCTTCAACCGTTCGGGCGAGAGGAACGCCGCGCCGATCCCGGTGCTGCCCGCCCCGTACGGATACGCCTCGACGGTCACCCGCGAGCCCGCCGCACGGCCCGCTTCGAGCGCCGCGAGCACACGCTCGATCTGGTGGCCGGACGTGCTGTTCACGTGACAGTGGTGCATCGCGGCCCCGGTCTCGGCCGCGACGATCGCGATCTCCGCCGAACCGTCGATCGGTGTCGCCGGGTTCACCTCGACCAGTTCACGGACGTGGGTGTACGTCGGCGCGCCCGCCTCCTTGGCCAGACGGGCCAGCGCGAGGAACTCGGCCGGGTCGGTGTCGGGCGCGTAACCGAGGAGCACGCCGACGCCGAGCGCGCCGGCGGCCAGCTCACCGTCCACAAGGGACAGCCAGGCGGCCAGTTCCTTCGGCGACGAAGTTCGTTGCCAGGCCGGGTTTCCGAGCACCGCCAGCCCGCTGTCGATATTCGCGTCCGGCTCGATCCCGGCCAGCACCTGCGCCCGCGCCGCGCCCCAGGACGCGGAGAACCCGTAGTGCAGCGGACGTCCCGCCGCGGCGGCTTCGGCGTAGGCCCGCTCGATCGGCATCAGCCCGGCTTCGAGGTCGAGCGCGGTCGTCACACCGTCCATCGCCTGGAGCCGCTGGCCCGCGATGGTGTGCACGTGGCTGTGCAGGTCGATGAACCCCGGTCCGACGACGAGCCCGGTGACGTCGATCTCCGTGTCGCCCGCTTCCGAAGGCAGGCCCGCCCCCACGGCGGTGACCACCCCGTCCGTCACCAGCACGTCCGCCGTGCCGTCGAAGCCCGTCTCCGGGTCGATGACACGACCGCCACGCAAGACTGTCCGCATACTTCGCCTCCTAGGATCGCCTCTCATGGCGACCCTAGGAGGTTTCGGCGGACGTCCGTTCGTACCACGCGACGAATCCGGACCCCTCGGTCCATCCGCCCGCACGAACCGCTCGTGAGTGGTCAGGACGGTCAGAGAGGGGTGAGGCGAAGGTGTCGGGTCGCGGGGATTCGCTCGCGGCCGTGGGGCGACCGTGTCGCGAAAGCCACTTACGGGACGTCAGGCGTCGCGAAAGTGGCTTTCGCGACACATCTCTCCCCATGAGTTCAGCGAGGGTCACGTCACCGCAGCGAACGCCTCTCTTCGCTACCGCACCCTGCCCCAGACGTTGCGAAAGCCACTTTCGCAACGTTGAAGGTTGCGAAAGTGGCTTTCGCAACCCGCCACCTCTGCCGTACCCCTGTTATTGAGAGGTAAGGCAAAGGTGGCGGGGTTGCCTCGCTCGTCCACGCATCGACCTCGGGCGTCGCGAAAGCCACTTCGCCGCGTCATCGATTCTCCGTCAGCCATAGAGACTACTAGCCCTCGGGGTGAAGGGGACTTTCCCCGCATGCGATGCGCGGAAAGTCCCCTTCACCTCGCCTGTCGCAACCTGCCACCTTTGCCGTACCCCTCACTCACGAGGCCCGACTAGCGGTTCCGGTGTTCGGCGATGATCTCCGCATACCGATGGCCACTCGCCTTGACCGTACGGACCTGGGTTTCGTAGTCGACCCGAACGAGCCCGAACCGTTTGCTCAGCCCGCTGTCCCATTCGAAGTTGTCGAGCAACGACCAGGCGAAGTACCCCTTCACCGGCGCGCCCGCTTCGGCCGCGCCCGCCACCGCGCCGAGATGTTCTTCCAGGTAGGCGATGCGGTCGGCGTCGTCGATCGAACCGTCCTCGGCGACCTTGTCGTCGAAGGCGGCCCCACTTTCGGTGACATAGATGGCGCGGGCGCCGTACTCGTTGGCGAGCCGGTGGATCAGGTCCGCGAGGCCCTGCCCGTGGATCTCCCAGCCCATCGCGGTCGTCGCGGCTCCCTCGACCGGCACCTGCCGCGCGCGGGGCGCCGGACCGTCCGGGTCGTCCTCGACGATCTGGCGGAAGTAGTAGTTCAGCCCGTGGAAACCGACCGGGGCCGAGATCACCTCGAGGTCGTCCCCGCGCACAGGCGGTTCGACGCCGTAGACGTCGATCATGTCCGCCGGGTAGCCACGCCCGTTCGAGGGGTCGAGCCACCAGCGGTTGACGTGCCCGTCCATCCGGGCCGCAGCCTCGACGTCCGCAGCGGAATCCGACGCGGGTTCGATTCCGCTGAGGTTGACCACCAGACCGACGTTGGCGGGCCGCGCGGCGTTCGCGGTGATCGCCTGCACCCCGAGACCGTGCGCGAGCAGAAGATGGTGCGACGCGTGGATCGCCTGCTTGAGATCCTTGATCCCGGGAGCGAACCGGCCTTCGAGATAGCCGAGCCAGGCCGAGCACAGTGGCTCGTTGACGGTGTTCCAGTCCGTCACCCGGTCACCCAGCCGAGCCGCCACGACCGCCGCGTAATCCGCGTAGGCGTACGCCGTGTCGCGTTCGGGCCAGCCGCCGTCCGCCTGCGACGCCGAAGGCAGATCCCAGTGGAACAGCGTGACGAACGGCCGGATCCCGGCTTCCAGCAACGCGTCGACCAGCCGGTCGTAATGGTCGAGGCCGAGCGCGTTGACCTCGCCGCGGCCGGTGGGGATCACCCGCGGCCAAGCGACCGAGAAGCGGTACGCGTCCAGGCCGAGTCCCTTCATGATCGCGAGATCCTCCGGCCAACGCCGATAGTGATCGCACGCGACATCGGCGGTGTCGCCGTTCAGGACGGCACCCGGGACCCGGACGAAGTCGTCCCAGATGGACGGGAGGCGGCCGTCGGCGTCGACGGCGCCCTCGACCTGGTACGCGGCGGTGGCCGCACCCCACAGGAAATCGGCGGGCAGGTGCAGATTCAAGGCGGACCTCTCTGTACGGAGCGACGGGCGGGTCATTTCACGGCGCCGGCGGTGAGCCCGGCGACGAGATAACGCTGGAGCAGCAGGAATCCGGCGACGACCGGGACGGAGACGATCAGGGACGCGGCCATGACCTGGTTCCAGTACACCTGGACCTGGGTGGAGTACTCCTGGAGCCCGACGGCGAGGGTCCGCGTGCCCGAGTCGGTCATCACCGATGCGAACAGGACCTCGCCCCAGGCCGTCATGAACGAGTAGATCCCCACCGCCACGATGCCCGGCATCGCCGCGGGGATGACCACCCGGATCAGCGCGCCGAGCGGCCCGGTGCCGTCGACCATCGCGGCTTCG
The DNA here is from genome assembly GCF_044547565.1 of Amycolatopsis sp. NPDC052450. Lineage (NCBI taxonomy): Bacteria > Bacillati > Actinomycetota > Actinomycetes > Pseudonocardiales > Pseudonocardiaceae > Amycolatopsis > Amycolatopsis sp. NPDC052450. The sequence goes on along the minus strand of NZ_JBIUAQ010000030.1, from coordinate 5,704 downwards.
TCGAGCTCTTTGGGGATCGAGTCGATGTAGCCGGCGAGCATCCAGATGGCGAACGGCAGCGAGAAGGTCAGGTAGGTGATGATCAACCCGAGGCGCGAGCCGTACAGGACGATGCCGGTGGTGTTGCCGATGTTGACGAAGATGAGGAACAGCGGCAGCAGGAACAGGATGCCGGGGAACATCTGGGTGGAGAGCACGGTCATCTTGAAGAAGTTCTTGCCCCGGAACCGGAAACGGCTCAACGCGTAGGCCGCGAAGATCGCGATCACCACCGAGAGGATCGCCGCCGATCCGGAGATGACCAGGCTGTTCACGAAGTACTCGGCGAGCGGGATCGTCTCCCAGATGTCGAAGAACGGCTGGATGGTCAACGTCGTCGGAAGCCACTCCCACTTGCCTTGCACGTCCCCGAGCGGTTTCAGCGACGACGAAACCATCGCGTACAACGGCACGAGGGTGAACAAGGCGAGGAAGCCGAGGACGAATCGGCGGGCCCACGGGACCCAGCGAGGCTCAGACAACGGCGTTCCTCCTCCGCGCGGTCAGTCCCAAGTAGACAGTGCTGACGATCAGCAGGAACAGCAGCAACAGCACCGACATCGCCGAGCCGAGACCGAAGTTCCAGGTCACGAAGGAACTCTGGTAGATGTGGATCGAGATCAGCGACGCCTCCTTCGGCGCGGACGCTCCGAAAAGGACATACGGCGTGTTGAAGTCGTTGAAGGTCCACAGGAACAACACCAGCAGCAGCACCTGGTTGACCGGCCGCAGCATCGGCTGGGTGATCGACTGGAACCGGCGCCACCAGCCCGCGCCGTCGATGGCCGCCGCTTCGTACAGTTCGCCGGGGATGTTCTGCAGCCCGGCCATCACGATCAGGAAGGCGAACGGCCAGTTCCGCCAGACCGAAACCACCACCAGCGACCAGAAGCTGTTGTCCCCGATGAGCCAGAACGAATCCGTGCCCAGCAGGTCGTTCACCAGGCCGGTGTCCTTCTGGAACATGAACGACCAGGTGATCACGGCGGCGTACATCGGCAGCGCGTACGGCACCAGGAACAGCGTCCGGAGCAAGCCACGGCCGCGGAAGTTCTTCTGCATCAGCACGGCGGCCGAGGTGCCGAAGAGCCAGCAGAACCCGACCGAGAGAACCGTGTAGAGGACGCTGATCCAGAACGAACCGAGCAGTGACTTCCCCGCCGCGGAGTTGAAGTCGAGGACGAACTTGTAGTTGTCCAGCCCCGCCGCCGGGGCGGACGAGAAGTCCCGGATGGAGAACTGCGTCAGCTTGAAGAAGCTCATCACGAGCCCGGCGATCATCGGGATCACGTGGACGAGCAGTTCGAGCAGGATCGCCGGCAGCAGGAGCAGATACGGCAGCGCGATCCGGCGTCGTTTATGCCGGGTACCCCGGGGCCCTGGAGCCCCGGCCGTCTTCAAGGCCGGGGCGTCGTCGAGAGCGGTCGGCATCAACCACCGGCCGCGATCTGCTGGTCCGCCTGGTTCAGCTGGTCCCGGATCTTGGCTCCGTCCACCGGCTTGCCCGCGGCGACGTCGGCGAACATCGCCTTCATCGCGGTGCCGATCAGGGTCTCGAACTGGGACTCCTGCGGAACCTGCGGCATCGGCTCGGCCGAATTCGCGAGCACGTTCTGGAAGACCTTGACGTCCTCGGTCTGGAACGCCGCGTCACTGTAAGCGTCCTGGACGGTCGGCAGCGAACCGTAGGTCTTGTTGAGCAACGCCTGTTCCGGCGCCGAGACCATGAACTTCACGAAGTCCAGTGCGGCATCGGGGTTCTTGGTGTTCTTGAAGACCGCCATGTTGATGCCCGCGACGAAGCTGGTCACCTTCCGGCCGTTCGGCGGCGCGGCGGCGGGCAGCGGGATCGGCGCGACACCGAGGTTCGCCATGTCCATCCCGATGTTCTTGAACGAACCCGCGGAGGCCTGGTTCATGAACATCGCGGCCTTGCCGTCCGACAGATCCTTGAGGGATTTGGCGGTGTCGGCGTACTCGGCGTTGGCCGGGTTGACGATCTTGTCCTTCTGCATGAGGTCGACGAACTGCCGCACGGCCGCGACCGACGGATCCGACGCGAGCTGCGGTTTGCCCTCGGCGGTGAAGAACTGCGCGCCCTGCTGAGCGCCGAGGATCGCCGCGTGGTGACTGTTCTCCGTGACCTGGCCGGCTTGGAGCGAGAGCCCCCACTGGCCCTTGTCGGGTTTGGTGAGTTTCTTGCCGTCCTCGACGAGTTCCTCCCAGGTGGCGGGCGGCTTGGTGATCCCGGCCTCGGCGAAGAGCTTCTTGTTGTAATACAGGCCGTACGCCTGGCCGTAGAGCGGTACGCCGACCGGCGGCTGACCGCTCGCCCCGGTGGCCGCCAGCGACGGGCCGAGGAACCGCGCCTTGCCGCCGACCTTCTCCAGCGCGGCGTCGTCGAACGGCAGGAACGCCCCTGTCGCCTGCAATGAGGCCGACCAGGTGTTGCCGATGTTGAGCACGTCCGGTCCCTTGCCGGAGGTGGTGGCGGCGAGGATCCGGTTGAGCAGATCCGTCCACGGGACGACCTCGAGCTTGACCTTGATCCCGGAGGCCTTCTCGAACTTGTCGAGTTCGGGCCGCAGGACCGCCTTGTCGTTGTCGAGACTGGTGCCCTGGTTGGACGCCCAGTACACGAGCTCCTTGGGAGCACTGGACGACGTGTCGCCGCCGCATGCCGTCGTGGCGGCGGCCGCCAGCGCCAGGACGAGCGCGGGAGCGATCTTTCCGATTCGCATCGATGGTCCTCGGGGTGAGTGGCCAGGCCGCGTCCGGAGCCTGTGACCCGGGACACGTCTTATTTCAGGGCTTGAGTTAAGCCTTGGCCAACCTTGCCGTCAAGACCTTGAACGCCATTTCGTCCGCCTTGCCACCGTATCGTTCACCAGGGGGTTCCACCCAGGGTCGCGGGGCCGCGGTCGATGGTGATCATCTTCTCAAGACGATAGGCGTCGAGATCCGCGTCGAGCCAGGACTCCCCTGACCGGGCGCGATGGAATCGGAAGGTCCCGTTCGTGCTGTTGGCGCCGATGACACACCGGACCGGGACCGGCGCGATGCGGGCGATTTCGAGCGCGAACCCGACACCGTGACGCAACATCAGGACCTGATCCGCTTCGGAGATCACCGGCTCGCCGTCCGGCAGGCGTCCCACCTCGACCGGCAGATGGTCTTCGAGATGGAAGCTACTGACAAAGCACTCCCAGGCGGTCAGGTCGGCCTGCCTTCCCGGTGGCCGTCCGGCCCAGGCGGGGATCCCGCCGAAAGTGATCACGTCACCGGTCAGAACCACGCCGTCGGCGAGCATCTCCCGCAGCCCGGGCGCCAACCGGTCCGGAGGTATCGCGACGGGCAAGGGGCCGAGCGCCTCGACGGCCAGGTCGTTCAGGCGAACGTTGAGCACGGTCACTTCCCCGTCAGCACGTCGAAGGCCTCGCCTCGGTGCACGGCGAACAGTTCGAGCGCCTTCTCGCCGTCACGGGCACGAAGCGCGGACGCCAGCCGGCGGTGCTCGGCCGGGATGCTCGCGAGGTAGCCGTCGGAGCTCACGCCGATCCGGGTCAGCAGGAACAGGTACACCTGTGACCGGATCGCCTGCCACGCCTCGACGAGCCGCCGATGCCCGGACGCCGCGTAGACCGCGTCGTGGAAGTCGATGTCGCGGCGGACCATCTCGTGCTCGTCGCGCGCCCGGTCCATCCGCTCGACGACCTCGTCGATCGCGGCCAGGTCCGCGTCCGACGCCCTCGCGACGACCAGCTGAACCGCCAACTGCTCCAGCGCCGACCGCAGGCTGTCGAGTTCGGCGACGTCCACATCGGACAAGGTGGTGACGATCGCGCCGCGATGCCATTCGCTGCGGACCAGCCCCTCGCGCTCGAGCTTGAGCAGCGCTTCGCGCACGGGACCGCGACTGACGCCGAGCGCCGCCGAAAGCTCGACCTCGCGCAACTGCGCGCCAGGCGGATAGGCGCCACCGAAGATGGCGTCCCGGACCCTGTCGGCCACCTCGTCCGCCAGCCCGCGGCGACGCGCCGGCACCACCCTGCCGGGTTCGCTCATCCTCATCCCTCCCACTGGAACGGCCGATCGTAGCGGCTCGCCGAGCTTTGTCCTAATGTTAACATTACGACAAGTGCTAGTCCGCCGGAAAGGATTCCCTGGGTATGACCGTCCTCGACTCCCCCATCCCGCGCTTCCACCTCGCCATGCCTGTCGACGACCTCGCCGCCGCGCGCACCTTCTACGGCGACGTCCTCGGCCTCGAACAGGGCCGCAGCTCCGACACCTGGATCGACTGGAACCTCCACGGCCACCAGTTCGTCACGCACCTCGCCCCGGAGCGGCCGCGTCAGATCCACAACCCCGTCGACGGTCACGACGTGCCCGTCCCCCACTTCGGCCTGATCCTCACCGTGCCGGAATTCCGGAAACTGGCGGACCGGCTGCGCGCGGCGGACACCTCGTTCGTCATCGAGCCCTACGTGCGCTTCGAGGGCCAGACCGGGGAACAGTGGACGATGTTCCTGCTGGACCCCGCGGGCAACGCCCTGGAGTTCAAGGCGTTCGCCGACGATTCGCAGGTCTTCGCCGCATGACCGGTCGTGAGTGGCGATTCGGAATCTGGCGAGCTCGCTCTTAGGTACCTGAGGACTACCAGGCGGCTGCTTCAGTGCTTCCGACGGCCAGGCGTCGAATTCTCGTGTCGTGAAGGGTCCCTTTGAGACCTTCACCCTGGATCCACCGGTGTGTTTGTTAGGTGATCTTGGTGGGGGTTTTTGATCTTCTGGTTGGTTGGTGGGCAGGGTGGGTTGCCGGTCGTCTCATCCGGTGTGTCCACTGTGGTCTGGTTGTCGGGGCGGGATCAGGTTGTTCGGTGCGTTGTGGTGAAGAGTGCCTGGTAGGCGGCTTGCCAGGGCCAGTTGGCGGGTAGTCGGAGGGTGATGCGGCGGGCGGTGCGGGTGATGCGGGCGGGAATGGTGATCAGCTGTTTGCGGAGGGTGCCGGTGCGGGCTTTGGCGTGGAAACCGCTGGTCAGGCAGCCTGCGGCGCGGAGCAGGTTGTGGGTGAGGCAGGCCAGGATCAGCCAGGCGTGGTTGGCGGGGAAGCGGCCGGAGGGGAAGTGTGCGAGGGCTGCGTCGTTGAGGTCGGCGAAGACCTGTTCGATGATCGCGTGCCGGCGGTGGTATTTGTCGGCGGTGTGCAGGTCGAAGCCGGTGTCGGTGAACACGGCGTGGTAGTTCCAGACGCGGAACAACTCGCCTTGGGTGTTCCGCTTGAATCTCGGGGTGCGGCGGACCAGCAACCGGGCGGTGACCTGACGGCCGGGATTCTGGGTGGTGTTGATGAACGCGGTCAGCGTGGTTTCGGCGATCTCGGCATGGGTGATCAACTGCCCGGTTTCGGGGTCGGGGATCGGATGCCGGTATTCGATCTCGTCCCAGGCGTCCTCGCCGATCCGGTCGATCACGGCCTGGGTCGCCACGTTTTTCTGGGCGGTGACCGAGAAATAGGCGCCCGCCTTGCGGATCGCGGCGATGATCGGGCCGGTGAAGAACGCCGAATCGGCGCGGACCACGATCGTCCCGGTCGCCCCGGCCCGGCGCGCGAGACCGATCGCCTCGGTGATCATCGACGCGGCCCCGCGCCGGGAATCACAGTT
>NZ_JBIUAQ010000029.1:0-114093 GCF_044547565.1 Amycolatopsis sp. NPDC052450 | reverse complement strand
ATGTGTCCTCGGTCACAGATGGAGCCCTTCTGGGTCGCGTCCGACGACCCGATCTTGGTCCATCCGCGGCTTACACGGTTGTCATGACACGGCCGTGGTGAATCACAAGCGGGTGGAACGGCTCATGCGGGAGCAGGGCCTGGCCGGGATCACCCGCCGCAAACGCCGGAGCTTGACCAGACCCGCCGCCACCCCGGTGCCACCGGTGGCGGACGTGATCCGCCGTGATTTCACCGCCGAGCGCCCTGGTCAGCGGTTCGTCGGGGACATCACCTACTTGCCCACGTTCCAGGGCTGGCTTTACCTGGCCACGGTGATCGATCTGCACAACCGCGAGATCGTCGGGCACGCGATGGCCGAGCACCTGCGCACAGACCTGGTCTGCGACGCGATCGCCCTGGCCACCGCGCGCGGCCTGATCCGCCCCGACGCGGTCTTCCACTCCGACCGCGGCGTCCAGTACACCTCCGGCCAATTCCGCGCCGCGCTCACCGAACACCGGATCCAGCCCTCGATCGGACGGGTCGGGTCCTGCTACGACAACGCCGTCGCCGAGTCGTTCTTCGCCACCCTCAAAACCGAGATCGGCACCACCATCTGGCGCACCCGTGACCAGGCACGACACGACATATTCCGCTACCTCCACTACTACAACCACGACCGTCTACATTCGACAGTCGGTCACCGCACACCCCACGAAACCCGAACCAGCTACAGTCACCAACAAGCCGCGTGAAACCCCGTGTCCGCCATCCGGGGGCAACTCCACAAGTCCCGCCCCCGAACACGCGAGTTACGGCTCCAATCACGCGAGATACGGCTCCAGACACACGAGTCACGAGTCCAAACACGCGAGATACATCCCTGGACACGCGAGCTACGCGACCGGGCCCATGCGAACAAACCCGGAACACCCGTGACGGAACCCGTGACTCACGTGATCAAAGACGTAACTCACGTGATCAGAGACGCGACTCGCGTGATTGAAGCCGTAACTCGCGTGATTGGAGGCGTCACGGGGGTGGGCACGTGAGGGCGGGGTGGGCGAAGGGGTTACGGACGGGGTGGGACGGGGCGGCGCAGGTGATAGATGTCCATGATCCAGCCCTTGCGTGAGCGGGCAGCGGTGCGGGCGGAGCGGATTTCCGCGGCGAGGCCGGCGGACAGGGGACCGGAGAGCAGGAGCTCGTCGGGGGTTCCGAGGTACGCGCCCCAGTAGATCTCCAGGCCGGTGCCGGCGAACTGGGTGAAAGTGCACTGAGCGTCCAGCATCACGAAGACGTCGTCGACGTCCGCGGGCCAGCCTGCCTCGAGGCGACGGCCGGTGGTGACCAGTACCGGGCGCCCGATCTGGTTCATCGTGGTCCGGTGCCGGGACGTCAGCGCGGCCACGCTGCTGACGCCGGGGATGACGTCGTACTCGAACTCGACGTTCCCTCGGGCGAGTACGGCGTCCAGCAACGTGAGGGTCGAGTCGTAGAGCGCCGGGTCACCCCATACGAGGAAGGCGCCCCGCTCGTCGGGCCCGAGTGACGCGATCATGTTCTCGTAGACGTCTGTCCGGAGCCGGTGCCAGTCGGCGACGGCCTTCCGGTAGTCGTCAGGAGTACGGTCGCGTTCGGGGTCCGGTGCGCGTACGACGCGGTAGCCGGGCTGTTCGACGAAGCGGTCGAGGATCTCCTGGCGCAGGCCCACCAGGTCCTGCTTCTCCGAGCCCTTGTCGAGGACGAAGAACACATCGGTCTCGTTGAGCCGCCGGACGGCCTGGACGGTCAGGTGTTCCGGGTCGCCGGCGCCGATGCCGATGGCGGAGATCTTCCTCATTTCCGCAGTGTGCCCGCACCCTCTGTGCAAACCCCTACCCCCACGGGGTATAAAGGAAGTGATCGCTTCGCCTGTCCCGCAGAGGAGTCAGTACCGATGGCCGAAACCACCTACACCGTCAAGGGCATGTCCTGCGGACACTGCGCCTCGTCCGTCACGGAGGAGGTCAGCGGGATCGCGGGTGTCAGCGCCGTGAACGTGGACGTCGCCAGCGGCAAGGTGACCGTCACCAGCGAGTCGCCGCTCGACGTCCAGGCCGTCGACGCGGCTGTGACCGAGGCCGGTTACCAGCTCGTCTCGTGAGCACAGTCGTCAAGGTGTCGGCGTTCGCCGCGGCTCTGGTCGCGGTGTTCGTCCTCGCCTGGGCGATCGGGTCCGCGGTCGGGCCGCTCGACGAAGCGCCGCCGCCGCCCAGCGAACACCACGGGCACCACCCGGGAGGTACGCCGTGAGCGTCGGGACATCCCAGCGGGTCGAACTGGCCATCGGCGGGATGACCTGCGCGTCCTGCGCCGCGCGGGTCGAACGGAAACTGAACAAGGTCGACGGCGTCTCCGCCACGGTCAATTACGCCACCGAGAAGGCGCAGGTCGACTTCCCGGCCGCGGTCTCGGTCGACCACCTGGTGGGTGTCGTCGAGTCCGCGGGCTACACGGCCCAGCCGCCCAAGCCTGACGAGGACGAAGAGGACCAGGCCGCTTCCCTGCGAACGCGGCTGCTGGTCTCCGCCGTGCTCGCCGTGCCGGTGATCGTGCTGGCGATGGTCCCGGCCTGGCAGTTCACCTACTGGCAGTGGGTCTCGCTGGCGCTGGCCGCCCCCGTCGTCACCTGGGGCGCGTGGCCGTTCCACCGCCCCGCCTGGACGAACTTCCGCCATGGCGCCGCCACCATGGACACCCTGATCTCACTTGGCGTCGCGGCCGCCACGCTGTGGTCGCTGTACGCGCTGCTGTTCGGCACCGCCGGTACGCCCGGTATGCGGCACGGCTTCGAGCTGACCATGGAACGCGGGTCCGGCGCGGGCAACCTCTATCTCGAAGTCGCCGCCGGCGTGACCACGTTCCTCCTGGCAGGCCGCTACTTCGAGGCCCGGTCCAAGCGCCGCTCCGGCGCCGCTCTGCGGGCGTTGCTCGAGCTCGGTGCGAAGGACGTCGCGGTCTTCAGGGATGGTGTCGAGAGCCGTGTCCCGATCGGCGCGCTGAAGACGGGTGACGAGTTCGTCGTGCGGCCGGGGGAGAAGATCGCCACTGACGGTGTGGTGACCGACGGCGGATCGGCCGTCGACGTGAGCATGCTGACGGGTGAAGCCGTCCCGGTCGAGGTGACCGCGGGGGACGCCGTCGTCGGCGGGACGGTCAACGCGGGCGGCAGGCTCGTCGTGCGTGCCACCCGGATCGGCGCCGACACCCGGCTCGCGCAGATGGCGCGGCTGGTCGAGGACGCGCAGAACGGCAAGGCACGCGTCCAGCGGCTCGCCGACCGGGTGTCGGCCGTATTCGTCCCGGTGGTGATCGCGCTCGCGGTCGGTACGCTCGGCTTCTGGCTCGGCGCGGGCAGCGGGGCGGACGCCGCCTTCACCGCCGCCGTCGCGGTCCTGATCATCGCCTGTCCGTGCGCACTCGGCCTGGCCACGCCGACGGCGTTGCTGGTCGGCACCGGCCGCGGCGCGCAGCTGGGCATCCTCATCAAGGGGCCCGAGGTGCTCGAGTCCACTCGGCAGGTCGACACCGTCGTCCTGGACAAGACCGGCACGGTGACCGCCGGGAAGATGAGCCTCACTGATCTGTACGGAGGCGACGAGACCGAAGTGCTCCGGCTGGCGGGGGCGGTCGAGCACGCTTCCGAGCATCCGATCGCCCGCGCGATCGTCGCGGCCGCCGAAGACCGGCTGGGTGAGCTGCCGCCGGTCAGCGGATTCCGCAACGTCGAGGGCTTGGGCGTCTCCGGTGAGGTCGAGGGCAGGACCGTCCTGGCGGGCCGTGCCGCTCTCCTCGACCGGCACGACATCCCCGTCAGCGCCGAGTTCGCCCAGGTCAAGAAGGCCGCGGAGGACCGCGGCGCGACCGCTGTCCTCGTCGCCTGGGACGGCGAGGCCCGTGGTGTGGTCGTCGTCGCCGACACGGTCAAGCCGACGTCGGCCCGGGCCGTGGCGGAACTGAAAGCGCTCGGGCTCCGGCCGGTCCTGCTGACCGGCGACAACACCGGCTCCGCGAAGGCCGTCGCCGCCGAAGTGGGGATCGACGAGGTCATCGCGGAGGTGCTGCCCACCGACAAGGTCGACGTCGTCAAACGGTTGCAGGCCGAGGGCCGCGTGGTCGCCATGGTCGGTGACGGCGTCAACGACGCGGCCGCGCTCGCGCAGGCCGACCTCGGCCTCTCGATGGGCACCGGGACCGACGCCGCGATCGAAGCGGGTGACCTGACGCTGGTGCGCGGTGACCTGCGTGCGGCCGTGGACGCCATCCGGCTTTCGCGCCGCACGCTCGCCACGATCAAGGGCAACCTGTTCTGGGCGTTCGCCTACAACGTCGCGGCGCTGCCCTTGGCCGCGCTCGGCCTGCTCAACCCCATGATCGCCGGGGCCGCGATGGCGTTCTCCTCGGTCTTCGTCGTCACCAACAGCCTGCGGTTGCGACGGTTCGCCGGCGTGGCCTGATCAGGAACGGACCAGCCGGGCGATGGCGTCGGACGCCTCCCGGACCTTGAGGTCGGCCTCCTCACCGCCCGCGGCGGCGGCGTGGACCACGCAGGTGGCGAGGTGCTCGTCCAGCAGTTCGAGGGAGAACGACTGCAGTGCCTTCGTGGCCGCGGACACCTGGGTCAGGATGTCGATGCAGTACTTGTCCTCTTCGACCATCCGCTGCAGACCGCGGATCTGTCCTTCGATCCGGCGCAGGCGCTTGAGATAGGCCTCCCGCTCGGTGCCGTAGCCCGTCATCGCACACCCGTTCTCTCGTCGTTCGCCCGTCGGCGACCACTATACCCACCCAGCGTATGCGCCCGGGGGGCTCGAAATTCGCGGCTGCCAGGATGTCGAGGACGATCCGGCGGCTCCGACTCACTCGTGAGCGGCCGGGAGCCGGCCGGACGACCAGGAGGAACACCGATGAAGTACATGATCATGATCACCATGAACCCCACCGCCTGGGACGCCCTTCCCGAGGAGGAGCGCAACGAGGTGGTCGCCCGCATCGACCCTTTCATGAAGAAGCTCACCGAGAGCGGCGAACTGCTCGGGACGCAGGCGCTGGGGGAGCCGAAGGAGAGCACGGTGGTCCGGGTGCGTGACGGCGTCCCGGTGGTCACCGACGGCCCGTTCGCGGAGTCGAAGGAGTACCTGGCCGGCTTTTACCTGGTCGAATGCGACAGCAAGGAGCGGGCGATCGAGATCGCGGGCCAGATCCCGGACGCGCACATCAACGCGATGGAGATCCGGCCCGTGGTCTTCTCCTCCGGCGACAACGCCTAAGTGGTGGCCGCTTCGGCGCCGGCGCGGGCTTCGGCTCTGCTCCGGCGCTGAACGGGCACTTCCGGTTTCGGTGAGTCGGGAACGGCCAGGACCGAACCTGCCTCGGTGAGCAGTTCGCGGCAGCCGACCAGCTGTTTCAGCACGTCATCGCGCAGGCGGAGGGCCACGTCGGCCTCCTGCCGCGCTTCGGCGACCAGGCGCTCGCTCTCTTCGGCGGCGGCGTCGAGCAGTTTTCGCGCCCGCTCCTGCGCTGCTTCGTCCTGTGCGGCGAGCGCGCGCATCGCCTCCGCGCGGCGCAGCGTCATGGCGCGTTCGAAATCTTCGGTGATCCGTTTCCGTTCCGCTTCGGCCTTGGCGGCCGCTTCGGCGGCACGGGCGGTGATGTCGTCGGCTTCCTCGCGGGTGAGTTCCAGCATCCGGCGCGAGCGTTCCTGCAACGCGTCCGGCGCGATCGGCACGCGGCTGATCCGGTCGACGCTGGCCTTGAGTTCGCGGTTTTCCTCTTGGGTGGCGGTGAGCCTGGCGGCGAGAGCCTCGCCGCGGCGAATGGCTTCGTCGCGTTCGGCTTCCACTCGTCGTAGTTCGGCTTCCACCTCGCGAACGAATTCCCGGACCTGAGCGCGATTGAATCCGCGCCACGCCAGATCGAAGCCGGGCATCTCCATTGGTCACCTCCACAGTGGTCGATGTGTCGCCATTGGGCGCTTTCTCTTACAGCGCACGGGCGTTGCCACACGGGGCTTTCATCGACCAGTGTGCCTGAAGCCTCGACGACATGTGCCACGGGTGGGTGGTCTTTGCGGTGAACGGTCCGCCGCAAGCGGGAAGAAGGGTGCTTCCGTGAACGATGGGAGAATGGACGATCATCCCTTGCCCCCACTGGAGGTGGCCGCGTGACGAGCAGCCGAATTCGGGTCCCTGGCTGGAATCCGGCGACCGCGGCCGAAGGATATCGGCAGGTCAGGGAGAACATCGCGATCTTGCTCACCGATCACGCGAGCGCGGGCGAGCGGCCCGTCCCCGCTTGTCCACAGTGGACTGTCCGGGACCTGATCGCCCATCTGACCGAGATCTGCGACCGGGTGATCACCCGGTTCGGCGGCGAGGCCTGCGCGATTCCGGAGACGGCGTCGGTCGCCGCATTGCTGCGGCTCTGGATCGAACGCGGCCCCGAGGCCGACACGCTCCTCGCCGCCGACGGCGACGGCAAGAGCCGCGGCGACATCATGGTGATGGACGCCTTCACCCACGAACTCGATCTCCGGTTCGCGCTGGGCGCGCCGCCGCCCGAGGCGCACGGCGCCTGGCAGCGGGGTTTCGAAGTGCTCGTCGGCGGCCTCGGCGCCTCGCTGGGCAGGCATGGACTGCCCGGGATGCGGATCGAGACCGAGGGCGCGACGTGGATCGCCGGTACCGAACCGGTCGCCGCGGTGCTCTCGGGCAGGCCCGTCGACCTGTACCGGTCGCTCGCCGGGCGCCGGACCCCGGCCCAGATCGCCGCCTTGGACTGGCTGGGTGATCCGGAGCCGTGGCTACGGGCCTTCACCTGGGGGCCGTTCGCTCCGCCGGACGAGGAGATCGAGCGCTGATCAGCCGGTCGGGGACATCGAGGACAGCGCCGCGGCCAGTGCGAGGACCACGGCCACGATCAGCACCTCGACCCCGACGCTGACCCGCAGCTTCCGCAAGTCGGCGGTCACCACACCGGCGCCGCCGCGGCCAGGGACGCCGCGCCGGACCGCCGTGCGGCTCAGGTTCGCCACCAGCAGCAACGCGGCGAACCCGGTCAGCTTCAGCACGAAGACGATGCCGTACGCCGACGTCCAGAGCGCCTCCACCGACGGGACCAGCCGGAAGCCCAGGTAGGCGCCACTGGCCACCATGGTCACGATCGACCAGGTCGCGATCGGATGGAACCGCGCCAGCGCCGGCTCGGCCTCCTCGGCCGAGTACTTGCCGCGCAGGAGCACGGCCAGCTGGATCAGCCCGCCCACCCAGACGGCCATGGCGCCGAAGTGCGCGAGGTCGGCGCTGACCGAGAGGAACATGATCTTGTCGGCCACCGCGTGCCCGGTCGCGGAGAAGCTCAGCATCACGATGAACCCGGCCGCGATGCCGAGGTTCTCGTAGCGGGAGCGCAGTCGCTGCGGCAGCTCGCCGGCCAGCAGCCGTCGCAAGATCACGGCGAGCGCGACGATCGCGACCAGGCGAAGGAGCAGGAGCTTCCCGTACGCCACCCGCAGGGTCGCCTCGATCATCGCCGGGTCGAAGACCGCGCCCACCCCGCGGCCCGCGACGTACGGGCCTTGCAGCAGGAACCCGGCCACGGCCGTGACACCCGAGAGCCACAGTCCGGTGGTGATCAGCTTCCGTGCCGCCGGATCGGTCCGGCCTCCCGGACGGCAGACCAGCAAGAACACCGTTCCGCCGAGCAGCGCGACACCGCCGAAGGAACCCCAGCGGAAGGTGGTGAACAGCGCGTCGGTCACCGGATCGGTCCCGGTGGAGGCGGACACCGCGCCCGCCGAGGTGATCAGGGGGCCGGTGCCGATCACGAAGGCGATCGTGCCGCGTACCGGATGCGAGTCGGTCGAGACGAAGGCGTACTCGACGAGGTAACTGCCGTCAGGGAGATCGGGCTCCAGCTTGACGGCGACCTCTTCGGCGACCTCGCCCGGCTGGAACACCGGACCGGACACCACGTCGGTGCCTTGCTGGTCGACGACCTTGATCGAGTTCGGCTGGATGCCGATGTTCTCCGACAGGGTGATCGACACCTGTGCCGGCGCCGAGGTGAGCCGGGCGCCGTCGACGGGATTCGAGGAGAGGAGTTCGACGTGGGCCGAAGCGGGGGCCGCGGCGAGCACCGCGACCCCGAACCACGCCGCCACGAGAGCCAGGAGCGCGAAGAGCCTCCTGGTCACGAGGCCGTTGTCGCCAGCTCACGCCGGCTTTCGGGCGAGCACGTGCAGCCGGTGAGCTCCCGTTCGGCGGCGGAGGCCTTCCGGTGCACGAGCATCGCGATGATCATCGGGATGGTGACGATCGTGTTGTAGAACAGGTGCAGCTCCACCCGGGGGATGAACAGCTGGATGATGCTGCTCGGCGCGGTGCCGCCGCCGAGGCGCCAGCCGGTCTGCGCCTGGACCAGCAGCAGCAGATGCTCGATGTGGTGCCAGAACTGCAGGCCGAGCGCGAGATTCCACCACTGCCGCGAGCGGCCGGCGAAGCCCTTGCGCAGGGCGAACAGCGCGATCAGCATGACGATGGCGTAGCCGTAGTGCAGCCATTCGGAGCTGATCAGCTTGGGGAAGGGGATGCCGAGCACGCCGCGGGCGTCCGGCGTCTTCCAGCCGAGGGCGTAGATCTGGAACGCCTGCACCAGGTGTTCCGCCCAGTGGGCCACCACGACGACCGCGAAGACGCCGAGCGCGGCGCGGTGGTATTTACCGTTGAGCGACGCGATGAGACCGGGACGATCCGAATCGAGTGCGGCCATGAAGGGGCTCCTTGGGCGAAAGACCGGCCGGTGACGGAAGTCGACGATAGCCCGTGAAACGGCGGTTCAATTACTCCAGATTGCTGATCCGACCTGCGACGCTAGGCCGTTCAGCGCACCACGATTCCCTGCGCGGCCTTGGGCGCCGCCGGGATGTGGAACAGTTCCGTGAACAGTTCCAGGTATTCGAAGGCGCCCTCGATGCGGACCTTCCCGGTTCGCATCGCTTCGGCGGCGGTGAGGTCCCCGCTCAGCAGGTCCTTGATGAACGGGCCCAGCGGTTCGATGACCGCGTCGGCGCCGGGAAGCGCGCCGTCCGCGACCTTCAGCGCGCCGTCTTCGACGATCGCGTGCAGGACCATGTCGCCCGGATGGCGCACTTCGTAGGTGACCTGGACGCCCTTGGCCTTCTCGCTCTGGAAGGTCGTGTACAGCGAGAGGATCGCCGCGTCCTTGGTGAGCACGTCCTCGGGGGCCGGACGGCCGAGCGACCGCGCGCCCCACAGGCCGAGGTCCAGCACGACCTGGTCGAGTTCGCTGCCGTACTCGGTGAGTTCGTAGATCACCGCGGCGTCGAGCTGGGGGAGCAGCCGACGGCGGAGCACCCCGGCCTGCTCGAGTTCGTTGAGCCGCGCCGACAGCGTGCTCGCCGAGATCTTGGGCAGACCCGCCTGCAGTTCGGTGAACCGCTTCGGGCCGAGGACGAGGTCACGGACGATCAGCAGCGACCAGCGCTCGCCGATGATCTCCAGCGCGCGGGCGAGGCCGCAGAACTGTCCATAGGTACGACTGCTCATCCGTCGATCCTCACTTTCGTTTCCGTGGTGGGAGCGGGGGTTCACGCGGGTTCACCCTCGGAAAGCAGGCCGTGGTGCAGTACCTGCAATTCGTCGCAGGGCTCGACGCCGAGTTCGTTGTTGAGCCTCGCGCGCACCTGACGGTACGTGGCGAGCGCGTCGGAGCGCCGCCCGCTGCGGCCGAGTACGCGGATCAGCTGCCCGTGCAGGGCCTCGTCCAGCGGGTTCGCGGTGACCAGGGAGCGCAGTTCGCCGATCAGCTCGTGCCGCATCCCGGCCGCGATGTCCGCCTCGATCCGCAGGTGCAGGGTGCTGCGCCGCTGTTCGACGAGGTCGACCGCGTAGGCCGACAGCACTGGTCCACAGTGGACGTTCGCGAGCGGGGGCCCCGACCACAGGTCGAGCGCGGACCGGAAGGCCTTCGCCGCTTCGACGTGCTCGCCCCGCAGTTGCAGCTCCCGGCCCTTCTGCTGCAGCTCCTGGAACTGGAAGACGTCCACCTGGTGCGGGGCGATCCGGAACACGTACCCCGGCGGCTTCGTGGCCAGCATGGTCTCGCCGTACGGGGCGAGGTCGTTCTCGTCGATGCACTTGCGCAGCTGGTAGACGTAGGTGTGCATCGTGGTGCGGACGCTGCGCGGCGGGTCGTTCGCCCACAGTTCCTGCACGATCGTGTCGATGTGCACGATCTTCCCCGGACTCATCACCAGCATGGCGAGCACCTGCAGCAGCTTCGGCGTCGTCGGCGCGTAGTCGATCCCGTCCCGCACGAGTTCCAGCGGGCCGAGGAGGGTGAAACGGACGGGGCTCGCGGGCGAGGCCGGGTTCGGTGCCGAGCCGTGGTGCGTGTCCGCTACTCGTGATCCGGTGTACATCGCAAGCGCCCTCCAGCTCGATACGCGTCGTGGGCTGTTTCCCAGTACGTCGACAGTGACAGAGCGGCGGGTCGCCGGGCCAGTGAGCCGTCCACCAGGTCCCGCGTGCGTGCGTCCCGGGAAGACGTGGGTTTTTCATGTCGGAAGCATGAAACGGACACTGGCCGGTACAAGGCTCCGCGCAGCAGGATTCGAGGACCAATCGACCTATGGGGGTCTTCATGCGCGAGGCATCGTCCACGCCCGGCTCGGTCAGCGGCGGTCTGGGATTCAAACGGCATCTGCGTGCGGAGATCAGCGAGGGCAACGGTGCCTACCTGTTCTCGGAACAGGGGGTCATCGCGATCCGCGGCGCGCAGGTCGCGTCGGTGGCGGCCCTGCTCGACGGCACCCGTGACCTCGACGGGCTCCTGTCCGCCTGCCCGGACGGGATGAACGCCGAACAGGTCACCGGGGTGCTGGCCCGGCTGGTCGAGGCCGGTCTGGTCACCGTCCACGTGCCGGAAGAGGTCAGCGGGGACGAACGCGCGCTCGCGTACTGGGACGCGTGCGGCCTCGACGCGTCCGCGGTGGCGGGCCGCCGGAAGCCGGCGACGGCGAGCCTGACCGCGATCGGCCGCGGCGTCGACACCTCGCAGGTCGCGAGCGCGCTGGCCGCGAGCGGCATCGAGGTGGTCGGGACGGCGTCCGAGCTGGCGATCGTGTTGTGCGACGACTACCTCGACCCGAGGCTGGCCGAGATCGACGCGGAGCACCGGCGCACCGGGCGGCCGTGGCTGCTGGCCCGTCCGTCGGGTTCGCAGGTGTGGATCGGCCCGATCATGCAGCCCGGCCGGTCCGGCTGCTGGCACTGCCTGACGAACCGGTTGTGGGGGCACCGGCACGCGGAGGCATGTGTGCAGGAGGTCCTCGGGCACGACGGTCCCGCCTCGTTCCCGATGCCAGCCGTGCCGCCGCTGACCGCGGCCGCGTCGCAGCTGATCTCCCTCGAAGCGTCCAAATGGCTGGCCGGACACCGCTATCCGGGGCAGCAGGCGGTGTGGATCCTGGACACTCTCGACCTGCAGGGCAGGCTGCACGAACTGCGCCGGCGCCCGCAGTGCCCCGAATGCGGGGACGAAGGGATCGTCGCCGCGCGGACCGCCGAGCCGATCGTGCTGCGGGAGGCCAAGAAGGCGACGTCGGGCGGCGGTGGGCACCGCACGCTCACCCCGGTCGAGGTGCTCGACCGCTTCGGCCACCTGGTCAGCCCGGTCACCGGCATCGTCAAGGAGATCGCCCGCGACCCGAGGGCGCCCGCGTTCGTGAACGCGTACCGCTCCGGGCTGAACGTCGCGCGCCGCGTGCGCGGTGAGGCGGGGTTGCAGGCCGGGCTGCGCGGCGACAACGGCGGCAAGGGCGCGAGCCCGATCGACGCCGAGGTCGGCGCGCTGTGCGAGGCGATCGAACGGTTCTCGGCGAACTACCAGGGCGACGAACTGCGGATCCGCGACACCTTCCGCGCGCTCGGCGACGACGCCGTCCACCCGAACTCGTGCATGCTCTTCGACGAGCGCCAGTACGACGGCCGCGTCGAGTGGAACGCCGCGCACGCGAACTTCCAGCACGTCCCCGACCGATTCGACACCGAGGCCGCCGTCGACTGGACGCCGCTGTGGTCGCTTTCGCAGCAGCGCCGGAAACTGATGCCCACCGCGTACCTCTACTACGGGGTGCCGCCGGAGTGCGGGATCACCGGGATGCGCGCGGACTCCAACGGCTGCGCTGCCGGAAGCAGCATCGAGGACGCGATCCTGCAGGGGCTGCTCGAACTCGTCGAACGCGACGCCGTCGCGATGTGGTGGTACAACCGGCTCCCCGTGCCCGGCGTCGACATCGCGTCGTTCGACGACCCGTGGGCCGAGGAGATGGTCGGCCAGTACGCGCGGGCCGGCCGGGAACTCTGGGTCCTCGACCTGACCGCGGACCTCGGCGTGCCGGTGATGGTCGCGCTGTCCAGAAGTATCGCCGGGCCGCGCGAGAACGTCATGATGGGCTTCGGTGCCCATCTGGACCCGAGGACGGCGCTGAGGAGGGCGGTCAGCGAGCTCAACCAGATGATCCCGGCGGTGCTCCCGAACGACGTCGAACTCGACGACCCCGACGCGTCGAAATGGCTCCGGTACGCCACGGTCGCGAACCAGCCGTACCTCCTTCCGGCGCCGGGACGGTCGGCGAAACGCGCCGCGGACTTCAAGTTCGTCCGGCGGCCCGATGTCCGGGACGACGTGGAGAGCTTGGTACGCAAGCTTTCCGCACTGGGAATGGAGACGCTCGTGCTGGATCAGACCAGGCCCGACATCGACCTCCCGGTGGTCCGGGTGGTCGTTCCGGGACTGCGTCCGTTCTGGAGCCGCTTCGCCCCCGGACGGCTCTTCGACGTGCCGGTGCGGATGGGCAGGCTCGCCGAACCGACCCCGTACGAACGGCTCAATCCCTTCCCCATGTTCTTGTAGATCCGGCTGGAGCGGCAGTTGACGACAGATTCCCCCGGCGGTGTGGCCGAAACGATCCCCTTGTGGTCGCTCACCGACGACAGCCTTGTCGAGATCGGTGAGGACGGCTCGCTGGTGGTCGTCACCCGTTGGGGCGAGTACGAGTTCGACCACGCGCAACCACTGGTGCGGGAATCGTTGCGGCGGATGGCCTTGGGGCCGGTCTCGCTCGCGAACGTGACCTCGTCCTGGGAGCCGGTCGAGCGGGAGCCCGATCTCGAAGGCGAGCTCAGCTGGACGGCCGAGGGCGCCGACGCGCTGCGACAGGCGTTGAAGGAACTCGGCGGTTCCGTGGTGCGCTCGCTCGGCCTCGCCGACGGCCGGGGGCCGCTGCTGTCGGTGATCCCGGTGGTGCTCGCGCCGGTGTTCACGCCGGCGGAGATCCCGTCCACGCGCCCGATCCGGTTGTCCCGCTTCAGTTCCCTGCGGTCCGACGCCGACGGGATGGGACTGGAGTCGCCGTCCGCGCGGTATCGCGTCGTGCTGTCCCAGCCGTGGGCGGTGCACGTCGCGGCGACCCTGGCGATCGCGAAATCGGTCGCGGACATCGCGTCCACGACGGGTATCGACGCCGGGGTGGTCGGCGCGATCGTGTCGTACCTGGTCGCCGCGGGCGTCGTCCAGGTCGCCGGGGAAAACGGCCGGTTCGCCGAGGACGAGGATCCCGAACTGGGCCTGTGGTCCCCGGACGAACTGTCGTTCCACACCACCAGCCGGACATGGCGGCCCGGTGGCCCGGCCGATCTGCCAGGGCTCGGGAAACCGCCGGTGGTCAAGGCCGCCACCGGCGACGGCCCGGCCCACGCGCTGTACCGGCCGGACCTGGACGACCGCGCGCGGACCGACCCGACGCTGACGGCGTTGCTGGAGCACGATCACACCTGCCCCGAATTCACCGAGGGCGCGCTGTCCGCCGAACAGATCGGCGAGTTCCTGTTCCGCGGCGCGCGGATCCGGTCGATCGGGCCCGCGCACCTCCCGAACGGGCCCGCGCACAGTGCCTCGCAGCGGCCGTACTTCAGCGTCGCCTGCCTGTACGAGCTGGAGTTGTACGTCTCGGTCAACCGATGCTCGGGGCTGGACCGCGGGATCTACCACTACGACCCGCTGGAGCATCGACTCGTCCTTGTCAACGACGACGAGGCCGATCTCGACGCGATCCTCGACATGGCGATGATCGGCGGCGGCAACCATCAGCGGCCTTCGGCGCTCATCACCGTGACCGCGCGGATGCCGCGGATGGCGTCCGTGCTCGGCGGAGGCGCGTACGCCACGACGCTGGCGCATGTCGGTGCCCTGCAACAGACGCTGTACCTCGTCGCCCGCGCCATGGGGCTGGCCGCGCACGCCGTCCCGGTGGACGCCGGCGACCGCGTCGACCGCGCCCTCAAACTCGACTGGCCCGCCGAGGTGAGCGTCGGCGAGTGCGTGCTCGACCTCCCGGTCTGAGCGGAGACCGATCTCGCGTGATCGGACGCGGAACTCGCGTGCTTGAGGGCGGAACTCGCGTGCTTGAGGGTGGAACTCGCGTGCTTGAGGGCGGAACTCGCGTGCTTGAGGGCGGAACTCGCGTGTGATCGCCGTACGCGCCGTGCGTTCGGCCGTCCGCCGATCGCGCGGATCCGGATACCCCCCGATGGACCCCATCTCCATCGCGAGTCGAGTGCTCCGAAATCGCCGCCGCGTTTGCTGTCAGCAGAGGAAAAGCGACAGCGAATCCGAGGTTGGTCTGATGCAGCTACGAACAGTCGCCATGGCGGCGAACGAGAAAGGCGTCACCGAACCCGGTCGGCTCCCCGAGCCGGCGTCCCCCTTGCAACCTGCGGTGCTGCAGGCCATCTCATCGATGCACGCGAGGTACTTCGACCCGATCACCTTGAGCGACCTGGCATCGGAAGTCTTCGTCAGCCCGTTCCACTTCTCGCGGATCTTCACCAAGGCGACCGGGGTCACGCCCGGCCGGTACCTCACCGCGATCCGGCTCTTCGAAGCGAAAAGACTGCTGCTGACGACATCGCTGACGGTGTCGGACATCGTGTGCAGCGTCGGCTACAGCAGCGTGGGCACCTTCACCAGCCGTTTCACCCGTGCGGTCGGGATGACCCCGACCCAGTACCGTGACCCCGAGGTCGGCGAACTGCTCGTCGCGCTGGCCCCGCATTTCCAGCGGCTCCCGACACTGGAAGCCTTGCACAGCGCCGGAATGGGCAGCGCCACGATGCGCAGCGGCACCGGCACGATCAGCGTGCGCGTCGAGACCCCGCGCGGGGCGGGCCCGGCGAGTGTCCTCATCGGACTGTTCGCCGAGTCGATCCCGCAGTGCGGCCCGGTCGCGTTCGGCGGCAGGGCGAACGTCCTGTCGGCGGACATCGAGATCCAGAACGTCCCCGAGGGTAGGTGGACCGTGATCGGGGTGGCCGAGCACGCCGCCGGGACCGCGGCTTCCGCGTTCTCCGTGGGCACCCTGCCCGGCCGGGTCGACATCACCCGGTACGGCCGGGTGCATCTGCGGATGCCGATGCGCGCTCCCCGGCCGACCGACGCGCCGATGGCGATCACCCTCGCCGGCGGCCCGACGTCGGCGGGCAACCGGATGACCATGCCCGCTCCCGACTACCTGCGCGCGGTGGCCTGACCGACGGTATTCCCGCGTTCTCCCGGTTTCGCAAACCGGGAGAACCGGGGCGCAACCGCGGAGTAGCCGCGCCCTCGTCGCGCGTGTGAGCCTTTAACCAATCCAGAATTCGAATCCACCCGTTAGGGGGAGAGTGCGTTGGGCAATGGTTGGCGCACGATCAGACGTCGCATGATCACGCCGGATGTCTCCGAGACCACGCTGGAGAAGCGGGGTTTCCACAAGAAGAGCCCAGCCGCTCAGGAATTGCTGGAGACCGTCGGCGAGAAATTCCTGCTCGGCTATGCGCACGCGGTCGAAGCGCGTACCACCGGGCAGGCCGAAGAATGGTTAGAGCGTATGCCGGTCAAATTCCGCGGCTTCGCCTACGAAGG
Source organism: Amycolatopsis sp. NPDC052450 (assembly GCF_044547565.1). NCBI lineage: Bacteria > Bacillati > Actinomycetota > Actinomycetes > Pseudonocardiales > Pseudonocardiaceae > Amycolatopsis > Amycolatopsis sp. NPDC052450. Next base: position 98,086 of record NZ_JBIUAQ010000029.1, on the reverse strand, counting down.
CGCGGGAATGGGGTACGGGATGCTGGACGGCCTGCCGGGCGGCGGCCGGGGGCATATCGCGGACTTCCTCGACGGTCCCGCCGAGAAGCACGACTACATCATCTACGTCGGTGTCGGCTGGGCGATGGCGCGGCTGCCGCGGTTCCGCTGGCCGTCCGCCGAGGACTTCGACCCGCTGCTGCGCTGGCTGGTGCTCGACGGGTACGGCTTCCACCAGGCCTACTTCAAGACGGCCAAGTACATCGACGGACAGTTCCAGGACCCGGACTTCTCCTGGCCGCCCGGGAACGACGGCTACTCGCTGCGGGCGATCGACCAGGGCATCGGGCGGGCGCTGTGGTTCATCTGCGGCACCGACGTCGATCTGGTCGCCGACACGATCGCGCGCTTCCCGGAGCGGCGGCACGGAGACCTCTACGCCGGGGTCGGGCTCGCCTCGACCTACGCGTGCGGTGTCACCGGCGAGGAACTGCGGAAGCTGGCCGAGTTCGCCGGCGAGCACCACGGGAATCTGGCACAGGGCAGCGCTTTCGCCGCCGAAGCCCGCGTCCGCGCCGGGCTGCTGATCCCCGAGACCGAGGTCGCCACGCAGGCGATCTGCGGGCTGCCGGCCGAACGGGCCGCGGCCATCACCCAGGAGGTGCGCCCCGCGACCGTGGTCGACGGCGAACTCCCGGCATTCGAAACCTGGCGACAGCGCATCGCCGCCGAGGTTCTCAGTTCGGGACAGATGGCGGAGCAGCCAACTGAGGACGTAAGCGCGCCCCTGGCCGGAGGCCCCGCTATCACGGCGGCAGGGCGCCGGTCGGTACATCCGCAGGTTCAGGCAGAACGAGCGCCCTGGCGACGTGATCGCGGTAGCGCGCTTTCCAATAAAGACGGAGGTGCAGGGAAATGACCGCGACCTTGGGCTGGCTCCGCAAGCAGCTTGCGGGCATCGTGGCGCTGTTGCTGATGGCGGGACTGTTCGTGGTGGCCCAGCTGCCCGCGGTCTCGACCGCCGAGGCCGACACGATGGCCTCGAAGTACGCGTTCGAACCGCTGACGATCGCCTTGCCGGAGGCGGCGAAGAGCCAGTCGATCCGGACGGTGAACAAGGACTACGAGCACATCCGGGCCTGGATCTCCTCGGTCGGTGCCGCGATCGCGGTCAACGACCTCGACGGGGACGAGCTCGCGAACGATCTGTGCTTCGTCGACCCGCGCAGCGACCAGCTGGTGATCACCCCGACGCCGGGCAAGGGCGGTGACCGCTACGCGCCGTTCGCGCTCGACGCGGCGCCGCTGCCGATGGGCAAGTACATCGCGCCCATGGGTTGTGTGCCCGCGGATTACAACGAGGACGGCCGGGTCGACCTGCTGGCCTACTACTGGGGCCGGACCCCGATCCTGTTCCTCTCGAAGCCGGGCGCGACGAAGCTCGAGCCCAAGGCCTACGAGGCGGTGGAACTGGTGCCGGGCAACAACTCCAAGAACGGCGAGTACGCCGGTCCACTGTGGAACACCAACGCCGCCTCGGTCGGTGACTTCGACGGCGACGGCCACCAGGACATCTTCATCGGCAACTACTTCCCCGACAGCGCGGTGCTGGACGACCGCGTCCAGGGCGGGGTCGAGATGAACAAGTCGATGTCGCACGCGGACAACGCGGGTGGCAAGTACATCCTGCGGTTCACCGGCGCGACGCAGGGCGCGAAGCCGAGCGCGACGTTCGCCCTCGACGACAAGGCCATCCCGGCCGACGCCCAGGGCGGCTGGTCGCTCGCGGCCAGCGCGACCGACGTCGACGGGGACAACCTGCCGGAGCTCTACATCGGCAACGACTTCGGGCACGACCGCCTGCTGTACAACAAGTCCCGCCCCGGTCACGTCGAATTCGCCGAGGTGAAGGGTGTTCGCGGGCCGAACGAGCCGAAGTCGAAGGTGCTCGGCAACGACTCCTTCAAGGGCATGGGCGTCGACTTCGCCGACCTCGACCACGACGGTCTCTACGACCTGTACGTCAGCAACATCACGACGTCCTGGGGGATCGAGGAAAGCCACTTCCAGTTCATGAACACCGCCAAGGACACCGCGGATCTGCGTGGCCGTCTGCAGGGCGGCGAGGCGCCGTGGGTGGACCGCAGCGCGCAGGCCGGCACCGCGTGGTCCGGCTGGGGCTGGGACGTGAAGATCGCCGACTACAACAACAGTGGCGAATCGGTGATCACGCAGGCGACCGGATTCGTCAAGGGTGACGTCAACCGCTGGCCGCAGCTGCAGGAACTGGCGACGTCGAACGACGAACTGCTGAAGCACCCGTCGTTCTGGCCGAACATGGTGGCCGGTGACGACGTCGGCGGCGACCACACCCTGCACTTCTGGGCAAAGGGTTCCGACGGCCGCTACACCGACCTGGCCCCGCGCCTCGGTCTCGCCGTCCCGGTGCCCACCCGCGGTATCGCCACCGGTGACGCCGACGGTGACGGCAAGCTCGACTTCGCCGTGGCCCGCCAGTGGGAGCAGCCGATCTTCTACCACAACGTCAGCCCCGATTCCGGGTCGTACCTGAACCTGAAGCTGGTGCACGACAAGGCTTCGGCGGACGGTCCGCGCAAGGCGGCGGGCACCGCGGCGATCGGCGCGCAGGTCACCGTCGTCACCCCCGACGGCAAGAAGTACATGGACCGCGTCGACGGTGGCAGCGGCCATTCCGGCAAGCGCAGCCACGAGATCCAGATCGGACTCGGCAAGGTCACCGGGCCGGTGAAGGTGAGCCTGCAATGGCGCGACCTGACCGGGACCATCCGCACCCAGGAGGTCCAGCTGACCCCGGGCAGCCACACGTTCCAGCTCGGCGCTCAGGCTAAGGAGAAGTGACCGTCATGGCTGAGCAGACACTCACCGCACCCAAGAGCAACAAGACGATCACGGCCCTTCGCCGGTTCGCGATCTCGATCACCGTCTTCAACATCATCGGCTACACCGTGCTCGGTTTCGAGCAGCCCTACACCTATCCGTTCATCGCGCTGGCGACGGCGTACACCACGGAAATCCTGCTGGAGATCATCGGGGCGCGGGCACAGGGCCGTCCGGTCCGCTTCCGCGGCAACGGGTTCAAGGGGCTGGTGGAGTTCCTCTTCCCGGCGCATATCACCGGTCTCGCGCTGAACATGCTGACCTACGTCAACGACCAGGTGCTGGTCATGATCTTCGGCGTCGTGGTCGCCGTCGGCGCCAAGTGGGTCCTCCAGGCCCCGGTGCGCGGCAGGCTCCGCCACTACATGAACCCGTCGAACTTCGGCATCACGATCATCCTGCTGGTGTTCCCGTGGGCGAGCATCGCGCCGCCGTACCACTTCACCGAGCAGGTCGATTCGTGGGTCGGCTGGCTGATCGTCGGCATCATCATCGTGTCGGGCACGGTGCTCAACGCGATGCTGACCCAGCGCATGTGGCTGATCGGCGCCTGGCTGATCACCTTCGCGTTGCAGGCGATCATCCGTGGCCTGGTGCTCGACACCGCGATCCCCGGCGCGCTCGGGATGATGACCGGGGTGGCGTTCGTGCTCTACACGAACTACATGGTCACCGACCCCGGCACGACGCCGTCGAAGCCCGCGTCGCAGGTCCTGTTCGGTTCGGGCGTGGCGCTGGCGTACGGGTTCTTCATGGTGGTCCACGTGTCGTACGGCCTGTTCCTCGCCACCGCGCTGGTCTGCCTGATCCGCGGGATGTTCCTGTGGGGCCTGCACTTCTCCAAGAAGGCCACCGAGAAGTGGGAGGCCGACCAGGCGAAGTCGGCCGACGTCACGAGCCTGCCGAAGCCGGCCGAGAAGCCGGAAACCGGGGCCGTGGCGGCATGACCCACGAGGCGGAACTCAGCCGGGCGGCGCGTCTCGCGCCGCCCGGCCCGCCGCGCCGGGCGACCTTCGGTCTGCTGAAGAAACTCTTCACCGACCGGCTGGCGCTCATGTCGGATTCGGCGGAGGCGCACGGGGACGTCGTCCGGATCGCGATCGGGCCCAAGACGATGTACCTGGTGAACCACCCCGAACTGGCGAAACACGTGCTCGCGGACAACGCGGCCAACTACCACAAGGGAATCGGTCTCCAGGAGGCGCGGCGGGCGCTCGGTGACGGGCTGCTCACCAGCGACGGTGACGTCTGGAAGAAACAGCGCCGGACCATCCAGCCGGTGTTCCAGCCCAAGCGGATCGCGCGGCAGGCCTCGGTCGTGGCGAACGAGGTCGAAGGTCTCGTGAAACGCTTGCGGGACACCGAAGGCCCGGTGGAGATCCTGCACGAGATGACCGGGCTGACGCTCGCCGTGCTCGGCAAGACCCTGCTCGACTCCGACCTCGGTGGCTTCACGTCGCTGGGGCATTCGTTCGAGGCCGTGCAGGACCAGGCGATGTTCGAAGCGGTGACGCTGAGCATGGTCCCGCAGTGGGCACCGCTGAAGAAACAGCTGCGGTTCCGGGAATCCCGGGACGATCTCCGCCGGATCGCCGAGGAACTCGTCGAGCAGCGGCTGGCGAATCCGGTCGAGGGCGGCGAGGACGTGTTGTCCCGCCTCATCGCGACCGACGGGACCCGCGAGCAGATGCGGGACGAGCTCATCACCCTGCTGCTCGCCGGGCACGAGACGACGGCGAGCACCCTGGGCTGGGCGTTCCACCTGCTCGACGAACATCCCGGCGTCGCGGCGAAACTGCGTGCCGAGGCCGACGCGGTGCTGGGCGACCAGCTGCCGACGCACGACGATCTGCACCGGTTGCCGTACACGGCCAGGGTCGTCGAAGAGGTCATGCGGCTGTACCCGCCGGTGTGGCTGCTGCCGAGGGTGGCGCAGGCCGACGACGAGATCGGCGGCTACCACATCCCGGCCGGATCCGACGTCGTCGTCGTGCCCTTCACCCTGCACCGGCATCCGGCGTTCTGGCCGGAGCCGGAGAGATTCGATCCGGACCGGTTCGATCCGGACCGGCCGAGCGGGCGGCCCCGGTACGCGTACATCCCGTTCGGCGCGGGGCCGCGATTCTGCATCGGCAACAGCCTCGGCGTGATGGAGGCCGTTTTCGTGCTGACGATGGTCCTGCGCGACCTCGAACTCAGGAAGGTCCCAGGCTACGACGTGGTCCCCGAAGCGATGTTGTCGCTGCGGGTGCGCGGCGGGCTGCCGATGACGGTGCACAGCAGGAACAGGAGGTAGGTTCCGTGGATTCGGACGAACAGGTCAAGGTGTCCACTTTGGAGGCCTACGCGGACACGATCTTGCCGGGGGAGAAGCGGTTCCCCGGGGATCACGCGATCGCCGGCGCCTCGCCGGGGCCGGGCGCGGTGGTGGCGGGCGCGCTCGAACTGCTGCACACCGAGGCGACCGGGGTGACCGTCGGGCTGCCCTATCTGGCGCAGGCCCTCAACGATCACGCGAAGATCTACGCCAAGGAAAACGACCTCGAACTCGACGAGGGGCTGCCGTCGTTCGTCGCACTGTCCTTTGCGGACAGGACGGCGCTCGTGCGATCGCTGACCGCGCCGGGGCATCCGGAGAAGGACGGCTGGGTCAGCCTCGCCTTGTTCTGCAACATGTCCTTCGACAGCGCGGCGCACAAGCACACCGCCGAAGCGATCGCCGAGGGACACCCCGGCCTGCTGGCGATGGGGTACACCGCGCCGGACGAAGACGGCCTGTGGCGGTTCCCGAAGTTCTCCTACCGTCGCGAACTGGCGCGACTCCACCCTGACACCACGCCTTCCGGGAGCCCCGCATGAGCGCCTACGACAAGACCGATGTCGTCATCGTCGGCAGCGGGTTCGGTGGCTCCATCCCCGCCTACCACTTGGCCGCGGGCGGGGCGAAGGTCACCGTGCTGGAACGCGGGCCGTGGCTGGAGACGAAGGAGTTCGAGCACGACTACCTGCTCGGCTCGTCCTACACCAGGGCCTTCGATTTCGTCGTCGGCGACGGGATGAGCGTGCTCGGCGGGAACTGTGTCGGCGGCGGCAGCGTGGTGTACTTCGCCGCGATGCCGCGCGCGCCGAAGTTCGTGTTCGAGCGCCACGGCAGTATCGGCCGCCGGATGTGGCCGTCGGTGCTGACGCGGGACACCCTGGAGCCTTGGTACGACCGGGTTTCGGATTCGCTTCCGGTGTCCACACAGGACTGGAACGACGTCTCGTACGCCGGCGGGCTGTGGGCGGCGTTGTGCGACCACTCCGGCCGGACCGCGAACCCGGCGCCGGTCGCGGTGGACAACGACCGCTGTGTGAACTGCAACTTCATGATGGCGGGCTGCCGCTTCGACGCGAAACGCTCGCTGCTGACCAACTACCTGCCCGCCGCCCTCGCGCACGGTGCGAAGATCCGGCCGCTGCACGAGGTCCAGCGCATCGAGCGGATCGACGACGGCGACTACCGCGTGCACTTCAACGTCGTCGACGACACCGACTACCGGGCGCAGACCGGCAGCGGGACGATCGACGCGAAGGTCGTCATCATCGCCGCGGGCGCGGGGGCGACCCCGGTGATCCTGCAGCGTTCCGAGGCGGCTCTGGGCACCATGCCGCACGCGGTCGGCCGGTACTTCTCCGGCAACGGTGAGCGGCTCAACACCGCGATCATCGACGAGGAGCGGGTCCGCGAGGTGCTCGGGCTGTCCCGTGAGGACGGCAAGGTCTACGAGGCCAACCACATCGGCAAGGGGCCGACCGTGGCGAACTGGGACAAGCTCGACGGTTCGCTTCCGGAGTACGAGCGGTACTCGCTGGAGCAGCTGTACTTCCCGCCGGGGCTCGGCACGATCCTCGCGCAGGTGCCCGACGGCGCCGAACCGCGATGGTTCGGCGCGCAGAAGAAGGAGATCCTCAAGAAGTGGTCGTCGTGGCTGACCATCTTCCTGATGACCGAGGACGACAACGAAGGTGTCTTCGGCGCGCCGCCGCCGACCGGCAACGCGTACCGCATCTCCCAGCAGATGCTCGGCCGCGGCCCGTTGAAGTACGACCCGACGCCGAACACCCTGCACGGCTGGTCGCTGGCCGACGCGGAGTGCAAGGAGATCCTCGAGAAGGACGGCCTGGCGAAGGTGTCGCCGTGGACCAACGACGTCGTCGGCGCGTACACCGTGCACCCGCTGGCGTCGTGCCGGATCGGTGACGACCCGGAGACCTCGGCGCTGCACCCGAACCACGAACTCCGCAACCATCCCGGGATCTTCGTGACCGACAGTGCCTCCGTGCCGGGCGCGCTGACGGTGAACCCGGCGATGACGATCGCGGCGCTGGCCGAACGTTCGGTACCGGGCATCGTGCGGGCGTTGCAGGCACGCGGTGTCGACGTCACGTACGGCGCGCCGGCTCCGGACGGCTCGATCACCGGGCGGCGGGCGGTCAGCAAGCTATCGCTGGTCGCCGGGAGCTGAGCATGGCTCCCGCGCTGGTGAGACTCGCGCTGAGACGGGTGCTGCGCGAAGTCCGGTACGTCCGGCCGGTCCCGTACGGCAGGGCGACCGGGCTCGTGCGTGACGTCTACCGTCGGCTGGAACGCGAATTCGGCATGCTGGCCCCGCCGGTGGCACTGCATTCGCCGTCACCGGCGGTGCTCGCGGCGAGTTGGGTGATGCTGCGGGAGTCCCTGGTGGCGGCGGGGGCGACTAGCCGGGCGGACCGCGAGGTCGTCGCGACACTGGTGTCGCGGGCGAACTCGTGTCCGTACTGTGTCGAGGTCCATGGGATGGCGCTGGATTCGCTCGGGCGCGCCTCGGAGGCTTCGGCGATCGCCGAAGGGCGTCCCGTCGCGGATCCGTTCGCCGGGGCGCTGTCCGTGGCGGCCAGGGCGGAGCTGACCGCGGTCGCGTTCACGTTCCACTACCTGAACCGGGTGGTGAGCGTGTTCCTCGGGCCGTCGCCGCTGCCGTCGACCGTGCCGGATTCGGCGCGTTCGAAGGCGAAGGCCGTCCTCGGGCGGCTCCTTCGCCCGGCGTCGGCGGCCCTGCCTGGTGAGTCGTTGGACTTGCTTCCGGCGGGGTCACGGGACTTCTCCTGGGCCGCGGGGAATCCGATCATGGAAGACGCGTTCTCGCGTGCCGCATCGGCTTTCGCCTCGCTGGCGGTGCCTTCGGCCGTACGGGAAGTCGTGGCGAGAGAACTGTCCACATGGGACGGTTCCGCGCCAGGGTTGAGCCGCTCCTGGGTGGACGCCTTCGACGATCCGGCGGTCCGGCTGGCCTTGGTGGTGGCGAAGGCGCCCTATCAGGTCGACGACGCTTTGGTGACCGCGGCGGGCCTGGGCGATCGAGAGCTGGTCGAGCTCGTGGGGTGGACGAGTTTCGCCGCGGCCGCCCACCGCGTCTCGCTCTCGGGCTCGCCTTCAACAACATGAGAGAAGACTTCTCGCCCTGCTCCGGTTCATGCTTGACCGGACTGCAGGTGCGGACGGCGCCCTCGTTCCCGGAACACCGGTTCTGGCGCCGAGACTCCGATTCCGTGACTTGAGTGGTTGAGAGCTAGGGGAGTGCGGTGGCATGAGCGTTGAGCGGATTTCGATTGTCGGTATCGGTCTCCGATACCCGGACGCCGGTTCCCCGGAAGAACTGTGGGAGAACGTCCTCGCCGGCCGCCGGGCGTTCCGGAGGCTGCCCGACGAGCGGATGAACCGCGAGGACTACTACTCGCCCGACCCCAAGGCGCCGGACCGTTTCTACGCCCAGAAGGCCGCCGTACTCCGGGACTACGAGTTCGACCGGATCAAGTACAAGGTGGCGGGCAGTACGTTCCGCTCGACCGACACCACGCACTGGCTCGCCCTCGACGTCGCCGCGCAGGCGCTGGCGGACGCGGGTTTCCCGGAGGGTGACGGGCTGCCGCGGCCCAACACCGGCGTGGTCATCGGCAACAGCCTGACCGGCGAGTTCTCGCGGGCCAACATCATGCGGCTGCGCTGGCCGTACGTGCGCCGGACCATCGCGGCGGCGCTGGCCGAACGCGGCTGGGCCGAGGGCGACACCGCCGAATTCCTCCACGATCTCGAGGCGCAGTACAAGGCGCCGTTCCCCGAGATCGACGAGGACTCCCTCGCGGGTGGGCTGGCGAACACGATCGCCGGCCGGGTCTGCAACTTCTTCGACTTCGGCGGCGGCGGTTTCACCGTGGACGGTGCCTGCTCGTCGTCGCTGCTCTCCGTGGTCACGGCGGCGAACGCGCTCTCGGAGGGTGACCTCGACGTCGCCGTCGCGGGTGGTGTCGACTTGTCGATCGACCCGTTCGAGGTGATCGGATTCGCCAAGACCGGCGCGCTCGCCAAACGGGAGATGAAGGTCTACGACGCCGATTCCAACGGTTTCTGGCCAGGCGAGGGTTCCGGCATGCTCGTGCTGATGCGCGAGGACGACGCGATCGCGCAGGGCAAGCGCATCTACGCCACCATCGGCGGCTGGGGTGTCTCCTCCGACGGCAAGGGCGGCATCACCCGCCCCGAGGCGTCGGGTCACCGCCTCGCGCTCAAACGGGCCTACGAGAAGGCCGGCTACGGGGTCGAGACCGTTTCGTACTTCGAAGGGCACGGCACCGGGACCGCGCTGGGCGACGCCACCGAGATCGAGGCCCTCTCCACCGCCCGCCGTGACGCCGACCCGCTCGCCGATCCCGCCGCGCTGAGCACGATCAAGGGCAACATCGGCCACACCAAGGCCGCGGCCGGGGTCGCCGGGCTGATCAAGGCCACGCTGGCGGTCTACCACCAGGTCATCCCGCCCGCGACCGGCCACTTCGAGCCGCACGAGTCGCTGGTCGGCGACTCCGCGCGGATGTACGTCCCGGCCGAGGCCGGGCTGTGGCCCTCGGACCACCCGGTCCGCGCGGGGGTCTCCGCGATGGGGTTCGGCGGCATCAACTCGCACGTCACCGTCACCGAAGCGCCGGGTGCGGCCCGGCGCAAGGAACTCGACGAGAAGACCCGGTCGCTGGTCGCCGGACGGCAGGACAGCGAACTGCTGCTCCTCGACGCCGACGACGCCGCGTCGCTGCGGGGCAAGGTGACCGGTCTGCTGGAGGTCGTCCCGAAGCTCTCGTTCGCGGAGCTCGCGGACCTGGCGGGCACGCTTTCCGCGGAACTGTCCGGGAAATCGGTCCGCGCCGCGATCGTCGCGACCAACCCCGAGGACGCCGAGCGCAAGCTGGCCAAGCTCCTCGACCTTCTCGGCGAGGGTGAGCCGGAATTTTTCTCCTCCCGCGAAGGCATCTTCGCCAGTGCGCGGTCGACGGATCCGAAGATCGGGTTCCTGTTCCCCGGTCAGGGTTCCGGGCAGGGCACGGTCGGCGCGCTGCGCAAACGCTTCGGCCACGCCGACGACATCTACCGCGCCGCGGGCCTGTCCACCGGCGCCGACCAGGTCGCCACCGACGTCGCGCAACCGCGGATCGTCACCGGCTCGCTCGCCGGGCTCCGGGTGCTGAAGAGCCTCGGTATCGAAGCGCGGACGGTCGCCGGGCACAGCCTCGGTGAACTGACCGCGCTGCACTGGGGCGGTGCGCTCACCGAACGCGAAGTCCTCCGGCTGGCCAAGATCCGCGGCAAGGTGATGGCGACCGCGAGCGACGGAAACGGTGCCATGGCGGGAATCGCCGCCACCCCGGGGGTCGCGGAGCGGCTCGCCGAGGGCGAAGAGGTGGTCATCGCGGGGTACAACGCTCCCGAGCAGACCGTCCTTTCCGGACCGGCGGACGCGATCGACCGGGTGGTCGCCCGTGCCCGCGCGGAAGGCGTCACCGCCACCCGCATCAACGTCTCGCACGCGTTCCACTCGCCCGCGGTCGTGCCGGCCGCCGAGGCGATGACCGGCGAACTCGCGACGTTCGACTTCGCCAGGCTCGACCGCCCGGTCGTCTCCACGGTGACCGGCGACGTCCTGCACGCCGCCGAAGACCTGCGTGACCTGCTGCGCGATCAGGTGGTCCTGCCGGTCCGCTTCCGGGAGGCGGCCGCGAAGGTCGCCGAGCGCAGCGACCTGGTGATCGAGGTCGGCCCCGGCCGCGTGCTCACCGGGCTGTTCGGCGCGATCGCGCCCGGCACCCCGGCGCTCGCGATCGACACCGACAGCCCGACGCTGGCTTCGGTGCTGAAGGTGGCCGGTGCCGCGTTCGCGTTCGGCGCCCCGCTGGAGACGTCCGCGCTCTTCGACGGCCGTGTCGTGCGGGCACTGCCGGTGGACGGGAAGTTCTCGTTCCTCACCAGCCCGTGTGAGGCCGCGCCGTCCATCGACGCCGAGCTGGCCCGCGACCGCGTCACCGACCCGACCGCACCTGCCGAGGCCACAGCAGGAGCGGCGTCGGAAAGCGGCAGCAGCACTCTCGAACTGCTGCGGAAACTCGCTTCCGAGCGGGTCGAACTGCCGCTCGAAGCGGTCACCGCCGACACGCATCCGCTCGACGACCTGCACCTTTCGTCGATCACCGTCGGCCAGCTGGTCAACGACGTGACCCGCGCGCTCGGCCGTCCGGCACTGGAGGGCATGCCGAACTTCGCGACCGTCTGTCTCGGCGAACTCGCCGACATGATCGACGAACTCGCGCAGACCGCCAAACCCGCCGACAGCAACCAGGCCGAGGTCGCCGGGGTCGGGCCGTGGGTCCGGCCGTTCGCGGTCGAGTACGTCGTCGCGCCGAAGCCGTCGCCCGACCTCACGCCGGGAACCGCCGGCCTCTCGCAAGCGGAGTGGACGGCGTTCGCCCCGGAGGGCCATCCGCTGGCGGAGCCGCTGCGCGCGGCGCTGGCCACCGCGGGCGTCGGCGACGGTGTCGTCCTGTGCCTGAACGCGGACAGCGATTCCGGTGACGTCGGCTTGTTCCTGGACGCGGGCCGCGCGGTGCTGTCCGCGCCCAACGGCACGCGGTTCGTCGTGGTGCAGCACGGTCTCGGTGCCTCCGGCCTGGCGAAGACGCTGCGGCTGGAAGACCCGTCGGCCCGGACCACGATCGTCGACCTCGCCGACGTCCGCCCGGCGGACCCCGAGGCCATCCGTGCCGCGGTGTCCACTGTGGTCACCGAAGTGGCGGCCACCAGCGACTTCAGCGAAGTCCGCTACGACTCCGCCGGTGTCCGCACGGTGCCGAAGCTCGGTGCCCTCAAACCGTCCGAGGCCGAAGGGACGCCGCTGGGCGCCGAAGACGTCCTGCTCGTCACCGGTGGCGGCAAGGGCATCACCGCGGAGAGCGCTTTGGCGCTGGCCAAGGATTCCGGTGCGAAACTCGCGCTGCTCGGCCGAAGCGACCCGGCCGACGACGCCGAACTGTCGGAGAACCTCGGCCGGATGGCGGCGGCGGGCATCGACTACCGCTACGAACGCGCCGACGTCACCGACGCCCGCCAAGTGGCCGACGCCATCAACCGGATCCAGGACGGGTTCGGCCCGGTCACCGCGGTACTGCACGGCGCGGGCCGCAACGAGCCCGCCGCGCTGTTCTCCTTGACCGAGGAGACCTTCCGCAAGACGCTGGCCCCGAAGATCGGCGGCCTCAACGCCGTCCTCGACGCCGTCGACAAGGACAAGATCAAGCTGCTGGTGACCTTCGGCAGCATCATCGGACGGGCGGGGCTGCGCGGTGAGGCGCACTACGCCACGGCCAACGACTGGATGACCGAACTGACCGTGCGTTTCGGCCAGGAACACCCACAGGCCCGCGCGATCGCCCTCGAATGGTCGGTCTGGTCCGGGACCGGGATGGGCGAGAAGCTCGGCGTCGTCAGCGCGTTGATGCGCGACGGCATCACCCCGATCCCGACCGAGGAGGGCATCGAGATCCTCCGCCAGGTCGTCGGCGACCCGGCCGCCCCGTCGGTACTGGTCGTCTGCGGCCGGACAGCGGGCTTGGTCACCCTGCCGGTGGAGAAACGCGAACTGCCGCTGACCCGCTTCGTCGACCGTGCCGTCGTGCACTACCCGGGGGTCGAGCTGATCACCGAGGCCGACCTCTCCGCGGGCAGCGACCCGTATCTGGCCGACCATCTGCTCGACGGCCAGCTGCTGTTCCCGGCGGTGATCGGCATGGAGGCGATGACCCAGGTCGCCAAGGCCGCGCTCGGCGTGGAAACCCTGCCGGCACCGGTGTTCTCCGACGTCGAGTTCCTGCGCCCGATCATCGTCTCACCGGGCGGCTCGACCACGATCCGGCTCGCCGCGCTGGCCAGGGACGCCGAAACGGTGGACGTGGTGCTGCGCAGCGGGGAGACCGGGTTCAGCGCCGACCACTTCCGCGCCCGGCTGCGGTTCTCCCGGCCCGACCCGCTGGGTGACACCGTCGTCCGCGACGTCGCGCTGCCGCCGGTCCCGGTCGACCCGACGACCGAGCTCTACGGCACGGTCCTGTTCCAGGGCAAGCGATTCCAGCGGGTCACCGGATATCGCCGGGCGGGCGCGCGGCACGCGGTCGCGGAGATCGCGACCGGCGCCGAGGTCGACTGGTTCGCGCCGTTCCTCCCGCAGGAACAGCTTCTGGCCGACCCCGGCACCCGCGACGCGATGATGCACGCGATCCAGTGCTGCGTCCCGGACGCGACCCTGCTGCCGCAAGGGATCGAGCGGCTGTACCTGGCCGAGCCCGGCGAGCAGGACCCGGAGTACGTGCTCCTCGACGCCCGCGAGCGTTCGCAGGACGGCGACAGCTACCTCTACGACCTCGACGTCCGCAACCCCGACGGGAAGCTCGTCGAGCGATGGGAAGGGCTGAAACTGCGCGCGGTGCGCAAACGCGACGGTGAAGGCCCTTGGGTCCCGTCGATGCTCGGGTCCTATTTGGAGCGTTCCGTCGAACGACTGCTCGGCTCGTCCCGCGCGATCGTCGTCGAACCGGACCCGGTGGGTGTTTCCGTGGAGACCACGACGGAACGGCGGGCGCAGACGGCCTTGGCCGCCGGCCGCGCCGTCGACACCCCGCTCGAGATCCGCTACCGGCCGGACGGGAAACCGGAGGCCGACGGGGTCGAGATCAGCGCGTCGCACAGCGCCGGACTCACCTTGGCCATCGCGGGAGACGGCCGGATCGCCTGCGACGTCGAGACGGCGATCGAACGGACACCCCAGGACTGGGCGGGTCTGCTCGGCGAGGATCTGCTCGCGGTGGGCGAACTGCTCGCCGCGGACGCCCGCGAGCCGCTTTCGGTCGCGCACACCAGGGTCTGGAGCGCGCTCGAATGCGTGCGCAAGACCGGGGACATGACACAGGCACTCACCGTGCACCGGGTCGATCCGGACGGCTGGGCGGTGCTCTCGCACGGTGCCGCCCGCATCGCCACCTGGGTGACGACCGTCAACGACCGGACCGATCCCGTGGTCTTCGCGGTGCTACAGGGAGAAGGAAACTGACATGGCCGACTACTACGAGATCCTGCACACGGTCGGGTTCGAAGAGACCAACCTGGTCGGCAACGTCTACTACGTGAACTACGTGCGCTGGCAGGGCCGGTGCCGCGAAATGTTCCTGAAGGACAAGGCGCCGGCGGTGCTCGAAGAGGTCCGCCGCGATCTGAAGCTCTTCACTCTCAAGGTGGACTGCGAGTTCTACGCGGAGATCACCGCGTTCGACGAGCTCTCCATCCGGCTGCGGCTGGAAGAGCTGACCCAGACCCAGATCCAGTTCACCTTCGACTACGTCCACCTCACCGGCGAGGGGGAACGGCTGGTGGCGCGCGGACGGCAGCGGATCGCCTGCATGCGCGGCCCCAACACGGCGACCGTGCCCAGCAGGGTGCCCGAGCAGCTGCGTGAGGCGCTGGCCCCGTACGCCGTCGACGGCAAGGGGGAGTGACGTGGGTGAGGTGGAGGAACCTACGCGGCCGGTGCTGAAACGCCTGCCGACACCCGCGGCGCGACGACGGCTGTCCGCGCAGTCCGGGTTGCGGGAGGTGATGGGCCAGTTCGCCACCGGGGTCACCGTGCTGACCGCCGGGGGCGAACGGGCACACGGGATGACCGCCAACGCCGTCACCTCCGTGTCGCTGGAGCCGCCGATGGTGCTGTGCTGCGTTTCCCGCGCGGCACGGATGCACGAGGCGATCGTGACGGCGGGTTCGTACGCGGTCACGGTGCTGGCGTCGGACCAGAAGGAGCTGGCGAAGTACTTCGCGGACTGGCGCCGCCCGGCCGGGCTCGCGCAGTTCGACTCGGTGGACTGGACGGCGGGGCCGCGGACCGGCGCCCCGCTGCTCGACGGCGCGCTCGCGTGGCTGGAATGCGAGCTGGCGGAGGTCTACGAGGGCGGTGACCACTCGATCTTCCTCGGCAAGGTGGTCGCCTCCAGCCGCGGCACCGCACAGGACTCGCTGGTCTTCTACAGCGGCGGCTACCACCAGATCGACGGCCGGATACGGGCATCGGCCTGAGTGGTCCCCATCAAGGGAGAGGAATTGCCATGACCATCAACGAATCCGCCACGACCGCCCCGGCGCCCTCGGCCGAACGGCCGCCGGTGGTGACCACGATGCCCCGTCTCGGACGGGGGGTGTGCTGGGGCGACATCAAGCGGGAGATCGAACTCGACGAGCTCGAGCGCGAGGCCAGGCTCAAGGAGGCGGCGTGACCCTGCAGGGCGATCCGGGCGCTCAGCGCACGGAGGACTCCGAGGTGGTGCCGCTGCCGGAAGACCGGCTGCGGCGCCCCCGGATCCCGAGGGCGACCGACGGGCAGGTGATCCCGCTCGCCAGGGGCGCCGAACCGGTGCACCCCCCGGAACCGACGATGCCGTTGCTGCGCACCCAGCGCGACGAACTGCGCGAGCACATCGTCGACGGGCGGCTCGACGGCGTCCGGCGGCAGCATTCGCTCGGGAAGCACACCGCGCGCGAACGGCTGGATCTGTTGCTGGACCCCGATTCCTTCACCGAGGTCGAGCTGTACCGGCGGCATCAGGCGAACGGGCTCGGGCTGGCGGAGAACCGGCCGTACACCGACGGGGTGATCGCGGGCTCGGGCACCATCGACGGACGGCGCGTCTTCGTCTACGCGCAGGACTTCACCGTCTTCGGCGGTTCGCTCGGCGAGGCGCACGCGGCGAAGATCCACAAGGTGATGGATCTGGCGATCGCCACCGGTTCGCCGCTGATCGGGCTCAACGACAGCGGGGGAGCGCGGATCCAGGAAGGTGTCATGGCGCTCAACGGCTACGGCGGCATCTTCCGCCGTCAGGTCGAGGCGTCCGGCGTCATCCCGCAGATCAGCGTGGTGCTGGGGCCGTGCGCGGGCGGGGCGGCGTATTCGCCCGCGCTCGCGGACTTCGTCTTCATGGTGCGCGACACCGCCCGGATGTACCTGACCGGGCCGGACGTCGTCGAGACCGTGACCGGGGAACGGGTCAGCCACGACGAACTGGGCGGCGCGGACGTGCACGGCGCGTCGTCCGGCGTGGCGACCGTGGTGCACGACGACGAGGACAGCTGCCTCGCCGACGTCCGCTACCTGGTCTCGCTGCTGCCGTCGAACTATCTGGAGCCCGCGCCTCGCGAACCGTCACAGGACGCGGGCAAGGACCGGCGCCCGAGGTTCGCCGAACTCGTCCCGGTGGAGCCGAACAAGCCCTACGACATGCGGGACGTGTTCACGGAACTGACCGACGACGGCGAGTTCTTCGAGACGCACGAGCGATGGGCGCCGAACGTGCTGTGCGCGCTCGCGCGGATCGACGGGCGCGTGGTCGGCCTGGTCGGCAACCAGCCGATGGTTTTCGCCGGCGTGCTCGACGGACCCGCTTCGCAGAAGGCCGCGCGGTTCGTGCGGTTCTGCGACGCGTTCAGCATCCCGCTGGTGACCCTCGTCGACGTCCCGGGTTTCCTGCCGGGAGTCGAGCAGGAGCATTCCGGGATCATCCGGCACGGCGCGCAACTGCTGCACGCCTACTGCGAGGCGACCGTGCCGCGGATCCAGGTCATCCTGCGCAAGGCCTACGGCGGCGCGTACATCGTGATGGACTCGCGGTCCATCGGCACCGACCTGTCCTTGGCGTGGCCCACCAACCAGATCGCCGTGATGGGCGCCGAGGGCGCGGTCAACGTGCTGTTCCGCAAGGACCTCGCGGTCGCGCCCGATCCGGACGCGTTGCGCGCCCACCTGGTCGCGGAGTACACCGAAGAGTTCATGAACCCGCAGTACTCGGCGGAACGGGGGCTGGTCGACGACATCATCGACCCAGCCGACACCCGGTCCGCCGTCGCCAGGGCGCTGGACATGCTGCAAGACAAGCGAAAGGCCGCACCCCAGCGCAAGCACGGCAACCATCCGATCTGAACGGGGGGACCATGTCACCGTCCGAAAAGGACAGTGTGGCGATCTTCCGGGTCCTGCGGGGGGACCCGGAAGACGCCGAACTGGCGGCACTCGTCGCCGTCTTCACCGCGCTCGCTTCGGCCGAGCCTCCGCCCGCCGCGCCGGCGCGATCCGCCTGGTCGTCCCGGACCCCGGCGAGCTGGCGCACTTCGGTCTTGCGCTGACGGCCGTTGCCACATGACGCGAAAGCCACTTTCGCAACCTTCAACGTTGCGAAAGTGGCTTTCGCGTCATGTGCGTTCAGGCGCGTGACTCGCGTGATCGGAGGCGTGACTCGCGTGCTTGAGCGCGTGACTCGCGTGATCGGAGGCGTGACTCGCGTGCTTGAGCGCGTGACTCGCGTGATCGGGCGCCGCACTACGCGCTGAGCCGTCGCGCGGCCTCGCTTTCCCGCCGCGGCGGATACGTGCTGTGGCAGGTGTGCACGGCGACGTAGAGGACGCCGCCGTCGATCACCGTCTCCAGGTCCGTTCGCTCCCCAGGCGCGAACGGGCCTCCGCAGACCGCGCAGGTCCGCTGCCGTTCCGCCGCGCTCACTGCCTGTCTCGCTGCTCGGGAACGGCCGGGTCGGGCCACGACAGGCCCAGCAGGTCGACGTCGAGTTCGTCGTCGGCGTAGATCTCGTACGGGTCGAGGCGCTCGGTCATGGTGTGCTCCTTGGTCTTCCGGATACCACAAGGGCACTACCGGCACCCCCTCGCCCGCAACTTTTTCTTTGCTCAGCACGAGCCCCCGGCGTCCTCGATCGTGCCACGATCGGCTCCCGATCGGACGGGTTCATCCTGGTTGTCAAGTGAGTCGTTCATCGAAGGCCGGGAGGAACGCCATGACGGCACAGGTGCGAATTCGAGTGGTCGGCGATGATTTCGACCCGCGCGGGACCGTCGAGGCCGACGCGACGGCGCTCGTCCCGGAGCCGCGGCAGGCCGCCGAGAACGAGCCGCCCGCCGACCACATCATCCTCGGCTACAACTAGGCCGGACACGGCCTGCTCGACCGGTACGTAAAGCACGAACAAAGAAGACCACCGGGTATCGCGCGCGCGAGAATGAAGATCGCCCACGACCCGGCCAGACCACGAGGAGGCCTCCGGATGGCTATGCGCCTCCAGCTCACGTCGGGTTTGCAGGTGCTGGAAGAATGGGCGATCAATGCACCGCAGGCTGATCGAAATGTCATCTACGAAGCACTTTTCGCGGTGGCCGACGGATCCGCCTTTCTCATCTACGACATTTTCGGAGACGGCCGGGATCCGCATCAGTTCATTATTCTGGTGAAACATGATCTCGTCATCCGGATAGGGCTCAAGCGGTCCGATTCGTCGTTCGAGATCGTTTACATCGGCGCGCTGGAGCACGGCACACCCGCCGCTGCCTGGATCGAGGACGCCGACGGTTCCTGAGCCGGTACCGCTGAACGGCCCAGTCTCCTGCCCCTTACCGGCAGCCTTTCGTACCAGTGGGTCATGCGTTCCTCATCTTGACATCGTCCAGTTCGGCGTGAAATTCTTCCGGTGTTTGGGGGCGGGGGAATTCTGCCGGGCTGGAATTTGTGTTCGAGGGCTGGAGGCACAAAAAATGTCATCACCTGAATTCCCGGGATTGGATGTTTCCACACGGGTTCGCGCACGTGACATTCAGATGGCCGGGGTCGCCGATGTCCGCCGCCGGGTGCTGATGATCTCCGGCGCGATCGACACCACCGACCACGATATTTCGGTCAGCGTCAACCTCCCGGAGCCGGGTCGCTGGCAGGTGATCAAGTCCGAGACCAACCTGACCGACAAGACCTGGGTCGCGATGCAGGTCGTCACCGACGAGGACTCGACCTTCGTCAACGACGCCGAGACCCTCGTGCTTTCCCGCCAGTTCTCGAAGTCCTTCATGACACCCGACCAGCGCCGCCTCACCTTCTACGACGGTGAAGTCCGGCCCGGCGAGGCCGTGCTGAAGGTGTATTCGCTGGACGCGGGCGGGCGGAAGCCGACCTACTCCTACTCCCGGTACAGCCCGATCGCGACCGACACCGCCGAGCAGTCCCAGCAGACCCTGGACGAAATGATCAGCAACGGGATGAAACAGCGCCCCGTGATCGAGCTGATCGTCCCGGTGACCGTGATCGGCTGAGTACGCCGGTGATCACGTTCGTCCCGGAACCCCATCTGCTCGAATCGCCGCGCGGGCGGGAGTGGCCGGTCGTCCCCGGCGCCCGCGCGGCGGCCACCGCCGAACCGCCGTCCGGCGCCGACGTGGTCATCGTCGGTGCGGGCCCGGCGGGGCTCGCGGTCGCTTCCGCGTTGTGGCACCACGGCGTGCGAGACCTCGTCGTCGTCGACCGCGACGGCCGTCCCTGTGGCCGGTTCTTCGACCGGATCGACCTGCTCGGCCAGCGCGTGCTGCGGTCACCGTACGAGCACCACCCCGGCGTCGAGGGCTACCGCGACTGCGAACTGCTGGACTTCGCCCGGCTGCACTGGTCGGTGCTGACGCCGGTGGAGCGCCGTGAGATCCGGATGGCGCAGGCCGGGCACCGGTCCGTCGTCCCCGTCGACGTCTTCGAGGCGTACTGCCGTCATCTGGCCGCGAGCCATCACGTCACCGAACGGACCTGGCGCGGTTCGGTACGCGAGGTGCTGCCGGCTGGAGCGTCCTCGGAGACGGTCACCGTGCGCGCCGACCGGTTCACCGTGACCGCGCGCCACGTCGTGCTGTGCCTCGGCGAGGAGCGCCGGTCCGCCCCGGACACCTGGTGGGGCGGCGGTCATCCGCCGCGCGGGGTGAGCTACTGGGACGAACCCGTTCCCGCCGCCGGCAAGCGGCTCGCAGTCGTCGGCGCCGGCCTCACCGCCGCACACCTGATCTCCAACGGGCTCACGCAAGGCCGCGAGGTGCACTGGGTGGTTCGCGAAACGGGCGAACGCTACCAGTGCGCCGACGTCAACTCGTCGTTCTTCCGGCCGGAAGGCCGCGCCCGCTTCGACGGTGTGACCTGGTCGGAACGGCTCGAACTGATGGGCCGCTTCCGGCGCGCGTCGATCATGTTCGAGTTCCGGCCGATGCTCGAGGCCGCCGAAGCCGAGGGACGGCTGATCGTGCATCGCGGCAAGGCGATCACGAAGGTCGCACCGGGGGCCGCCCTCCACCTCGAAGACGGTTCGCGGGTTTCCGTGGACCACGCCGTCCTGGCGCTCGGCACCACGCCGTCGATCGGTGACGGCCTGATGCCCGGCGAGGCCGTCCTCGACCGCGGCGGCTGGCCTCAGCTGGACGAGCGCACCTTCGCCTACCTCGGCGCGGCGCGGGTCTTCGCCGTCGGCGCGGCCGCGGGGATGGCGCTGGGCCCGGCCGCCCGCAACATCGACGGCCACCGCGTCGCCACCGCGCGGGTCGCGGCCGCCATCGCCGAGAACCTGCGGCGGGAAGCCCTGCCGCGGACGGCCGCGAAGGACGTCGCCCGTGTCTGAGCCGTACGACTCCCGCTTCACCCTGCCGTCGATCGACGACGCTCCCTCCACGGAGGCGGGGGTGATCCTGCTGGGCCTGGACGCCGAACGACTGCTGGCCGGCGTCGGGCTCGCCCGTCTCGCCGACGAGCCCGCGCTGGTCGCCCTCGCCGTGGACCAGGCCCGGCACGACGCGCTCGACCTGGGCACCGACGCGCTCGTCGAAGCCGGGATCGCCCGCTGGCGCGCGGTGCGCCCGTTGATCGAAGCAGGTCCGGAGATGACAGCGGCGGGTTCCCTGCGCCGAGAATGGGAACACGCCACCGCGCGGGTCACCGCCGCGGTGACCGGGCTGGGACCGGCTTCGGTGGCGTGCCTCGCGGCCTGCTGGCTGCGTCGCGACGACGTCGAAAAGTTCGCCGAGCACGGGCGGGCGCCGGAAAAGGGGAGCGGTACACACGATGTCCTATCTCGGGTCTTTGCCGACTGACACCACGCTGCTGCAGGTCTTCCGGAAGTTCCCGGCGCCGGCGTCGAAACTGCTGGATCTCCACGAACTGATCATGCGGGCGCCGTCGGTGTTCGACGCGGGGGAGCGGGAGCTGATCGCGGCCTACGTCTCCGGCGTCAACGACTGCCGGTACTGCCACGGGGTCCACACCGTCACCGCGGAGGCTTTCGGTGTGCCGGAAGGGCTTCTGACGGCCGCACTGGCCGATCTGGACTCCTCGCCCGTGGACGCGCGCATGAAGCCCGTACTGGCCTACGTGGGCAAGCTGACGCGCACGCCGTCCCGGATGACCGACGCCGACGCGGAAGCGGTGTTCGCGGCGGGCTGGGACGAGGCCGCGCTGCACGACGCCGTCCTCGTCTGCGCCCTGTTCAACTTCATGAACCGGATGGTCGAGGGGCTCGGGATCCGCGCCGACGACGCCTACGCGAAGATTTCGGGCGTGCGGCTGAAGGAGGGCGGGTACGCCGGTCTGGCGCGCCTGCTCGAATCCTGAGTCGACTGTCCACACCGGACAACCGTGCCGCACTGAGACCGGCCGGCCGCGTTCCGTCACCGGCAATGCCGCTGTTACTCCGTTCGACAGCGGAGGTCGCGGAAGTGGAGCAGTCGAGGAGAACCTTCTGGCGTAGGTGAAAAGCACATCGCCGCGATGATGCATGGCACTGGCCGCGAACCGGCCCTGGGCAGCACGATTCCCTCAGCGAAGGAAAACCGCCGAACAGCCTGGGAGCCATTCGATGAAGAACGCTGTGACCGACAACGTCCGCTCGCTCTTCGCCGTCCGGGGAATCGACACCGGTTTCGCCGGAAACCAGGTCGATCTGGTGATCGACCGTTTCGACAACTGGACCAATCAGCCACGCGGTGACGTCTTCAACTGTTTCACCGGAGCCTGTTGCACCGCTCCGCCACTGGCCGAGGCGAGCTGAGCGCACCCCACCGGACCGCCGCTCGCGCCCCGAAGGCGAGCGGCGGTCCGGCATGTCGACGGAAAGTAGCCGACCGACTGCGGAACCGGTCGCCCCGCGCCGCTTTTGCCGTGACGTCCCCAAAACGGACCGGACCGACGCACCACCCGAACGGTGGAACGCGTTCCGTCCGGGCGTGTTTATGTTGGGGCCATGGGGGTGCGCGTGAGGGGACGGCGCGATGGTGATCAGAGTTCTGGTGGCTGAAGACATGCATATCGTCAGGGGAGCGCTCGTGGCGCTGCTGCGGCTGGAGCCCGACATCGAAGTGGTGTCCGAAGTGGCTTCCGGTGACGAGATCCTCGCCGCCGCGCGGGTTTCCCGGACGCAGGTCGCGGTCATCGACATCGACCTCCCCGGCAAGGACGGGCTCACCGCGGCCACCGAACTCCACGAGCAGCTGCCCGAGGTCAGGACCCTGATCCTGACCAGTCTCGGCAGGCCCGGCACGCTCCGGCGGGCGCTGGCGGCCAAGGTGAACGGGTTCCTGTTGAAGGACGCCCCCGCGGAGAAACTCGCCAACGCCGTGCGCGGCGTGGCGGCCGGGCGCCGGATGGTCGACGGCGACCTCGCACTCGCCGCGTGGGACACCGTGGAATGCCCGCTGACCCCGCGGGAGATCGACGTCCTGCGGCTGACCGCCGAAGGCCGCGACACCCTGGAGGTCGCGGCGAAGGCCTTTCTCTCCACCGGAACCGTGCGCAACTACCTGACCACGATCGTTTCGAAGCTCAACGCGCGCAACCGCGTCGACGCGATCCGGATCGCCAGGGACTCCGGCTGGATCTAGACGGGCACCACGGCGCGCAGCCGGAACCGCCCGTCGGCCTCGACCCCGGCGGTCAGCTCCCCGCCGAGTCCGGCGACGCGGTCGGACATGTTCGTGATGCCGCTGCCCGGGGCCTCGACCCGCGCCGGCCGCTCCGGACTCGGTGGCCGTCCGTTCTGGACACCGTCGTTGACGATGTCGAGCGCGACGCCGTTCACGGTCCGCCGCACGGCGATCTCGCAGCGTTCGACCTTGCTGTGCCGCAACACGTTCGTCACGCCTTCGCGCAGCACCACGGCCAGCACCGTCCGCACCGTCGTCGGCAGGTCGTCCTGCTCGATCTCCAGCCGCACCTGGACGTCGGCGGCCACCAGCACGGCCTGCGCCGACCGGGACTCCTGATCCAGCGACAGTTCGCGGTAGCCGCTGGCCACCGAGCGGACGTCGGCCAGCGCCTGCCTGGTCAGCCCGAGGATCTCCAGCAGCTCGTCGGACGCGCGGTTGGTGTCGATGTCCATGATCCGGCTGGTCAGCTCACTCTTCAGCGCGATCGCCGACAGGCTCATCCCGAGCAGGTCGTGCAGGTCGCGGGCGAACCGCAGCCGCTCCTCGGCGACCGCGACCTCGGCGAGGCGTTTCCTGGTCTCGCCCAGTTCGGTCACCAGCCGGATCAGCCAGATGAGACCGAAGACCATCAGCCCGGTGTTCAGGATGGACGCGAAGCTGTAGAAGCCGCCGAGGAAGTCGGTGCCGTAGCCGATCCGGATCAGCACCACGCCCGCCGCGGTCGCGGCGAACGCCGTCCATCCGGCCAGCGGCGGCAGCACCAGCAGCGCGGTGCCGGCGAACAGGCTGGGCAAGCTCACCCAGGCGTGCCCGAGCGGGATCAGCGGCAGGAAGATCAGGCAGGCCTGCACGAACAGCAGCGCGTAGCTCTGCCGCGAACGCAACCGGACGTTCGGCCGGGCGAAATAGGACAGTTGCAGCGTGGTCAACGCGGTGAGATACCCGGCGATGAGGAGGAGGGACCAGCCGTCGTCGGTCAGCATGAAGGCCCGGGCCATCGCGGAGAGGCTGAAGATGACGAAGACCGCGGACATCGTCCATTGGACGTTCCTGGCGTCGATCCGGGACCAGTGGCCGGGCTCCTGCTCCAGCGCCGCCTCGGCGGGCTCGGCCTGCTCGGGCACCGGGAGTTCGGCGTGCAGCCGCCACCGGCCCGCCGCGTCGGGGCCCGCGCTGAGCCTCCCGCCGTGCCCGGCGACCTCCTCGGTCACCGCACGCAGACTCTCCGCCGTCTCCTCCGGGACGTCCTCGTGCGCCGTCCCGTCGTGCACGATCTCCAGCGCGACCTTGCCACCGGTCTCTCGCACGGTGATCTCGCAATGCCCGACGCCGGTGTAGCGGAGCACGTTCGTCACACCCTCGCGCAGCACCTTCGCCAGCAGGGTGCGCAGCTTCACCGGCAGCTCGACCTGCTCGAGTTCGAGCCGCACCGAGACGTTCGACGCCGAGAGCAGCGACACCGCGGTCCGTGATTCCTTGTCGAGCGAAAGCTCCCGGTAGCCCCTGGCCACCGACCGCACGTCGGACAGCGTCCGCTGGGCGATCCCGGTGATCTCGGCGAGTTCCGCGCGCGCCTGGTCCAGGGATTTGCGCAGCAGCCGGTGGACCAGCTCGCCCTTGAGCGCGATCGCGGACAGGCTGAGCCCGAGCAGGTCGTGCAGGTCCCTCGCGAAGGCCAGCCGCTGCTCCGCGACGGCCCGCCGCGCCAGTTCGGTCCTGGCCTGGTGCAGCTCGGTCACCAGCCGCGCGAGCCAGGTCAGCAGATACACGACCAGGGCGTAGAAGACGGCGGTGACGCTGTCGAACAACGCCCCGAGCCAGGTCTCGTCGTAGGTCCACAGGATCCAGATCGTGCCCGCCATGAACACGGTGAACACGGTCCAGCCCGTCCTCGGCCGGAACAGCAGCAGCGCGCTGCCCGCGGCGAGGGTGGTCAGCGAGCTCAGCGCCGCGTCGAAGTGCAGCGTCGACAGGTAGGCCAGGCACGCCTGCACCACCAGCATCGCTTTCGCGAGCTTGGTGTCCAGGCGGACCGCCGGACGGCTGAAGTACAGCAGCTGGATCGCCAGCACGGGCCCCACGTACAGCACCGCCAGCAGGCCCTGCCAGAAGTCGACCCCCGGCTGCAGCAGAACCGCGAGGAGACCGAACAGACAGGAGTTGACGAAGACGACGGTGATGATCAGCCCGGCGAGGAACAAGGCCCGCCGGGGGCGCCGGTCGACCCCGGCGGTACCCAGAGGTTCGGCGGTCACCGCGAGCTGTTCCGGCACAGGCACCCCAGTGGTCACAGAAGAAGTCTCGGTCTTCGTCGTGCTTCCCCCTGCGTTGGCCGTGGCAGGCCGCCGCACGACCTTCCATCGCCGTGTGATTCGGATCCTAACCCATGTTCGTTACCCTGGTGGCTTCTTCCGGGTAGGGCGGGACTGCCGCAAGGGAGGCGCTTTCCCCGCTGGGGACAGGGAAAAAATCGCCTCGATCACCCGCGCGGGTGTGGTTCGTTCGGACCATGAACGCGATCGCGGAAGACGCCACGATGGAAGACGTGCGCCGATCCGCTGTTCCACTGTGTACGCCGTGTACGCCGCGTACGCCCTGTACGTCGCGCACGCCCGGCACGCCGCGCCGGGCGGGCTCTCGCGGCGGCCGTGGCCCGGTGGCCCTAAGCTCGGCGCATGGCCAGGTATTTCGACGTACATCCGGAGAATCCGCAACGACGCGCGATCGGACAGGTCGTCGGCATCCTGCGCGAAGACGGGCTCATCGCGTACCCGACGGACTCCTGTTTCGCCCTCGGCTGCCAGCTGGGGAACAGGCAGGGCATCGACCGCATCCGGAGCATCCGCAAACTCGACGACCGCCACCACTTCACCCTGGTGTGCCAGGACTTCGCCCAGCTGGGCCAGTTCGTGCACGTGGACAACGCGGTCTTCCGCGCGGTCAAGGCGTCGACGCCGGGCAGCTACACCTTCATCCTGCCCGCGACCAAGGAGGTGCCGCGCCGCCTGCTGCACGCCAAGAAGAAGACCGTCGGCGTGCGCATCCCGGACCACGTGGTGACCCAGGCGCTGCTGGGCGAGCTCGGCGAGCCGCTGCTGTCGAGCACGCTGCTGCTGCCCGACCAGGAGGAGCCGATGACCCAGGGCTGGGACATCAAGGAACGCCTGGAGCACGTGGTCGACGCGGTGATCGATTCCGGCGAGTGCGGGGTCGAGCCCACCACGGTCATCGATTTCTCGTCGGGGGAGCCGGAGATCGTCCGGCGCGGCGCCGGCGACACCTCACGCTTCGAATGACGCCATTCGGCACCTGGTTGCGATCGTTGCGTGTGCAAGGACCGCAAGCAGGTGCCGAATGGCGGAGGTCATCTTCAGTGCGTGACGAGCCCTTCGGTCTTCGACGGCGCCGAGGGGATGTGGAACAGCCGGGTGAACAGCTCCAGCATCGCCGGGTCGCCCTTCACGGCCACCGCGCCGCAGGTGAGCGCGCTCGCGGCGTCCAGCTCGCCGTTCAGCAGCTTGAGCACGACCGGGCCGCGCGGCTCGATGACGAGGTCCGGCTCCGGAAGCGGGCCCTCGCCCGCCGTCACCGCGCCGTCGTCGATCACCGCGTGGACGATCATCTGATCGCCGTAGTGGAGCTCGAACGAGCACTGGATGCCGCGTCCGGCGTCCGGCTGGAACGTCGTGTACAGCGACAGGATGGCCGCGTCGAGGGTGAACAGATCGTCGGCGGCCGGGTCGGTCAGCGAACGGGCGCCCCACAGGCCCAGCTGCAACAGGATCTGGTCGAGGTCGTTGCCGTACTCGGTGAGCTCGTAGACCACCCCGGCGTCGAGCTGCGAGAGCACCCGGCGCTGGACGACGCCGTGCCGTTCGAGTTCGTTGAGCCGGGTCGACAGGATGCTCGTCGGGATCTTCGGCAGGCCGTGCTGCAGCTCGTCGAAACGCTTCGGGCCGAGCACCAGGTCGCGGATCACGAGCAGGGACCAGCGTTCCCCGATGATCTCGAGCGCGCGGGCGAGGCCGCAGAACTGGCCGTAGGTGCGAGCGGTCATGCTTGACTCCTCAACTTCCTTGATCTGGTGACGGGGTGGTGCTCGTTCAGCGGACGGGGTGTCCCTCGGAAAGCAGTTCGCGGTGCAGCTCCCGCAGTTCGGCGCAGGGTTTCACCCCCAGTTCGTCCTCGAGCCTGGTCCGCAGCCACTCGAACGTCGCGAGCGCGTCGCTGCGCCTCCCGCTGAGCCCGAGCGCGCGGATCAGCTGGGCGTGCAGGCTTTCGTCGAACGGGTCGGCGGTGGTGAGCGACCGCAGCACGCCGAGCATCTCCCGGTGGTTCCCGGCGCGGATCTCGGCCTCGATCCACAGGTCGCGGGCGTTGCGCCGATGCTCCAGGAGATAGACGGTGTAGGCGGCCAAGGTCGGTCCACAGTGGATGTTCGCCAGCGGGGGACCGGACCACAGGTCCAGCGCGGTACGGAACGCGTGCGCGGCCGCCGCGTCGCCGCCTTCGTCCAGCAGGTCGCGGCCGAGGCGGTGAAGCCGGTGGAACTCCGACACGTCGACCACGCCCGCGTCGATGTCGAGCCGGTACCCTGGCGAGCTGGTGACCAGCAGGCGGCCGGTGCCGTCCGGGTCGAGATGGCGGCGGAGGTGATGGACGTAGGTGTGCAGAGTCCGGCGGACACTGCGCGGCGGCGTGTCGTTCCACAGCTCGTGGACCAGCGAGTCGACGTGGACCGTCTTGCCGGGACGGATGAGCAGCATCGCCAGCAGCTGCAGGAGTTTCGGCGTGCTCGGCGCGCGATCGACCCCGCCGATGTGCAGCTCGAGCGGCCCCAGAACCCTGGCCGTGTCACCTGGTCCGATGGTCATCGCGTGCATCCCTGCCCCTCCGGCGGAATCCCCCTCAATGACGGTGACAGAGGCGGAACCTTCGGAACAGTGCCGGAAACACCCGGCGCACGGTGATTTCTTCGTTGCCCCCGTATGCGATCCTCACGACCTGGAGCAGAGAACTGTTTGTGGCAAAAGAGAAGACGCGGAACGGGTCAGAGCCAGTCCGAATCGGTGGCGATGCGGATGGCGTCCACCCGGTTGCGGGCGTTGAGTTTCGTGACCACCGTGGCGAGATAGTTCCGCACGGTTCCCGGTGACAGGAACAACTCCGCCGCGATGTCGGCGACCGTGTGCCCGTTCGCGGCGAGGCGGAGGATCTCGGCTTCCCGCGGGGTCAGCGGGCAGTCCTCGGTTTCCCAGGCGGACAGCGCGAGTTCACTGTCGATGACGCGGCGGCCGATGGCGACCGAGCGGACGGCGTTGGCGAGCTTGTCGGCGGGCGCGTCCTTGAGCAGGAAACCGTTCACCTTCGCGTCGAGCGCGCGGCGCACGGTGCCCGGCCGGCCGAGCGAGGTGAGGATCAGCGTGCGGACGCTCGGAAGTTGCTGATAGAGCTCGGAAGCGGCGGCGAGCCCGTCCTTGGCGGGCAGGTCGATGTCGATGATCGCGACGTCCGGCAGATACTCCGCGGCCATCGGAAGGATCTTGTCGCCCGAGCAGACCTCCGCGACCACCTCGATGTCCTGTTCGAGGTTCAGCAGAGCGACCAAGGCGCCGCGGACCATGTGCATATCCTCGGCCAATAGGACTCGGATCACTCCGACCTCCTCTTCCCCAGAAACGCGCTAACTCTCAGTGTACATAGCAAACCCGGAAGAGTGAATCGGAATCGCACGATACAAGGTTGCGCTTTTTTCGGCCGCCTGCTCGGCCGGGTGGAACCCTGGTGAGCTGCGACGATGTCATGGCTTCGAGCATACTGAAACTGAGAGCGATCGATTACTCGCTGTTAGGTGAGAAGACGGTAAAAAGTATTGCCATAAGTGGTTTTCATTCTCTGTTGAGTACGTTCCATTACGGTGAATTAGTCCGGCGAACGGGTGAATTCGACGTCTTTCGAAGACGGGGATGGACTGTTCGGCGGTACCCGGGCGCCGACCTCGATCGGCCGTCGAGCGCGGCGTGGTCTCCTCGGCACGAGCCGAGTTCGCGCGAAGCCGACACTATCCACAAAGGACGTAAGTGATGAGCTCATTGCTGGGTGCCCTGCGCAAGGTCATGTTCGCGCCTTCGCTGGCTTCGGTCGGCTTCGAGGGGCGAGGCTTCGGAGTGCCGCCGACGCCGGCGACCGCCCGTCTGGAGTCGATCCCGCAGGCGGTGGTGTGCGGCTTCGAGTGGGGGATCGACGCGCCGGCGCTGTGGGAGGCCGAACGGCGGCTGGACATGGTCGAGCCGGAGCTGCGCGGGTTCGCCTACGAGGGTGCGGCGATGGCGTTCACCATCCTCGACGTCATGCCCGGCGGCCGGACGGACCGCACGGCCGAACTGATGAGCGGCCCCGGACTCCCGCACGTGTTCCTGACCTACATCGGCATCGGGTTCGCGATGGCGCGGCTGCCCCGCCCGCTGTGGAAGAAGGTGCTGCCGGAACTGGACGGCGTCCCGTTCCACCCGACGATGAGCTGGCTGGCCGTCGACGGCTACGCCTTCGATCGCGCCTACTTCGACACGCGCAAGTGGGTCGAGGAGCAGTTCGTCCCCAAGCCGTACCCGTGGGCGGGCGCCCCCGCGTACTTCCCGCGCGCCTGCGACCAGGGCATCGGGCGGGCGCTGTGGTTCATCAACGGCGGCGACCCGGTGAAGGTCGCCGCGGCGGTGAACCGCTTCCCCGCCGGACGCCGTCCGGACCTGTGGAGCGGGGTCGGGCTGGCCGCGACCTTCGCGGGCGGCTGTGACCGGCCGGGACTGGTGAGACTGCGTGAGTCGGCGGGGGAGCACCAGGACGAACTCGGCCTCGGTGTCGTGTTCGCGGTGAAGGCGAGGACGTTCTCGTCGTTCGTTCCGCCGCACACCCGCCTCGCCGCGCGGGCCCTCGCCGGGCTGAGCATCGAGGAGGCCGTCGGCCTGGCCGACTCGACCGAGGTCACCGCGGACGCCGCGGACGGGACACCCGCCTACGAACTGTGGCGGCAGAACATCCGGGACGGGCTGGCCCCCGCGGCCGGCCGTCTGTCCGCCTGAGGTGCCGCAGATGTCAGGAAAGGGTCGTTCAAGACGTTTTCCGTCCTGAACGACCCTTTCCTGACATCCGGGGGAGGATCAGGCCGCGCGCTTGAACGGCTCCGGCCGGTGCCGCAGATCGGGCAACGCGAGCAGGACCGGCGGGTCGAACAGGCGTTTGGGGCGCATCCGCAGATCCGCCAGCCGCGCGGAGACACCCGGTTCGACGGTGATCGGGCCGTGGTGCCCGGTGTACCCGGTGCCGCGGCGCATGGGCGGGCCGGTCACGCAGTGCGCGACAAGGTGCCAGGTGCCTTCCGGGACATCGGTCAGCTGATAGGGGCCGGGGACGTCGATGACCGTGTACCGCACGGGCGCGCCCTCGGGGATGCGCGTCGGGAAGAGACCGACGAAGACGAGGCCGGGCGAAATCTCCGGCGGCGCCGACACGAAACCTCGGACGACGGCCCGCTTCGCGCCCGGACGGGGATCGCCCGCGAGGTGACGCTGGAACCCGCCCTGCCGCCGGTACGCGGACGGGGAGAGGCCGACCCGGCTGCTGAACCGCGTGCTGAAGGTGCCGACACTGTTGTAGCCCACCTGGCGGCTGATGTCGGCGACCGTGATCGAGGTCGTCAACAGCAGGCTCTTGGCCTCGTCGAGCCGCAGCGCGGACAGGAACCGGCCCGGCGAGACGCCGGTGGCCTGCTGGAACACCCTGGTGAAATGGAATTTGCTGAACGTCGCCGCACGGGCGATGTCATCGATAGTGAGCTCTTCGCCCAGTTTCTCGTTCATGGCCCCAATGGCTCGCTCCACGGCTCGCCGGACAGTCTCATCCATTGTACCGTCCTTTCGCTCGAGGAATTCTGGCTTGCTTTGCGGTTTCGACACTAGTGTTCGCCGCCGCTTCTCCTGAAGTGCTTGATTCACCGCCGGATATGGATTCATGTGTGCGCCGACGTGAAAATTTCACGGGGTCCCGGACATGCGAAAACCACGGTCCGGCGGTGCTGGGCACACTGGATCTCACCGGCCGATGGCCGCAGAATTCCTGGTAGCGCATTCACGCCGGAACTTCCCCGGCCGTGTTGGCGCGGTCCGAAGAACGTATTCCCGCGGCAACACAGAACCGGCCCTTGACCGCGTCCCCCCGCGGCGGTCAAGGGCCGGTTTCCATTTCGGGGAACGTGTGTGTGAGGATGGTATCGGCGGCTCGGGGGCGGGATGCGGTGAAAGGCAGATGGGGTCGATGATCAAGGTCCTGGTGGCCGAGGACATGCACATTGTCCGTGGAGCCCTGGTCGCGCTGCTCGGTTTGGAACCCGACATCGAGGTCGTCGCCGAATGCGCCAGCGGCGACGAGATCCTCCCGCTCGCGCGGTCCGCGAATCCCGACATCGCGCTCATCGACATCGACCTGCCCGGCAAGGACGGGCTCACCGCCGCCGCCGAACTGCACGAACAACTGCCCGGTGTGCGCACGCTGATCCTCACCTCGCTCGGCAGCCCGGGAACCCTTCGGCGGGCCCTGGCGGCGAAGGTCAACGGTTTCCTGCGCAAGGACGCGCCCGCCGACAGGCTCGCCAACGCGGTCCGGGGGGTCGCCGCCGGGCGGCGCGTCGTCGACGGCGATCTGGCGCTCGCCGCCTGGGACAGCGAGGAATGCCCGCTCACCGCCCGCGAGATCGAGGTGCTCCGGCTCGCGTCGGTCGGCTCCGACCCGACCGAGATCGCGGCCGAACTGTTCCTGTCCGCCGGCACCGTGCGGAACTACCTGACCACCATCGTGTCGAAACTCAGCGCGCGCAACCGGGTCGACGCGGTGCGGATCGCCAAGGAGTCCGGCTGGCTGTGAAGCCGGTTCGTTTCACCGGGTCGGGACGTTCATCGTCGCGTGGGCGAGCTCCGCGGCGAACTCGCCGAGCGAAGCGGCTTCCGCGAACAACCGGCGCTGCCTGGCAGCGCCGGTCCCGTGTTCGAACACCGAGTCCAACCCCCGCTCGACGTCTTCCTCGTCGCCCGCGGCCTTGAGCGCCGGCCGGACGAAATCGACCAGTTCACCGAGCAGGTGGCGCTGATCGGCCTCCCTGCCGGTGAAGACGTCGATGCCCGGCCCGTCGAGACCCCGGCGCGCGGCGGCCGTCAAAGCCGCGCCGATCCGGGTCCCGCGGGCTCGCGGCGATCGCGTCGTCACGGCACAGGTCGCGACCAGTCCGCGCACCAACGCGGCGAGGAGCACCGCGTCGTCGACGGCAAGGCAGACGTCGGCGATCCGCACCTCGACCGTGGGATGGCGAGGGGAAAGGCGGGCGTAGAAGTAGACCCCCGCCGCGTCGAGCGCGTCGCCCCGGCGCAAGGCGTCGCCGATACTCCGGTCGTACGCGGCCGCGCCGGACCACTCGTCCGGCGGTTTCGCCGTCGGCCAGCGATCCCAGATCGGGAAACGCCTGCTCGACCAGCCGGAGTCGGCGCCGCGCTCCACCGGGGAGTTCACGCTGAGCGCCAGCAACGGGGCGAGCCACGGCCGCAGTCCGGTGAGGATCCGCGCGCCGAGATCCCGCGACGGCAGCCCGACGTGCACATGACAGGCACACGTTCCCGCCTCGTCGATCAGCTCCGGGAACGCCTGTGCCATCCGCCGGTACCGGGGTTCGGGCGTGAGCGTGTCACCCCGCAGTTCGCCGGGTGGGATCCCCGCCGCCACCATGAGGCAACCGTCGGCCTCCGCCGCCGTCGCGACGGTCTGCCGCAACCGCGTCAGCTCCGAGCGCACCTCGTCCAGGCCGCGGCAGACGCCGGTCGCGGTCTCGATCTGGAACCGCATCAGCTCACCGCTGACGTCCGGCCCGGGAACGAGACTTGCGAGAAGTTCGGGGGCACGCAACGCGACCGCGCCGTCCACCGGGTCGAGAAGGACGAATTCTTCCTCCACCCCAAGGGTGAAGTCCATGCCGTCGACCGCCATGTCTCTCCGTTTCCGGGGAATTCGCCGGTACCTCTGAATCTCCTCCTCCGAGCGCGGCGGGGAAAGGGCCGGTGTGCTGAACTTCGTTGCGGCGAAAGTGTTTCGTGGTCTCACTGACGGTCTAGGCTGAGTTCATGATCGATCTGTATCCCCCTGCCGAGCCGTATGACAACGGACTGCTCGATGTAGGTGACGGCAACTTCGTCCACTGGGAGACCTGCGGGAACCCGGACGGCAAGCCGGCCGTCATGCTGCACGGCGGCCCCGGGCAGGGCTGCACGCCGGGAATGCGGCGGATGTTCGACCCGGCCCGCTACCGCGCGGTGCTGTTCGACCAGCGCGGCTGCGGCCGCAGCACTCCGCACGCGAGCGACCCCGCGACCGACCTGCGGCACAACACGACACACCATCTCGTCGCCGACATGGAACGGTTGCGGGAACACCTGGGTATCGAACGCTGGCTCGTCACCGGCGGTTCGTGGGGCACGACGCTCGCGCTCGCCTACGCCGAACGGTTCCCGGAGCGGGTCACGGAGATCATCTTCAGCGCGATCAGCACGACACGGCCTTCCGAGATCGACTGGCTGTACCGCGGTGCCGGCCGGTTCTTCCCCGAAGAATGGGCTCGCTTCCGCGGCGATCTTTCCGGTGACCTCGTCGCGGCCTACGCGCGGCTCATGGAAGATCCCGACCCGCACGTGCGAACCGAGGCCGCTCGCTCGTGGTGTGCCTGGGAGGACACCGTGCTCTCACTGGAACCCGGCGCGACCGTCCACAATGGTCCGATCGGAGACTGGGAACTGGCCTTCGCGCGCATCGTCACGCACTACTATTCCCACGCCGGCTGGCTGGAGCCCGGCGCGCTGATCCGCGACGCCGTCCTGCTGCGGGACATCCCCGGTGTGCTGATCCACGGACGCCGGGACCTAAGCTGCCCGGTGGACACCGCGTGGGAACTCGCCCGCGCCTGGCCCGGCGCGGAGCTGCTGATCGACGACGGCTCCGGGCATCGGTCGAGCGACGTGAAACGGGCCTGGAAACTGGCGGCGCTGGACCGGTTCGCTTCATGAGGATCGGCTTCGGCTGCGGAAGGTGCTCCCAATGTGGCATTGGGGACACTCATCGTCCCCAATGCCACATTGGGAGCACCGTGGCTTTGAAACGCTTCGCAATTAGGTGACTAATTGCGCCGGCCCCCCGCCACTCCAAGACGGCACCGCCCCAAAGACCACAAATCCGCGGCCCCGGAGCACCAGGGCTCAAGCCGCCCGGTGGATGACGATGTCGTCGAGCCGAGTGCGGGCGTAGACCTTGACCCCGCCCTGCCCGCCGTCCGTGGTGAAGGAGTTGCGCACGGATCCCTTGGTGCTCTTGGCATCCACCGACGCGGTTTCCCCTTCGATCCCGACCTCGATGCCGCCGGACGCGTTCGTAAGCTCGGCCTCGCCGCGTGAGAGCCTGCCTACGCGGATCGGGCAGTTGGCGGCCTGTGCGGTGACGTCGCCGTCGGCGCGGTCGATGTCGAAACTCCCGCTCGAACCGGAGAGAGCGACGTCGGACCGGGCGTGCCCGATCCAGACCTTGCCGGTCGCGCCCTCGTATCGGACGGTGCCCTCGACCTCGCCGATCCGCACTCCGGCCGAGCCGCCGTCGACGTCCACGGTGCCGGCGACGTGCCCGATCGCGATCTCGCCCGCCGACAGGTTCCCGCGCACCGACGCGACGCGGTCGACCTGAATCCGGCCTGACGACACCTCCAGCGCGCACTCGCCGAACCGGCCTTCGGCGGTCACGTCCGACCAGGCCGTGTTGAGGACCAGCTGGGAACCCGTGGGCACCTCGATGGTGATCGCGACCGAACCGTTCTTGCCGCCCGCCTTCTTCGTCTCGATCGACAGCTTGCCGTCGTCGAAGCCGACCTTGGTGTTCTCGGCGACCTTCACGTCCGACTTGCTCGCGGCGTCGATCGGCTCGACGAGCACCACCGTGTCGGGGCGTTCGCTCGCGGTGACGCGGATCCGGGCGCCCGCGGTGGTCAGCGTGGCGGTGATCGGGGACGGCGTGGGGAAGACAGACATGAGAGGAACTCCTCGGTCGCGGTGGTCTTTCGTTGTGAGAGCAACGATCGCCGACCGCACTGACACGGGACCGCCACGACGCTGACATGCCGGGGACACGACGTGACCGGGTAAGGACGCCCCGGCTTCCGAGAATCCCGGCCGAGGCGAGCCGCTACGACGGCAGTACGACGTCGCCGGGGGTCTTGTCCGCGCGCAGCCCCCGCCAGGTCGTGTGCCGCAGGCGGCCGTCCGGGGTCCAATTGCGGTGCACGACCTCCCCGACGAGTTCCGGCTCCACCCACCGCGCCAGCCGCGCCCGGTCACGCGGGACTTCCGAAGCGAAGGGAGGTGTCTTTCTTGTCAGTGGCGCGAGCCTGACATGCAGGTCTTCGAGGGCCTTGTCGCTGAACCCGGTGCCCACGTCGCCGATGTACCGCAGAACGCCGGACTCGTCGTGCGCGCCCAGCAGCAGGGCGCCGAGAGTGCCCGAACGCCGCCCTTCGCCCGCGCGCCAGCCACCGATGACGACCTCTTGGGTGTGCCACAGCGCCCGTTTGACCCATTGCCGCGTCCGCTTGCCGGGGTAGTACCGGCTGTCGAGCTTCTTCGCGATCAGCCCTTCTAGCCCGTGTTCCCGCGCGACGTCGAGCAGCCGATCGGGGGAGATGTCGTCGTCGGTGTACCCCGGTGGGATGACGATGCGGCCGCCGCCCAGCGACGTCAGCAGCTCGCGGCGGGCGGCGTAGGGCTCGTCGAGCAGAAGGTCGCCGTCGAGGAACAGCACGTCGAAGGCGAAGAAGTGCACGGGGCTGCGCTCCAGCAGCGGCGCGTCCGGCGTGCGCAGATGCCGTGTTTGCAGCAGCGGGAAGCTCGGCCGCCCCTTGTCGTCGAGGACGACGATCTCGCCGTCGAGGACGGCTTCGCGGCCATCGAGCGCTTCACCGGTCACGTCCGGGTACGTCGCCGTCGTGTCGAGGCCGCGCCGGCTGGTCAAGCGCGTCTCACCGTCGCGGGCGACCCGCAGGCAGCAGCGGTAGCCGTCCCATTTGTATTCGTACCCCCACCCGCCGGTGGGCAGGTCACCCTCGGTCGCCAGCATCGGGGCGATCGCGTCCGGCACGGTGGTCACACCTCACGGTACCGTCGAAGGGTGCCTGAGGAGCGGATAACGGTCGAGGTCGAGGGACGGCGGCTGGCGCTGTCCAATCTGGACAAGGTGCTCTACCCGTCGCACGGTTTCACCAAACGGGAGGTCCTCGACTACTACCGCCGGATCGCCCCCGTGCTGCTCCCGCATCTGCGCGACCGCGCCGCCACGTTCCGCCGTTTTCCCGACGGCGTCGACGGGGAGCCGTTCTACGAGAAGAACGTTTCCCGGCACGCGCCCGATTGGGTGCGCACGGCGCGGCTCACCAACCGGGGCCGTCGCGGCGGGGAGGAAACGCTCGAGTACCCCGTCGTCGGCGACCTGCCGACGTTGATGTGGGCCGCCAATCTCGCCGCGCTGGAACTGCACGTTCCACAGTGGACAGTCGGCCCGCGCGGCGCGCGGAAATCACCCGATCTGCTGGTCTTCGACCTCGACCCCGGCCCGCCCGCCGACGTCGTCGACTGCTGCCGGGTGGCCGAGACGCTCAGCGACCTGCTCACCGGAGACGGTCTCACCGTGTACGCGAAGACCAGCGGCAACAAGGGAATGCAGTTGTACTGCCCGGTGCGCACCCGCTCGGACGAACGCACCTCCGAGTACGCCAAGGCGGTCGCGGAGGAACTCGCGCGCCGGTCACCGGAAACCGTGGTCGCGCGGATGACGAAGGCGATCCGCCCAGGCCGCGTGTTCATCGACTGGAGCCAGAACAACACCGCCAAGACCACCATCGCGCCGTACTCGCTGCGGGGCCGCGCCATCCCGACGGTCTCCACGCCCGTGACCTGGGAGGAGGTCGAATCCTGCCGCAAGGCCGCCGACCTGCTGTTCACCGCCGATCAGGTGATCGAACGCGTCGACGAGATGGGTGACCTGTTCGGCGACATCACCGAGCACCGCGCGGCCGTCCCCGCCCGGTGACCGGTGTCATGTTTGAACGGCTGCGTACGGGAAACTCCCAGGTCAGAGGAGTGACCCCGAATGAACGAGAAAGCCATAGACCCCGAAAGCCTGTCCTGCCGCGCCCTGGCCATGCTGCGAGCCGTCGCGCAGGGCAGGGCCGAGATCACCGTCAGCCTGGAGCCGGATCTCTACGTCGACGGCCTGCCGTGCAGTGACCAGAACACGGCGCACCGCCTCGCCCACGCCGGGCTGATCCGGATGCCGCGCGAAGGCGTTCTGGGCAGCCGCGTGGCCGCCGAGTTGTCCGAAACCGGACAGGATCTGCTGGAGCCCTTGGCGTCCGCCGCCTAGCGGGGAGCAACCCGGAAAGACCACTGTGGACTCCTGCCCGTTCCGCATACGATCGGCGGAGCGGGTGCGCGGGGGTGCGCGCCCACCGGGCTGGTGCCTCCGGGGCCGGTGAGGATGTGGCTGTTGACCGGGTATCACACACTGGCCGAGACCGAAAACGCCGTACGGGCCAAACTGGGCGGGATCCCGCTGTTGTGGGAGCGGATGGAGGCGGTCGCCAACCTCCACCGCGCCGCGACGGCGGTGCGGCTGCACTTCGAGAACTCGGTCCTGCGCAACGCGGGCCTCACCTGGACCGCGTTCGTGGTGCTCTGGGTGGTGTGGATCTTCGGCGAGAAGGAGACCAGGCACGTCGCCGCCGAGTCCGGGATCACCAAGGGGACGCTCACCGGCGTGATGAAGACGCTGGAGGCACACGGCCTGGTCACCCGGCGCAAACATCCGGTCGACGGACGTTTGGTGCTGCTCGCGCTGACGGCCGAGGGGGAGCGGCTGATGCGGGAGCTCTTCCCCGAGTTCAACCAGGAGGAAGCGTTCGTCACCGATCGGCTCAGCCCCGGGGAATGCACCGAGCTGGCCGCTTCGCTGCGCGAGATCGTCAGGCAGCTGGAGGAGAAGGGCGAGGAGCGGCGTCAGGCGGCGGCGCGGGGGAACTGACCCCTACCGAAGACGGTTGCGCGGGACCTCCGGGGACTCCTACGTTTTTTGGAGCCGAACGAAGCGAAGGGCGCGCTTGATGGACTTCCGGTACTGGCTCGGTCAGGCGTTGACGTCGAACGAGGCGTGGGGGGAGACGTTCGCCCCCTTCCGGCCGCATCCGTCGCTGGAGATCTCCGACGGGCGGTTCGAGGCCGCGTTCGAGGAGCTCACCGAGCGGCTGAAGGACAACTACCCGTTCTTCCACCCGTCCTACGCCGGTCAGATGCTCAAACCGCCGCATCCGGCCGCGGTGGTCGGCTACCTGACCGCGATGCTGGTCAACCCCAACAACCACGCGCTCGACGGCGGCCCCGCGACCGCCGAGATGGAACGCGAGGTCGTCCGGCAGCTGGCCACGATGTTCGGCTACACGGAGCACCTCGGGCATCTGACCACCAGCGGCACGGTGGCGAACCTCGAGGCACTGTTCGTCGCGCGGGAAACACATCCGGGCAAGGGGATCGCGTACAGCGCCGAGGCGCATTACACGCACGGCCGGATGTGCGGCGTACTCGGCGTGGAGGGGCATACGGTGCCCGTCGACGCCCGGGGCGCGATGGATCTCGACGCGCTCGAAGAACTGTTGCGCACCGGGAAGATCGGCACCGTGGTGCTCACCGCGGGCACGACCGCGCTCGGCACGGTGGAGCCGGTCCACGAGGCGCTGGCGCTGCGCGAACGCTACGGCGTCCGGGTGCACGTCGACGCCGCCTATGGGGGGTTCTTCCGGCTTCTGTCCGGTTTGGACGGACCGGAAGGGCTGCCAGAGGCCCCTTGGCTCGCCATCGCCGAGGCCGATTCGATCGTCATCGACCCGCACAAACACGGCCTCCAGCCCTATGGCTGCGGCGCGGTGCTGTTCAAGGATCCGGGAGCGGGCCGGTTCTACCTGCACGATTCGCCGTACACCTACTTCACCTCGGAAGACCTGCACCTCGGCGAGATCAGTCTCGAATGCTCCCGCGCGGGTGCCGCGGCCGCCGCGCTGTGGCTCACCTTCCGGGTGCTGCCGCCCACCCCGGACGGCCTTGGCCGGGTGCTCGCGGCCGGGCGCCGCGCGGCGTTGCGGTGGGCGAAACTGCTGGAGGACTCCGAGCGGTTCGACCTGTACCAGCCACCGGAACTCGACATCGTCGGCTACTTCCCCCGCACGGAACCGTTTTCGCTGTCGAAGATCGACCAGGAGAGCGCGCGGATCCTGCGCAACGGCATGGCCGCGGCGAGGGAACCGGTGTTCCTCAGCACGCTCCGGGTGAGCGAGCCGCAGTTCGGTCTGCGTCACACCGGGGTCGACGCGGATGCGGACGGCGCGAGGATCCTGCGTAGCGTGCTGATGAAGCCCGAAAGCGAGGACCACGTCGACCGGCTCCACGAGCGGCTGGAAGAGTTGTCCCGCGGTTGAGCTTCTCAGTACGCCGCAGACGAATGGATCCGCCATGCCCGAACCAGGTCCCGCCGAACCCGTGACCGCGATCGAGACCCGGTCGCTCGGCACCGGTTTCCGGCGGCGCCACGTCACCATGCTGGCCGTCAGCGGGGCCATCGGCGCCGGGTTGTTCGTCGGCACCGGCGCGGGGATCAAGACCGCCGGCCCCGGCATCCTGCTGTCCTATGTGGTCGCGGGCCTGCTCATGGTGCTGGTCATGCGCATGCTGGGCGAGATGGCCGCCGCCGAGCCGAGCAGCGGTTCGTTCTCGGTGTACGCGGAGAAGGCGCTCGGGCGCTGGGCCGGGTTCACCGTCGGCTGGCTGTACTGGTCGCTGCTGGTGGTCGTGGTGGCCGCCGAGGCCACCGCGGCGGCGGGCATCGCGAGCGGGCTGCTGCCGGTGATTCCACAGTGGACCTGGGTGCTGCTGTTCATGGCGGTGCTGACCGTGGTGAACCTGTTCGCGGTGCGCTCGTTCGGGGAATTCGAGTTCTGGTTCGGCGCGATCAAGGTGACCGCCGTGGTCGGGTTTCTCGTACTCGGCACGCTGGCGGTGTTCGGGATCCTGCCGGGGACGTCACCGGTCGGGCTGGACAATCTCACCGGGCACGGCGGTTTCCTGCCCAACGGCCTCCAAGGGGTGCTGACCGGTCTGCTCGCGGTCGCGTTCTCCTTCGGCGGCATGGAACTGGTCACCATCGCCGCGGCGGAGTCCGACGACCCGGCGGACTCGATCCGCCGCACCACGCGCACGGTCATCGTCCGGCTGCTGCTGTTCTACATCGGTTCCGTGGCGCTG
The DNA here is from genome assembly GCF_044547565.1 of Amycolatopsis sp. NPDC052450. Classification (NCBI taxonomy): domain Bacteria; kingdom Bacillati; phylum Actinomycetota; class Actinomycetes; order Pseudonocardiales; family Pseudonocardiaceae; genus Amycolatopsis; species Amycolatopsis sp. NPDC052450. The sequence continues at coordinate 57,622 of NZ_JBIUAQ010000029.1, read as the reverse complement.
ATGGTGTTGTTGCTGCCGTGGGAGTCCGCCTCGGCGAACACCAGCCCGTTCGTGACCATCCTGGAGCAGATCGGGGTGCCGTCGGCGGCGCTGCTGATGAGTTTCGTCGTGCTGACCTCGCTGCTCTCGGCGCTGAACGCGAACCTCTACGGCGCCTCGCGGATGGTGTTCTCCCTGGCCGATCGTGGTGAAGCGCCGCGCGCGATGCTCAAGCTGTCGGGAGCGGGCGTCCCCCGGACGGCGGTGCTGGCGTCGGTGGCCTTCGGTTTCGTGGCCGTACTGCTGAACTTCCTCGCCCCCGAACACGTGCTGCCGTTCCTGCTGAACGCCATCGGCGCCAACATCCTGCTGGTGTGGATCTTCATCGCGATCTCGCAGCTCAGGCTGCGCCGGGCCGCCGACCGCGACGGCACGGCCGCTGACCTGCCGGTGCGGATGTGGGGTTTCCCGTGGCTCAGCTGGGTCGCGCTGATCGCGATGGCGGGCGTGCTCATTCTCATGTGGACGGACGCCGACGCGCGGACGCAGCTGTTCACCAGCGGTGCGGTGGCCGTGCTGATCGTGGTGATCGGCCTGCTCAGGCGACATCCGCGACGCTGAACAGCTCGTGCTCCACGCGGCTGAGGGCGAGCCGGACCGCGCCGAGCGCCACCGAGTCTTCGCCGAGTGTCGACGTCTCGACGCGCACCGGGAACAGGCACAGCCGGGCCAGTTCGGCACGCAGCGGCGCCATCAGCAGGGCCAGCGGGTTTCCGGTGCCGCCGATCACCACCAGTTGCGGGTCGACGGCGAGGACGGTCGCGGCGACGAGTTCGACGAACCCGCCGGCCTGGCGCAGGGCGCCGATCTCGCCCGCCGCGCCGTGGTGGCCGGCGTGCAGCTTCCCACCGAGCAGCAGGCCCAGAGAGACGGTGCGCCCGGCGTGCACGTAGACGACGTCGTCGAGGCCGTGCGCGGCGCCGCGCCAGTGTTCGGCCAGCGTCGAGAGCTTGGTGTCGTTCCCGGCCAGCACCGGGCATCCACCGCCGAACTCCGCGGGCAGGTCGACACCGGTCCAGCCGGGAAGGCGGTCGTCGCGGACGACCTTGCCGCCGGACACCACGCCGGTGGTGCCGACGCCGAGCAGCCGCACGTTGACGTGGCCTTCGACGGCCGTGCCGAGCACCCGGCGCGCGGCGCCGAGCCGGTCGGAGGCGGCCATTTCCGGGGTGAGGCCGGTCTTCGCCCGCCCGACGACCTCGCCCCGCAGGTCGGCGACCAGGCACAACGCCTGGTGCGGGCCGACTTCGAGGCCGGCGACGTGGCCGGCCTCGGGGCGGAAGCGGTAGCGCTTGGCGGGTCTGCCGACCGGCCGCGGCGCGTCGGGGGAGAGCGGCACCTCCTCGACCAGGCCCTGTTCGCCGAGATCGGCGGCGATCTCCTCGACCGTCGGCCGGGAGACCTCGCTCGCCTTGACCAGTTCCGCGAGGGTGAGTTCCTCGGCCGCGTACAGCGCCCGCAGGACGGCGATGGCGTTCAGCCGCCGCAACAGTGACGGATCCCCTCGCGACAGTCTGGCCATGCGGCTCCCTAAACGGTGACGCGTTTGTCGTACTGGGCGCGCGCGAGGGCGATCTCGCTCTGGTGGTCTTCGGTCCAGGTGACCAGCGACTGGATGGTCTTGTGCAGCGTCATCCCCAGCGGCGTCAACGCGTACTCGACGCGGGGCGGCACCACCGGATAGACGGTCCGCTGCACCAGCCCGTCGCGTTCGAGATGACGCAGCGTCGTGGTGAGCATGCGCTGGCTGATGCCGTCGATCTTGTACTTGAGCTCGGTGAACCGCAGCGTGTTCCGGTCGAGCAGCGCGATGACCAGGAGCGACCACTTGTCCGCCACCCTGTCCAGGATCTGGCGGACCTCGCAGTCCTCACGCGTGTCCCACTGGAAGGCCTCGTAGTCCTCCTCGGTGAGTTCACAACGACTAGGTGAGTTCAAAGTGCCTTCTTCCATGGTCATCGATAGTGACGGAAGATCCCCTTGGTTACAAGAGGGAACCGACCGGCTGATGAGTAACCGTCGGTTCCCGTTCACTGAGGGAGAAGACCTTGAACAACTCGCAACCGCAGCCGCGTGCCGCAGACCGGATGGATGGCCGGGCCTGGGGCGTGCTCATAGTGCTGTGCGGCGCCATCTTCCTGGAGGGCATCGACGTCGCGATGCTGAACGTGGCGCTGCCGTCCATCCGGGCCGAACTCGGCCTGTCGACGGCGACGCTGAGCGGCGTGGTGAGCGCCTACGTGCTCGGCTACGGCGGGTTCATGCTGCTGGGCGGGCGCGCCGCCGACCTGTACGGCCGCCGCCGGATGTTCCTCGGCTGGCTGGTGGTGTTCCTCGTCTTCTCCGGGTTGGGCGGGTTCGCCACCGAGGGCTGGATGCTGCTGCTCGCCCGGTTCGTCACCGGCGTCGCCGCGGCCTTCATGACCCCGGCAGGCCTCTCGATCATCACCACGAGCTTCGAAGAGGGCCCGAAACGCAACAAAGCGCTGCTGTTCTACGCCGGAACCGGGGCGGGTGGTTTCTCGCTCGGCCTGGTCATCGGCGGCCTGCTGGCCAGGATCGACTGGCGCTGGGTGTTCTTCACGCCGGTGATCCTGTCGGCCGTCATCCTGGTCGCCGCGCTCTGGCTCATCAAGGAACCCGCGCGGCAGGAGCGCGGGCCCCGTCGCCTGGACTTCGCCGGCGCGCTCACCGTGACCATGGCGATGCTGCTGATCGCCTACGCGGTGGTCCGGCTGGAGCACCCCGCGCAGGGCTGGGGCTGGACCGTGGCGTCCTTCACCGGCGGAGTGGCCGCGCTGGTCACCTTCGTTGCCGTCGAGCGGCGCTCGCCTGCGCCGCTGGTGCGGCTGGGCATCCTGAGGTCGGGACCGCTGGTGCGGGCGAACGTCAGCGCCTTGCTCTTCGCGGGTTCGTTCTTCGGATTCCAGTTCCTGGTCACGCTGTACCTGCAGGAACTCCGGGGCTGGTCGACGCTGGAGACGAGCCTGGCGCTGCTGGCCGTCGGGATCGACGCGATCCTGGCGCCGACGCTGACCCCGCGTCTGGTGGCGAGGTTCGGCAACACGCGGCTGATCTTCGGCGGCTTCGTGCTGGCGGCCGTGGCGTACGCGCTCTTCCTGCCGTTGGACCTGGACTGGACATACGCGGCGATGTTCCCGTCGATGATCATCCTGGGCCTCGGATTCGCCCTCGCCTACGGTCCGCTGACGATCGTCGCCACAGACGGGATCGCCGAGGACGAACAGGGACTCGCCGGCGGTCTGCTGTACACGGCGTTCCAGTTCGGCGCGGCGCTCGGGCTGTCCGCGGTGACCGCCGTCAACGTCGCCGCCCTCGGTGACGGGTCGCGAGAGGCCGCGCTCGGCGGCTTCCGCGCGGCGCTGGTCGTCCCGCTGGTGATGGCCGTCCTCGCCGCGATCGTCATCGCGTCCGGCCGTCAGCGTGTTTCGGCGAAGGAGGCCAGATTGGCCAGCGAAGAGGCGATCCCGGTCTCGTGATCCGCCTGGCCGATGCCGGACGGGACGTCCGTCGCGGTGACGGTCACTTCGGTGCCGTCACCCGCGGCGGCCAGCTCCCAGGTCATCGTCATGGTGCCCGCGAACGCCGGGTCCCCGGACTCGAACACGGCCAGCTGCACCACGCGTTCCGCGGGCACCAGGTCGGCGAACCCGACTTCGACCACGTCCGTCGCGTCCGAAGATTTACCGGGCGCGGCGGACGCGTCGAGGTAGGTGAGGATCATCCGGAAACCGCCACCCGGCCGCGGATCCCAGCGGTCGATCCGGCCGCGCATACCTTCGGGCGGCAACCAGGCCTCCAGCGACTCGCGGTCGAGAAGGGCCTGGTAGACGGTCTCGGGCGGGGCGGCGATCACCCGGCGGCCGCTGTCGATCCTGTCCATCCTCCCGAGTCTAGGGCGGATAAGCTGATCATCGCGGATCACGGACGCCGGTGGTCCGGGAGGGGTGATCCACATCGAGTACTTCGTCGCCTGGTCCGCCTTCCTCGGCGGCTGGCTCCTCGTCGCCGGGCCCATGTACCAGGGCGCGCTCGAACTCCGTGAGGAGAGCAAACGATTCGCCGACCTGCGCTCGCTCGAGGAGATGCCCCGCCCCGACTTCGGACGGCCCGTTTCGCGCTGGTGGTGGTTGCTGCCACCGGTGGCCATCGCCAAGGAACGGCGACGGCGGCGCAAGGTGCACCGCGAGGTCATGAAGTCGTTCACGACCGAGCAGCGGCGCACCATGGCCACCTTCGCCAACAAGGCCCGCGGCTGGTTCATCGTGACCGCGGGCGCCTTCTTCATCGCCCTCAAGGAAACCTGGCACCTGAACCATCTGTACCACTGGCCTTTGTGGACCTACTTCGCGCTGGTGCTCGTCCCGCTGGTGCTGAGTTTCGCCCACACGTCACGGGGTGTCCGGCTCACCGTCCTCATCATGGGGTCCGAGGAGTGATGGTGTCGCGCGTGATCGACTCGACCTTCTCCTGCGCCTTCTTGGCGTCGGTGACCCAGAGCTTGTAGAAGTCGAACGGGCAGTCCGCCACGCCCTTGTCGCCCTCGTCCGCGTCCTGCACGCCGGTGTAACCGCGGTGCAGCAGCTTGAAGATGTGGTTCTGCGACTGGTCGTAGGTCCGCGCGTCGCGGATCGCCGACACCGACAACTGCGCGTACTGGATCCCGTACTCTTCTTCGCCGGTCTCGCCGAGCGTGCGCCCGTCGAAGCCGATGATCGAGGAATGGCCGAAGTAGGAGTACACGCCGTCGAAACCGGCGGCGTTCGCCACGGCCACGTAACAGTTGTTGGCCCACGCCATCGCCTTGGCGATCAGGATCTGCTGCTCCTTGGCCGGATACATGTAACCCTGACAGCGCACGATCAGCTCGGCGCCCTTCATCGCGCAGTCGCGCCAGATCTCCGGGTAGTTCCCGTCGTCGCAGATGATCAGCGAGATCTTCATGCCCTTCGGGCCGTCGCTGACGTAGGTGTCCTCGCCGGGGTACCAGCCTTCGATCGGGCACCACGGCAGGATCTTGCGGTACTTCTGGACGATCTCGCCGCGGTCGTTGATGAGCACGAGCGTGTTGTACGGCGGCTTGTGCGGGTGGTCCTCGTGCCGCTCGCCGGTGATGGAGAAGACGCCCCAGGTCTGGGCTTCGCGGCAGGCGGCGGCGAAGATTTCGGTTTCCTCACCGGGAATCGTCGCCGCGGTCTCGTACATTTCCTTCGGGTCGTACATGATGCCCTGGGTCGAGTACTCCGGGAACACCACGAGGTCCATGCCCGGAAGCCCGGATTTCATGCCCACCACCATTTCGGCGATCTTGCGGGCGTTGTCGAGCACCTCGGCCTTGGTGTGCAGCCGCGGCATCTTGTAGTTGACCACCGCGACGCCGACCGTGTCGGGGCTGGCGGAAATATCACCGTGTCGCATGGGGATTCCTCTTCTCCTGGTGGGTTTTCTGGAGCAACATGGCCGCCGCGACCAGCACGCAGGCGATCGCGGCCGCGATCAGCGCCGTCCCGCCGTCACTGCGGTAAGCACCGGTGAGGCCGAGGAAGGCGGGCACCGTGCAGGTCGGCTGGCTGAGCAGCAGGACGGTCCAGCCGGTGAACCGGGTCAGCCGTTCCTTGCCGAGGCCGAGCACCAGGAAGAACAACGTCCACAACAGTGCCCAGGACAGCCAGATGACGCCGAACACCGGATCGGCGTCGTGCCAGAACGCGATTCCCGCGTACACCACGGCGGCGCCCGCCACGAACAGCGAGAACCAGCCGATGCCTTCGGGTGCCAGGCCGGCGAGATTCGCGATGCCGACGTACAGATAGGTGAAACCGAACAGGTACAACCCGGACGCGGCGAGGATCGCGTCCTGGTTCCCGCCCGCCTGGACGATCAGCACGGTCGGGGTGACGCACTGGAGCGCGCCCACGAACAGGTTCAGCACCGCCGCCGAGCGTGGCGGTATCCGGCCGAGCAACATCAGGCCGTTGATCATCAAGGCGGCGCCGACGTAGAGAAGGCCCACGTTGCCCATGCTCACCTCCGCGTAATGTGCATCACGTGGAATAATTTCAAATGAAAGTATGTGGTGTGCCGGAGTGAGTCAAGGGTGGAGTTCAGAGCCGGGTCAGGACTTCGAAGTCGTAACCGTCGGCGACCGCGAGATGGACGTGCTGGTCGGCCTGCTGCCCGCGGAACTCGATCGTGCCGCGCGGGCCGTGATAGGCGACGCCGTCGATCGCCGCGTTGAGCGCGGGCAGGTCGGGCTTGCCTGCCCGGCGGACGAGTTCGGCCAGTGTGTGCAGTCCCTCGTAACAGGATTCGGCGGCGTTGTTCAAGGCCGGGGCTCCGGGACCGTTGCGGTCGACGTACCGGCCGAGCAGGTCCATCGCGTCGGCGGTGACCATCGACCGGAAGTACGCGGCGGAGACGTAGAGGTTGCCGGTGGCGTGCGCGCCGCTCGCAAGGAGCATGTTCTCCTCCATCAGCGGGCTGAACCGGACCAGCCGGTCGCTGAGCCCTTGTGCGGCGAAGGCGCGGTTGAAACGCACCGCGTCCTGCCCGACCAGCAACATGAGCACACCGTCGCTTGTGGACTGTTCGACCGAACGGACCACTGTGGACATGTCGCCCGCGCCGAGCCCGACGAACGCCTCGCCGGTGATGCGCAGATCGAGATCCTTGGCGTACTGCCGGATCGCCCGCGTCGACCGATGCGGCCACACGTAGTCGTCACCGACCACGAACCACCGCCGGGCGCCGAGGTTGTCGCGCAACCAGCGCAGCGCCGGTTCGATCTGGCAGCGCGGCGTCTCTCCCGTGCAGAAGATGCCGGAACGCCGCTCGCCGCCTTCATAGAGTGACGTGTACACGTACGGCACCCTGTCGGCCACGACCGGCGCGAGCGCGTGCCGGATCGACGAAATGTGCCAGCCGCTCACCGCGTCGACCCGTCCCGCGTCGACCAGCCGGCGCAGGTCTTCGGCCACCTGCGCGGGGGTGCCGCCGCCGTCGACCACCTCGGCCTCGACCTGCCTGCCGAGAATCCCGCCGGACTCATTGAGTTCGTGGACGGCGAGATCCGTGATCGCCTCGCAGGACGGGCCGAACAGCCCGGCTGGCCCCTGCAACGGGACCACCATGGCCACACGCCAGGTGTCGTCGCGGGTCCGGGTGGCGAGGCGTAGGGGCATGGCGCTCCGTGCGGTGGCCCGGTAAGGTCAAAGTGCTTTCACCTGGAAGTATTGCGAGGGTGTCCGGTTTTGGCAAGGGGACGGGATATGGGGACACGCGGCGTCGCGACCGCCGGAACGTCGCTCACCGGCTCGCTCACCCGCGCCGCCAGGGCCGTCGCCGGCAAGGTGGAGCAGGTGCTCGCCAAGGAAGGTCTCACCCTGGACCAGTGGCTGGTGCTGGACGCGCTGAGCGGCAAGGGCGGCCTCGCCATGGCCGACCTCGCCGACCGGACACTGGCCACCGCCCCGACGCTCACCAGGGTGGTCGACAAACTGGTCACCACGGCGCAGGCGTACCGCGAGGTCGACGCCGCGGACAGGCGCCGAGTGCTCGTGCACCTCAGCGCCCGCGGCCGGGCGACGTACCGGCGCGTGGCCGCGAAGGTCGCCGAGGTGGAAGCCAGTCTCGACGTGACGGACGACGTGCTCGTGGCGTTGCGGGGCCTCGGCGACTGAAGGTCAGGCCTGCGGCGGATACGGCATTTGCCGCGCCGGTGGCTTCGCCCTCGTCAGCGCGACGATGCCGACAACGCCGGCGACGACGAGCGCGACGACCACGAACAGCGCGGCCACCACGTACACCAGGCGGAAGCTGAAGGCGTCCGAGAGCAGCCCGCCGAGGAACGGTGCGATCACCAAGGCAAGGACACCGGCGCCCGCTGCCGCACCGGCCACGGCGCCGCGACCGGACTGGAGCCGCCGAATCAACGCGACCGTCACGCCGATCGCCGCGCCCGCGCCGAGCCCGTTGAGCACCCGCCCGACGAGGAGCAGACCGCTGCTGGGAACGAAAGCGACCAGCACCACGCCGAGGAGCATCAGAAAGAGCGCGGGCACCGTCACCGACGTCGGGAAGCGCGCGCCGAGCAGCAGACCCGCCGGGAAGGCGATCGCGGCCGCGACGAGGTACGCGACGAGCCCGCTCAGCAGCAGGGACTGGCTCGACATGCCCAGCTCGATCTGCAGGGCGGACGAGCCGTCGAAGCGGTAGATCACGGTGAGCAGGAACAGCCCGATCAGCGCGGCGAACCCCGGCCCGATCATCAGCCACCAGGGCGGTCCGGCGGTCGGCTGCTGATCGTGGTGCGTCGGCGTCGGCACGAACATGGGGACAACCTATAGCGACCGGCGACGCGGATGGACCACTTCGCCGGGAAAGCCGCTCATGGTCGGAGCCAGGCGAGTGCTCAGGAGTTGACCGACCGACTCCGGCGAGCCGCAGTCCGTGAGATTTCACCGGATTCCGGCGATCCGGCAACTGGTGTCAAGGATTGAGTAGTCCTCCTTGCCAGGTAGTGGGTAGATCGGCTCGAAACACTGTTTTCGCTGTTCACAGGCAGGTTGACGGTTGAGTGGATACGCATCGCTGTCGTAAGGTGACCATTGGTTACCAACGACGGGGAGGCGTTTGTGACGGGCTATCAGGTGGTGGTCGACAAGATCCGCGGCACCGGTCAGGCCGCAGGGCGGGTCGTCGACGGGTTACGGGGCGCTGGATGCCCGACCGCGGTGCCGGCTGGTGATCTCGGTATGCCGGGGTCACGGGCGGCGTTGGCGATGGCCCGGGTCAAGCACGTGTTGGTGTCTCGGCAGGCGGGCTTCGAATCCCGGCTTGCGGCCTATGCCGGAAACATGGCGAAGGCCGCGGACCACTATGCCGGCCGGGAAGATGCCGCGGCGGCGGATCTGAGCGTGCGAGCACTGGGGCAGGTGAAGCCGAGCTAATGGTCAGCTGGGGTGAGGCGACGCGATGGAATCCGGCGGTGTTGCAGGAGGCGGTCGGAGAGATCAACGCCGCCTACAACGAACTTGTGGCGTGTTCGGATGATCTGCGCGACATCAACACGCCTGAGGGTTGGCACGGTGACTCGGCCGGCGCGGCGGCGGCGGAGGTCAGCCAGATCATCGACGGCCTGGAAGAGTATGCCGCCGACATCGCGGCGCTGCGCCGAGCGGCAGGTGACACCGGCGATGCGATAACAGGTGTGCGGAACGGGGTGCGGGAAGCCGAAGCGATCGCCTCGAGCAATCACTTCACGATCGCCCCGGACGGAGGGATCGTAGACAACGGCGTGCCGGACATACCGCCGGAGCGGGCACAACTGATGGCAGAGGAACGAACCCGGCTCGCCGAGGAGCTCAAAGACCGGGTCGTACAGGTTTTGCGGCAAGCCGCCGACATCGATGATGACCTGTGTGCGGTGTTGGAGCGGATCGAAGCCGGGAACGTCATCGACGCCACGGGGAACGACAACGAGAACACCAGCTTGGCCGCGGCCGGCAATTCGGGAGCTGTGAACGGTGCCTTGTCGGTGTTGGCTCCACCGCCGGTGGGAGCGGATCCGTCGACGAACGCCGCGTGGTGGGCCGCCTTGTCCGAGGCACAGCGCAAGCAGCTGATCGCGCAGCACCCGGACTGGGTCGGTAACCGGGACGGGGTGAAGGCCGCTGATCGCAGCAAAGCCAACCTGAACCTGCTCGAGCAGCAGAAACGCGGCTTCACCGCGGAACTGGAGCGGCTCCGGCGGGAGGACGGCGATTCTGACGAGATCGCGCGCCTGGAACAGCGGATGAAGGCGATCGACTCGATCACCGGCATGATGCACAACCCGGACGGCAGTCTGAGCCCGAACCGGCAGCTGATGTCGCTGGACTTGACCGGTGATCACCCGAAGGCGGCGATCGCCAACGGTGATGTCGACACCGCACAGCACGTCGCGGTCTTCACCCCCGGTATGAACTCCACGGTCGACGGGAATATGTCGGGCTATGTCAACGACATGCAGGGGGTTCGTCACAGCGCGGAGGACATGCTGCGCCGTGGCGGGGACATGTCGAACGTCGCCACGGTGACATGGATCGGCTACGAGCCGAGCACCGGCGATGACTCGAGCTCCCTGTTGGGATTGGTCACCGGCGAAAACTCGGCTTCAGGCGGAGACAAGCTCGCGAAGTTCGACCAGGGCATCAACGCTTCGCGTCCCACAGATCCGCACTTGACCGCATTGGGGCATTCGCAAGGTTCGATCGTGACGGGGGTCAGTCTCACCCATGGCGCTACTGGGGTCGATGACGCGGTCGTGTTCGGCTCGCCCGGTGTGGCGGATCATTTCGGGATTGATAACACCGCGCGCGAGCTGAAGGTTCCTGAAGGCCATGCCTACAACATCAAGGCTGACGGGGACGACGTCGCCCAATACGTTCCGGAGCTCTGGCGGTATGGACGTGCCCCGTACGCGATGGAGGGCATGAACCAGCTCTCGGCGGATGCGGCCACAGGCCCGGACGGAAGCGCGCTGGCCGCATCGCATGGGCACAGCGAGTACACCCGGACCACGCCGGAGGGCGTCGACAGCACCAGCAAGCACAATATCGCCGCGATCGTGGCCGGCAGGCCACAGCTGGCGGTCTCCGCCCACTAGGAAGTTGATCACGTGTTGTCACGAGTAGGGCTGTTCGCGGCCGTGTTGACCGGCGCCGTGCTGCTGGCCGGGTGCAGCGACGGTCACCAGTACCTTGATCCACAACCCACAGGACCGTCGATGTCGAAACAACAGCAACAGGCACAACTGGCGACCCGGTCGACGTTGGACGAGGCCGTCGCCGGTTACGAGAAGCTCCGCGTCACGATCCGGGACCGCCTCACCGCCGAGTTCGGTGTCACGCAGTGGACCGAGGAACCTGGGTCAGCTGAGTTCAGCGGATGTGCTCCGCAGTTCCCCGCGTTGAACGAGCAGGAAGCGGCCAAGAAGTTCCTGCCGCGCTGGTATGCGCAAACCTCGTTGCTTGCACGATGGGACCAGGTCAAATCGGTGGTTCGCGAAGTCGCGGGTGGATCCGGGTTCACCACCGTGACACTCGACGTGAACAAGGCCGGCGACGCCCAGCTCAACCTCACCGACCAGTTGGGTGCGCAGCTGTCGGTCGGGTCAGGAACGAGCACTGTCGTGTCCCTGACTACGGGGTGTCACCTGATCAGGAAGTGAAGACGCTTCGTCTGGGCCTCGCGTGGTCCGTGGTTCGACGTCGTCGTGATGGTCGCCTGGCTGGTCCTGACCGGTTGAGCTCGTGCGGGACTTGAGACCACCGGGCTGATGCGTGTGTCCATTGTGGACAAAGCAAAGGAACGGCGACTCGAAGGAGGCGGCCCGGTGAGACCTCGCCGACATCCCGGCCTGGGCCGCCGCATCGGTGAATTACTGGCGCTGGAGCGGGAAACCTTGGTGGGTTTTGACGCTTGCGCCATTTGGCTCTGCGGCGCGGTGATCCGAGTCACGGAAGTCGGGCTTCCTCGGCCTCCACAGGCACGCTGAGAGCCGGACGGCATTTGATGGGGGACCCCTGGCCACTTGCGTGACCAGGGGTTTCCCTGTGGCGGCGTGCCCCCGGCAGGACTTGAACCTGCGACCTAGAGATTAGAAGGCTCTTGCTCTATCCAGCTGAGCTACGAGGGCCGACGTCGGCGACGTTGGGTGTCGCCCAGCATCGGCAGCTTAGCCGTCGCCAACCTGTCGATCGTTCGACACCGCCAGATCGTTTCAGGTCGAGCCCACCGTTTTTTGGAACGCCCGTGAGCGCGTCACGACGCGGGGTGACGCGCCCACGGGCCGGGGCCGCTTCGGGGGAGCGGCCCCTGGGTTCGTGCAGGTCGCGAGTCGACTCTTCCGCGAGTGACCGGCACGAACCGCCGGGGTGGTCAGTCCCAGATCTTGAGGGCGCGGATCACGAACGGTCCCTGGGGGACGTAGGTGCCGCCACCCGGATAGGTGATGAAATCTCCTTCGGTCGTGCACTCCTCGCTTTGGTAAATCGTCACGTCGCGGCTCAGCCGGTTGACGAACGAATGTCCGTCGAAGCCTTCGGGTAAGGGAATGCATTCGTCGGGATTGGAGGTACGCAGGTCGAATTTGTGCACCGCGCCGCCGTACGATTCTTCGTCCCAGACGCAGAACTCGCCCTTCTGGCAGGCGGGTTCGGGCGGCGCCGTGGTGGCGTTCGCGACTCCGGCGCTGGTCAGCAGGCCGAACATGGCCAGCAGGAGCACGTGCGGGAGGCGGGCGCGCAGGTTCGTCAAACGTCGTTGCATGGCTGGGTTCTCCCCCGTGAATCGGCGGCTCGGGTGCCGTCGGTGAATGTGTGATTCCACGATGACCCGACGGGAAGGCTTTGTCAGCCCGCATTTCTACTTCTGTGGATAAGTAGTTGTGCGCCGCTCGATCGGGGCGAGTTGTCCACAGATCACCGGGACCGCCTTGTGCTCGCCGAAAACGGCTGCTAAGCGGGCGCGGTGGAGTCCCGGACGACCAGTGCGGTGGGGATTTCGGCGGGCGCGGGCGTCTTTTCCCCGCGCAGCAGGGTCAGCACCAGATCACCGGCCGCGCGCCCCTTGGCGGCGAGGTCCTGTCGGACCGTCGTCAGCGGTGGTTCGGACCACCGTGCGGGCGGGACGTCGTCGAAGCCCACGACGGAAAGATCACCCGGAACCGACAGCCCGAGTTGTCTCGCCGCCGAGATCGCCGCCAGTGCCAGCAGGTCCGACATGCACAACAGCGCGGTCGGCCGTGGATGCCGGTCGAGCAGCCTGAAGGCGCTCGGGATGGCCCCCTCGACCGAGATTCCGGACGCTTCCCAGATCGGCACGTCCGCCATCGGGACACCCGCTTCGGCCAGCGTCTCCAGGTAGCCGGCCATCCGCTCGCGGTTGTTGTGCAACCGGCTGTTCCCGGCCTCAGCCGCGCTCAGTTCGCCGCCGCGTGGCGCCGAGAGGCACTGCGCCGAGAAGATCCCGATCCGCCGATGCCCGAGGCCGAGCAGATGCCGGGCCGCCGCGGCCGCCCCCGCCCGGTCAGTCACCCCGATCCTCGCGGAACCACGGATACGCGGCTGGTCGATCACCACCAGCGGCATCCCCCGATCACGGACGGCGTTCAGCGCCGGGGCACCGTCGGCCAGCGAATACGCCACCGCGATGTCGGCCTGCGCGGTCAGGATCCGCTCCGCGCGCGGCCCGCCGCTCTCGCCGTCGCCGGGGAGCAGCAGGAGGGCGTGACCCTCGGGATCGACGACGGTCGAGAGCGCGTCGAGGGTGAGCGACAGCGCGGGATCGGAGAAGGCCGTCGAAAGATGGTTGTCGAGCAGGACGGCGATCGCGCCGGTGCGGCTGGTGGCCAGGCTGCGGGCGGTCGGGTTCGGCCCCGCGTACCCGATCTTCTTGGCTGCGCGAAGCACCTCTTCGCGCAGTCGGGCGGACAGCTGATCGGGCCGGTTGTAGGCGTTGGAGACGGTCGCCCGCGACACCCCGACGGCGTCGGCGACATCGTCCAACGTCGGCCTTCGCCGTCGGGTGCTGGTCACGGCGGCAGTCTAGTCCTGACCTCGGCCGGTGGACTTTCTGAAGCGCTTAAGTCATTCTGGGGGAAGAGGAAATGGAAGGGAGACTGGGGTCTATGCGTGACCGTACGGCCGTTTTCGTCGTGTTCGCGCTCAACGGGGCCGCGCTCGGCTCCTGGGCGCCGCGGACTCCCGCGTTGTCGGAACGAGTGGGCGCCTCGCCGGGTGTCTTCGGCCTCGCCCTGCTGGGCGCCAGCGTCGGCATGCTGATCGCGGCGTCGGTTTCGGGACGGCTGATTGAGCGCCACGGTGCCCGCGCGGTGGTCGCGGGCAGCACGATCATCGCCTGCGCCGCGCTGCCGATGATCGGCTTCTCGACGTCGGTCGCCCTGCTCGCCGGGGCCTTGTTCGTCCTCGGCGCGAGTGTCGGCGCGCTGGACGTGGCGATGAACGTCGCCGGAGTCGAGGTCGAGCGCCGGTCCGGACGCGCGATCATGCCGATCTTGCACGCCGGGTTCAGCTTCGGCGCGCTGGCGGGTTCCATCGCCGCCGGATTCGCCGCGTCGCACCACTGGTCACCGGGGCGGCATCTCACGGTCGCCGCGTTGGCCGCGCTGGTGGTGCTCGCCTTCGTCATCGTCGCCGTGCCCGGAGCGCGGCCCGAGCACACCGAACCCGTCGAGAAGCCGCGGGTGGCGCCGATCAAACGGCCCGTCCTCTGGCTGCTCGCCGCCATCGCGTTGTTCTCGGCGATCGCGGAAGGCGCGAGTTCGGACTGGTCCGCCCTGCTGATGACGTCCGTGCACGGGGTCGGCGACGGCGCCGCGGCGTTCGCCTATTCCGGATTCGCACTGGCCATGGCGCTCGCCAGGCTCGCGGGCGCCTGGGTTCAGAACCGCTTCGGCGCGACCCGTGCGCTGGCGGTGGGTGCCGGTATCGCCGCGGCAGGGCTCGTCCTCGCCGCGCTGGCCCGCGTTCCCGTGTTCGGGTTCGTCGGCTTCGCGCTGGCGGGCGCCGGGCTGGCCGCTGCCTTCCCGATCGCGTTGAGCCTCGCGGGCGCGTCGGGCAAACGCGCGGACGGTACCGGAGGCGAGCGGGAACTGGCCTTCGTCACCGCGATCGCCTACACCGGTTTCCTTGCCGGGCCACCCCTGATCGGCGGGATCGCGCAGGTGACGTCGCTTTCGGTGTCGTTCCTGTTCGTCGGACTGACCGCCGCGCTGATCGTGCCGTCCGCGGTGGCCGCGGCTCGGGCGCGCAAACGGGAGGAGGTTTCCGAACCCGTCGCCCGTTGACATCCTCGCCGTGACGCGGGCAAGCTGATTGCTCAGTAAACTGAAATGAATGCGACTCGTTCGCTGTTTCAGGACGGCTGATCCGGGGAGGAGCGGCGTGAGGGTGCTGATGCTCGGCGGCGGCGTGGGGATCCTGACCGGTCGTCACCAGGTGCCCGGGATCCCGGCGCGACTGGTGCAGACCACGTTGCCCCGGCTCGTCCTGGTCCCGCTGGTCTTCCGGCTGGTGATGCTGGTGCAGGCGCTGTTGTCGGCGGGTCTCGACGGGCCTTCGGTGCTGTGGGCGTTCGCGCTGATGCACCTCGTGCCGAACGTCGCCGAAGCCGTCTGGGTCTTCCGGTGGTCTCCGGCCGGTACGCGAATGGTGCCGGTGGCCGACGCCGGGTTCGCCGTCCTCTTCGTCCTGGCGGCGGCGCTGATCTCGCCGGATCTCGCGATCACGTCGATCACCTGGACCCATCTGATGGGCACGGTGATGATCTGGGCCCTGCTGCGTGGCGCGCTGGCGGGGTCCTTGGTCGCCGGCGTGGCGGTGGCGCTGAACACCCTGCTGGACCCGGCTTCTTCGCTGGGGCTCTTCCTCGCCCTCGCGACCGCGTTGGTGGCGTCCCTCGCGATCGTCGGCCTGGTCGGCGCTTCGATGCGGTTCGCGCTCGGGTTCGGGGAGCAGCAGGGACGGGCGGCGGAACGCGAACGGCATCGCCGCGACGTCCACGACACGGTCCTGCAGGTGATGGAGTCGTTCGCCATCCCCGCGCCCGCCGACGAACTCGATCCGGCGGCCAGCCTCGACCGCCTCCGCCGGACCGCTCGCGCCCAGGCGATGCGCATCCGGATCAGCCTCGAGCACGAGTCCACCGAGAGGATCGGACTGCACCAGCGGTTGCGGTTGCTCGCCGCCGAAATGGCCGCGGAAGGCCTGCGCGCCGAGGTCGTCATCCAGGACGACTGTGCTCCGGAACTCCCGGAAGAAGCGGCCATGGCCCTGCACGACTCGGTCAGGGAAGCCTTGCGCAACACGCTGAAGCACTCCGGGACCCGGCGGGCCGTCGTCAGCGTCGAGGAGATCGGCGGCGGGGTTTCCCTGACGGTGCGCGATCACGGCGCCGGTTTCGATGTCGGCGACCGGCGGCGCGGCTTCGGCCTCGAGAACTCGATCATCGCGCGGATGGCGGAAATCGGCGGTTTCGCGAGGATCGAATCCACGCCGGGGCTGGGAACCCGGGTGGTGCTCCTCGCGCCGTCAGTCTTGCGTGTCCCCGTCGGGTGAGTCGCGCCACTGGCGGAACGGGCGGTCCAGCATCCATTTCCCATTCGTGCGCTCGACGACGCGGTATTCGCAGGTCGTCGGGTTGGACAGGGATTCGAACAGCTCGATGCTCCAGCCGAAGAGACGGCGGCACAGCAGCCGGATGGTCAGCCCGTGCGAGACGACCAGCACGGTTTCGGGGTGATCTTCGCCGCACGCCGCCAGCTCGCTGAGGAACGCCGCGACCCGGTCGTCGACGTCCGCGCCGGATTCGCCGAACGGGAGCCGGTAGAAGAAGTGCCCGAATTCGTGGCGCCGCTGCTTCTGGACCTCCTGCTCCAGCGGATCCTGGAGGTTGCCCCAGTCCTGCTCCCGCAGCCTCGGCTCCGGCACGATCCGCTCGCACTCGTCCCGGATGTCCAGTAGCCGCAGCGTTTCCCGCGTCCGCAGATACGGGCTGACGTAGACCGCCGGTCGCTGCCCGCCGAGGAGTTCCGCGATCTCCGGGCCCGCCAGTTCCGCCTGCTCGCGGCCGGCCTCGGTCAGCGGGAGAGCGTGGTCGGGAATCCGGGTGTAAGCGAGCTCGTCGACGTTGCCGAGCGACTCGGCATGCCTCAGCAGGATGATCCGCACGCCGCCATCTTGCCCTTCGCGCGCCCGGCATACCCTCGTGACGTGCCTTCAGACCCCGAGACGAAACCGGCCCCGTCCGCGCGGAAGGCCGGTGTCCTGCCGCTGGTGTCGATCGGTGCGCTGCTGGCCGCGGTGGTGGCCGTCGGCCTGGTCGCGCTGACCGGTGGCGCCGGTTACGTCATCGCCGGCCTGCCGGATCCCGGGCTGGTGACCCGCTACGGCATCACCGTCGTCCGGGTGCTGGCCGAGGCGGCTTCGGTGCTGTGCGTGGGTTCGCTGCTGCTCGCCGCGTTCCTCGTCCCGCCGCAGAAGTCCGGCACGCTCGCGGCCGACGGCTACGCGGCCATCCGTGTCGCGGGCGTCGCCGCATGGGTCTGGTTCTTCGCGGCCGCCGCGTCGATCTTCTTCTCCGCGGCCGACGGCGCCGGCCGCCCGTTCACCGAGGTGCTCTCGCCGCAGGTGCTGATCGACCTCGTCGACGCCATCGAGCAGCCCAAGGCATGGCTGTTCACCGCGTTGATCGCACTGCTGGTCGCGCTCGGCTGCCGTCTCGCGCTGACCTGGGGCTGGACGACGGTGGTCTTCTTCCTGTCCGTCGGCGGCCTCGTTCCTGTCGCGGTCACGGGCCATTCCGCGAGCGGTGGCTCGCACGACATGGCGACCAACAGCCTGCTGTACCACCTGGTCGCCGCCGCGCTGTGGGTCGGCGGCCTGGTCGCGCTGCTCGCGCTCGGCTGGCGCCGCGGCGAGAACCTGAAGCTCGCCGCGTCGCGGTTTTCCAAGCTGGCGCTGGTCTGCTGGATCGTGATGGCGATCTCCGGCGTCGTCAACGCGCTGGTGCGGATCAGGATCGCCGACCTGTTCACCACCGACTACGGCCTGCTGGTGCTCGCGAAGATCGTCGCGTTGCTGCTGCTCGGCGTCTTCGGCCACCAGCAGCGGCAGAAGGGTGTCGCCGGGCTGGTGAACGGCGCGGGCGGCGGGCAGCTGCTGCGGCTCGCCGCCGTCGAGGTGCTGATCATGTTCATCACCATCGGCATCGCCACCGGGCTCGCGAAGACCCCGCCACCGCAGGAATCGCTCACCCAGCCGTCGACCACGGAACTGCTGATCGGCTACGACCTCTACGGTCCGCCGACCGTCTTCAGGCTGCTCACGGACTGGCGGTTCGACCTCGTCTACGGCACGCTCGCGCTCGTTCTCGCCGGGCTGTACCTCGCCGGGGTCCGGCGGCTGCGGCGCCGCGGCGACACCTGGGCCACGGGCCGGACGGTCGCGTGGCTCGGCGGTTGTTTCGTGCTGCTGATCGCGACGTCGTCCGGCATCGGGCGGTACGCGCCCGCGATGTTCAGCGTGCACATGGGCAACCACATGCTGCTGTCCATGGTGGCGCCGGTGCTGTTCGTGCTCGGCGGACCCGTGACGCTCGCGCTGCGCGCACTGCCCGCGGCGGGCAAGGACGCCCCGCCCGGACCGCGTGAATGGCTCCTCGCCTTCGTGCACTCGCCGCTTTCGCGGTTCCTGACGCATCCGATCGTCGCGCTGCTGTTGTTCGTCGGTTCCTTCTACGGCCTGTACTTCTCGGGCCTGTTCGACTCCGCGCTGAACTACCACTGGGCGCATCTGGCGATGAACGCGCACTTCCTGCTCGCCGGATACGTCTTCTACTGGCCGGTGATCGGCGTCGACCCCGCACCACGACGGCTCCCGCCGCTGGGGCGGCTGGGGATGATGTTCGCCGCCATGCCGTTCCACGCGTTCTTCGGGATCGCGCTGATGAGCATGCAGACCGTGCTCGGGCAGGACTTCTACCGCGGGCTGAAGCTGCCGTGGGTCACCGACCTGCTCACCGATCAGCGGCTCGGCGGCGGGATCGCGTGGGCGTCCGGTGAGCTGCCGGTCCTGCTGGTGCTGGTCGCACTGCTGGTGCAGTGGGCGCGCCAGGACGAACGGGAGGCCCGGCGGCGGGATCGCCGCGAGGACGCATCGGGTGACGCGGATCTGACCGCCTACAACGCGATGCTGAAGAAACTCGCGGATCAGGGCCGGGGCCCGGGTTCCGGCTCGTAACGCTTTGACCGGACTCGTGCCGGGGCGGTGGCTCAAGTCCTCGAGCCGATCAGCACAGGCAGGGCCACTACCGCTCCGGCGCTGACCGTCTCCTACCACATCTCCGCGCCCACGCCGGCCGTTCGGTCCGAGTTGTCCACAGGAAGCCCACATCGCCCGGAGTTGTCCACAGATCCGGTTCGCGTCCTTTTCCGCCCTTCGATCCGAGGCAGTCTGTGATCAAGGGAAACGCCGGGAAGGTCCCGGAACGAGGAGAAGGGCGAGTGTGATGGCGATGGGCGAAACGTGGGTGACCATGATCGGCAACCTGACCAGCGAACCGGTCCACCATCCGGAGCGGGTGCACGGCCACGATGTCGTGTCGTTCGGCTTGCGGAGTGTCGAACGCCGGTACGACAAGGAAAGAGGGGAGTGGGGCGAGGGGCGGCAGCTCGCGGTCAAGGTCACCTGCTGGCGCAAGCTGGCGATGGCGGCGTTCTCCTGCCTCAGCAAGGGCGATCCGGTGATCGTGGCCGGACGGCTGCGCGGCGCCGAAACCGCGGAGGAGATCCCGGCGCCTCTGGGTCTACCTGAGCTTGAGGCCTTCTCCATCGGGCCCAACCTCGCGCGTTGCTCGGCCGAGATCCACCGGATGGGACGCGACCGGCCGAGGGCGATCCCGCTGTCCCCGCCGCCCGGGGGGAATCCCATGGTCACCGCGCTGGAGGACGCACCCGCGGCCGGAGGTGCCGATGCTCGTTCAGTGATGTCGGGCTGACTGACGGTAGCTCGATGGTGACCGCCGTCGAGTCCGCGATCGGCTCGCTCTACGATCGCTTGTATGGCCGAGTTCATCTACACCATGAAGAAGGTGCGCAAGACCGTCGGGGACAAGGTCATCCTCGACGACGTCAGCACCGCGTTCTACCCCGGCGCCAAGATCGGCGTGGTGGGGCCGAACGGCGCGGGTAAGTCCACCGTTCTGAAGATCATGGCGGGGATCGAGCAGGCCAGCAACGGCGAAGCCTTCCTCCAGCCTGGCGCCAGCGTCGGCATCCTCATGCAGGAGCCGGAGCTCAACGAGGAAAAGACCGTCCGCGAGAACGTCGAAGAGGGTCTCGGCGACATCAAGGTCAAGCTCAACCGCTTCAACGAGGTCGCCGAGCTGATGGCGACCGACTACAGCGACGAGCTGATGGAGGAGATGGGCAAGCTCCAGGAGGACCTCGACCACGCCGACGCGTGGGAGATCGACTCCGCGGTGGAGCAGGCGATGGACGCCCTGCGTTGCCCGCCGCCGGAAGAGCCGGTCACCCACCTCTCCGGTGGTGAGCGTCGCCGGGTCGCGCTGTGCAAGCTGCTCCTGTCCGCGCCCGACCTGCTGCTCCTCGACGAGCCCACCAACCATCTGGACGCCGAAAGCGTGCTGTGGCTGGAACAGTTCCTGGCGAACTACGCCGGTGCCGTCCTCGCCGTCACCCACGACCGGTACTTCCTGGACAACGTCGCCGAGTGGATCATGGAGCTCGACCGCGGCCGCGTCGTCGGCTACGAGGGCAACTACTCGACGTACCTGGAGAAGAAGCGCGAGCGCCTCGAAGTCCAGGGCAAGAAGGACGCCAAGCTCGCCAAGCGGCTGAAGTCCGAACTCGAATGGGTCCGGTCCAACGCCAAGGCGCGCCAGACCAAGTCGCGGTCCCGGCTCGACCGCTACGAAGAGATGGCCGCGGAGGCGGACAAGCACCGCAAGCTCGACTTCGAAGAGATCCAGATCCCGCCGGGGCCCCGGCTGGGCAGCGTGGTCGTCGAGGTCGAGAAGCTGCGCAAGGGGTTCGACGACCGTGTGCTGATCGACGGGCTGTCGTTCGACCTGCCGCGCAACGGCATCGTCGGCGTGATCGGGCCGAACGGTGTCGGCAAGACGACGCTGTTCAAGACGATCGTCGGGCTCGAGGAGCCGGACGACGGCCAGGTGAAGATCGGCGAGACGGTCAAACTGTCCTATGTGGACCAGAACCGTGGCGGAATCGACCCGAAGAAGACGGTATGGGAGGTGGTTTCGGACAAGCTGGACTACATCCACGTCGGGCAGACCGAAATGCCCTCGCGTGCCTACGTCAGCGCGTTCGGTTTCAAGGGGCCGGACCAGCAGAAGCCGGCGGGCGTGCTCTCCGGTGGCGAGCGCAACCGGCTGAACCTGGCACTGACCCTCAAGCAGGGCGGGAACCTGATCCTGCTCGACGAGCCGACGAACGACCTGGACGTCGAGACCCTGGGCTCGCTGGAGAACGCTCTCGAGCAGTTCCCCGGTTGCGCCGTGGTCATCTCGCACGACCGGTGGTTCCTCGACCGGGTCGCGACGCACATCCTCGCCTGGGAAGGCACGGACGAGAACCCCTCGCAATGGTTCTGGTTCGAAGGTAACTTCGAGGGCTACGAGAAGAACAAGGTCGAACGTCTCGGTGCCGAGGCGGCTCGTCCGCACCGCGTCACCCATCGCAAGCTGACCCGCGACTGAGGGCCGGGGGTTCCCCGTGGAAGCCAGCAAGCGCCAACGGCCGGGCTCGCCCACCACTTTGGTGGGTGGGCGGACGGCTGCCACCGGGGGAACCCTGTCCGCTGTCGGCAGGCTGATCGAACGCGCGGACGCCCTGCACCTGAGGGCGCCCGAGCTCGCCTTGGTCCTCGGGGAGCGAGCGGCAGCGCTCGCCGAGGCCGCCGGTGCCGACGAACAGTGGATCCGCGCGGAGAGCCTGGTGGTGAGCGCGCGGGTGCGGCTGGGTGGCCGTCCCCGGACGGTCGGCAGGGCGGTGGCCGCCCTGCGCGCCGCCGAACACGCGGGCTACGGCGACATCGCCGCCCGGTTGCGGATCGACTTGGCGGTCTGCGCGCGCAGTGTCGGCATCCCGTTGACGGGGCTGGCCGCGCTGCGTCCGTTGCTGGCGGATCCGGCGGTCTCGCCGGCGCACCGGGCAGAGGCGTTGTGTCACCTCGTCGGCTGCTTGGCGCAGTTCGGCCGCAAGGCGGAACTGGATCGGGTGCTGGCCGAGGCGGACAAGCTGGTGCTCGGCGACGGCTCGATGACGGCGGACTCGCAACTGCTGATCCGCGCGATGCTGCGGGTCGGGGTGTCGGCGCACCGTCGCCGTCACGGAGATCTGACGTCGGCCGCCGACGCCGCGCGGACCGGGCTCGGCATGCTCGAAAAGCTCGCGAATCCTGACGACGACGGAGGTCTCGTCCGGATCAGGCTGGTCCTGCAACTCGTCTGCACGTTGCTGGACAGGGGCGACACGGAGGTGGCGCTGGAGGTCGCGCAGCCGATCCTCGACGCGCCCGTCCGGGCCGCCGGGATCGCGCCTGCCGCGTGGCTGCGGCTGGCGGTGGCCACCCGTGTCCTGCTGCCCGCGGGATCCGGGGAAGCCGCGGGCATGCTCGTCCGTGAAGCGGTCGCCGCGACCGAGGATCACAACCTGCACGCCGTCACGGCACGGCTGTGGCTGGAACTCGCGCAGATCGAGGAACGGCTCGGGCGGGCCGAGGAGGCCATCGGCTGCCTGCATCGTTCGCGTGCCGCCGAGCACCTGCACTCGCGGGCGCGCAGGCAGGCGTGCAACGTCCTGGTCGGCGAGTTCGGAGCGGCCGAGAACGCGGCTGTCGACCTCGACGACGTCCTGCGGGCCGTCGCCGGGAGGCCGTCGGCGACCTCGATGCAGGTTCCGGCGCCGGAACCCGCCGAGGTGACCGCGGTGATGGCGCCGATCGACGCGGCGCCCCCGAAGCGGGCCGCGGCCGAGCCGCCGGTCCGTCGCGAGCCGACGCAGCCCGTGCGGCAGGACACGCAGGCGGAACCCGCGCGGGTACGGCAGAGCAGGCAGAGGGAACCCGCTCCGGTGCGGCAGAGCCGACAGACAGAATCCGCTCCGGTGCGGCAGGCGCCGGTCGAGGTCCCCCGTCCCGCCGAGCCGCCACGTCCGGTGGAGCCCGCCGTGACGCCGGTCGCGGAAAAGATCGAAACACCGGTGTTGAAACCGCCGCCCCGTCCGGAGCCCGTTCAGGAAGCGGCGGCGTCCGACAGTGACTGGCGCCGCCGGGTGCCGAAAAAACCTCAGCAACCCAAGCCGTCGATCCGGTTCGAGCCCAGGGCCGAACCCGTCGCGCCGAAACTGATGCCGCCGCCGAAACCGGAGCCCGCGCCCGCGTCGCGTCCGGGCCTGGAGACCGGCCGGCGACGCCGTCCGGAGGCTCCCGCTCCTCGCGAGACCGTCGCGGCCGAACCAGCGGTCGCCCAGCCCGAAACCCCGGCCGCGCGACGGCGGCCCGAGCCCGAGGCGCCAGTCCGGGCCGAAGAACCGGTGTGGACTGAGGAACCGGTGCGGGCCGAGGAACCGATGCCCGTGGCGTTCCCGGAATCCGTGGCCCCGGAGTTGCTTCTCGCTCCCGAACCCGCGGCCGAACCCCGGCCGCGTATGGCGGCGGAGGTCCGGACTCCGCGTCCGCCGGGGACCGCCGCCCCGTTGTGGGAGAGCGACGAGTGGGCGGCCGAAGAGCGTGCCCGCCGGTCTTCCGCTCCCGTTTCGCGCAAGACCAGGCACGACGCCGAACACGGTTCCGTGGCGGCCAAGTCGGTGCTGGACCGGCTCGGGATTTCGAGCGCCGGAGGGCAGGGCGGTGGCCGCCGCCGCGCGGACGGCGCCGCGGATCCCGTGCATCCGGAACCCGTCGCCGAAGAGCGTGCCGACTCCGGCCGTGCCCGTCGAGAGCAGCCCCCGGTCGAGTACGCCGAACCCGCCGTGCCGCTCGCGCCGCCGCCTCGGGAAGACCCGCCGCCGCCTCCGAACCGCGAAACCCGGGAAAGCCCTCGCCCGAGCGCCAAGGAAGAGGTCGCGGATCCGTGGCTGCCGCGGCTGCGGATGCCGCCCGCGCTGGATCCGTTGACCGACACCGGTTCCTGGCGGCCGATCACGCCGTTCCCGGAGAGCTACGCCCGCGCGATCGCGGAGGACGAGCCGCCGCCGGACGCCGGTCTCGCCGACCTGCTCGCCCGCGCGCTCGCGGAGCATCAGGCGGGCACCGCCAGCGCCGCCGCGCTCGTGAAGCAGCTCGGTTCCCAGGACTCGGGAAAGCGTCCGGTCAACGGCCACGACCGGCACCGCGCCAACGGAAGCGACTGACCACGCGATAGCAAAGGTCCCTTGCTCACCTCGGTGGGAACCGAACGTGGCTTGAACGATTCAGTCGGTCCGGCGGGACCGTCCGCCGCGCCCTCGCGGGGCAATGGGTGCTGGTCACCCCGGTGCGGCGGGGCTCGGGAAGGGCCGGACAGACCGCCGATGTGACCGGTGAGTAGCTGAACCGATCACGGCGATTCCGGTATCTGAGCAGGGAAATCTTCGACGGCGGGGAAGGACCCGGCCTTGTGGGGCCGACTGTCCGGAGCTGTAGGTTGGGTCTGGGCCGGTACAGAGTCGTGCCGGTCGCGGTGTCAATCTCGCTACAGTGGAGAGTTGCCTCAAATGAGCTCGACGGGAGTCTCGTCCCTGCCCGGAAAAGATGTCGGCACCGAGGATGGCGCCCGGCGCCGGTCGGCGAACCCGGAGCAGATCCGGGACGACCTGATCGACGCCGCCGCGGCATACGCCCCGGAGATCGGCGACTTGATCCGCCTGTACTACCGGCACATCCCGGCCGAAGAGATTCTCGGTGACGACCCGGTCGACCTCGTCGGCGCCGTCCGCTCGCACCTCCAGCTGGCGAAGGACCGGATGCCCGGCCGTCCCGCGGTGCGGTTGCTGAACCCGACAGGCCCCGAAGACGGCTGGACGCGTGAGGCGACGGTCGTGCAGGTCGTCACGGACGACATGCCGTACCTGGTGGATTCCGTCGCGGCGGAGTTCGCGCGGGACGGGGTGCAGGTGCAGCGCATCGTGCACCCGATCGTCGTGGTGACCCGCGATCTGACCGGTGAGCTGCTGGAGGTCCACCCGGACGCCGACCCGGCGGAGCCGCCGTCGAACTCGGCCGCCGAATCGTGGATGTACATCGAGATCGACCTGGTCACGGACCCGAACCGGGCCCGCGAGCTGGACAACCGGCTGTCGTCGGTGCTGGGTGATGTCCGCGAGGTCGTCGAGGACACCGACAAGATGGCGGAGACGGCTCGCCGTCTCGCCGACGAGCTGGACGCGAACCCGCCCCAGCTGTCGCCGCACGAGGTCGCGGAGGGTGCCCGGCTGTTGCGCTGGCTGGCCGACGGCCACTTCACCTTCCTCGGTTACCGCCGTTACGAGCTGATCGACAACCCGCATCCGGACAGCGACGAGCCCGCCCTGCGCGCGGTACTGGCCACCGGTCTGGGTGTGCTGCGTCAGGACAGCCTGGCCGCGCGCAGCCTCACCGCCGGTCCCGACACGGCGGCGTCCGCGCTCGCGCCGACGCTGCTGGTGCTGACGCAGGCGAGTGCGCCGTCGACGGTGCACCGTCCGGTCTACCCGTACTACGTCGGCGTGAAGACGTTCGACGCCAACGGGACGGTCACCGGCGAACACCGCTTCCTCGGCATGTTCACCACCACCGCCCTGCACGAGAACGTGCTGGACATCCCGGTGGTCTGCAACCGGGTCCGAGAGGTCATCCACCGCGCGGGCTTCCCGATGGAGTCCTTCTCCGGCCAGCGGATGCTCGAGGTGCTGCAGAACTGGCCGCGCGCGGACCTGTTCTCGGCCGACACCGATTCGCTGTACTCGACGACGACGGGCGCGATCACGCTGTCGGATCGCAGACGGCTGCGCCTGTTCCTGCGCCGCGACCCGTACGGCCGTTTCTACTCATGCCTCGTGTACCTCCCGCGTGACCGCTACACGACCCGTTCGCGGCTCGCGATGCAGGAGGTCCTGCTCGAAGAACTCGAAGGCACGCAACTGGAGTACAGCGCGCGCATCGGTGAGACCGTGCTCGCGCAGGTGCACTTCATCGTGCACACCGATCCGTCGCAGCGGTCCGAACCGGACACCTTGCGCATCCAGGAACGGCTCAACGAAGCCGTTCGAGGCTGGGACGACCGGATGGTCGAGGCGATCCTCGCCGAGCGCCGCGAGCGCGCCGGCGACAGTGGCGTCGCGATCGGCCTGATGGTCGAGGAGTCCGCTGGCGAACAGGGGCAGCGGTTCGCCGCGGTGTTCCCCGAGGGTTACAAAGAGGACTTCACCGCGCTCGAAGCGCTCGCGGACCTCCGTGCCCTGGAGGCGCTGACCGACGAGGGCGACCTGTCGATGTCGTTCTACCTGCCGGCCGACGCCGAGGCGGGGGAGCGGCGCTTCAAGCTGTACCTGCGCGGCGAGGGCGTCACCCTCTCCCAGGTGCTCCCGGTCCTGCAGCGGATGGGCGTCGAGGTCGTCGATGAACGTCCGTACGAACTGCGCCGCGAGGACGGCGGCCGGTCGTGGATCTACGACTTCGGCCTGCGGATCGACCCGCAGGTCCTCGACCAGGCGGACAACGATCTCCGCACCCGCTTCCAGGACGCCTTCCATGCTGCCTGGCGCGGCGACTGCGAGGTCGACGGTTTCAACGGCCTCGTCCTGCGCGCCGGGCTCACCTGGCGTCAGGCGGCCATCCTGCGGGCCTATTCGCGGTACCTGCGCCAGACGAAGATCCCGTTCTCGCAGGAGTACATCGAGAACACCGTCCTCGCGCACACCGACATCGCCACCGCGCTGGTGCGGCTGTTCGAGACCCGCTTCGATCTCTCGCTCGGCGAGGAGGCCCGCGCGTCGCAGGCCGAGCAGCTGACCACCGAGATCGGCAAGCTGGTCGACGAGGTGACCAGCCTCGACGAGGACCGGATCCTGCGACGGCTGATGGCGGTCATCCTCGCCACGCTGCGCACGAACTACCACGTCACCGACGGCGAGGGGAACTCCCGCCGGTACCTGGCGCTCAAGCTCGACCCGAGCGCGGTGCCCGAACTGCCCGAGCCGCGGCCGAAGTACGAGATCTTCGTGTACTCGCCCCGGGTCGAGGGTGTGCACCTGCGCTTCGGTGACGTCGCGCGCGGTGGCCTGCGCTGGTCCGACCGCCGGGAGGACTTCCGCACGGAGATCCTCGGCCTGGTCAAGGCGCAGGCGGTCAAGAACGCGGTCATCGTGCCTGTCGGCGCGAAGGGCGGCTTCGTCGTGAAGCGGCCGCCGACGGCTACAGGTGACCCGGGCCTCGACCGTGACGCCCAGCTGAACGAGGGCATCGCCTGCTATCGGATGTTCATCTCCGGCCTGCTGGACGTGACGGACAACCGCGTCGAAGGCAAGACCGTTCCGGCGCCGGGCGTGGTCCGCCACGACGGCGACGACAGCTACCTCGTGGTGGCGGCCGACAAGGGCACCGCGAAGTTCTCCGACATCGCGAACGAGGTCTCGGCGAACTACGGGTTCTGGCTGGGCGACGCCTTCGCTTCCGGTGGCTCGGTCGGCTACGACCACAAGGCCATGGGCATCACCGCGAAGGGTGCTTGGGAGAGCGTCAAGCGCAACTTCCGTGAGCTGGGCAAGGACACCCAGACCGAGGACTTCACCGTCGTCGGCATCGGCGACATGATGGGTGACGTCTTCGGCAACGGCATGCTCCTCTCGGAGCACATCCGGCTGGTGGCCGCCTTCAACCACCTGCACATCTTCCTCGACCCGAACCCGGATTCGGCGACCTCGTTCGCCGAGCGGCGCAGGCTGTTCGACCTGCCGCGTTCGTCCTGGGAGGACTACGACCGCTCGCTGATCAGCGAGGGCGGCGGGATCTTCTCGCGGTCGGCGAAGACGATCCCGATCAGCCCGCAGGTCCGTGAGGCGCTCGGCCTCGGCGAGGACGTCACGAAGCTGGCGCCGAACGACCTCATGCAGGCGATCCTGCTGGCCCCGGTCGAACTGCTGTGGAACGGCGGCATCGGCACCTACGTCAAGGCCGAGAACGAGACCCACGCCGACGCGGGCGACAAGGCCAACGACGCCGTGCGTGTCAACGGGAACCAGCTTCGCGTCAAGGTCGTCGGCGAGGGCGGGAACCTGGGGCTGACCCAGCTCGGCCGGATCGAGTTCGCCCGCACGGGCGGCAAGATCAACACCGACGCGCTCGACAACTCCGCCGGCGTCGACTGCTCCGACCATGAGGTCAACATCAAGATCCTGCTGGATCACCTGATCTCGACCGGATCGCTGGACGCCGAGCAGCGCAACGAACTGCTGGAGCAGATGACCGACGAGGTCGGCGAGCTGGTGCTGGCCGACAACTACCGGCAGAACGCCGTGCTCGGCGTCAGCCGCGCGCACGCCGGTCCGATGGTCTCGGTGCACCAGCGGCTCGTCGCGGCGCTGGTCGCGAAGGGCGCTTTCGACCGCAAGCTCGAAGCGCTGCCGAGTTCGGCGGAGTTCCGCGCGCTGGAGAAGGCGGGCGAAGGCCTCACCTCGCCGGAGCTGGCGACGCTGCTCGCACACGTCAAGCTCGACCTGAAGGACGAGTTGCTGGCGAGCGAGCTGCCGGACTCCGAGGTGTTCTCGCGTCGCCTGCCCGAGTACTTCCCGAAGCCGCTTCGGGAACGCTTCGGCGACGCGATCTTCCAGCACCCGCTGAAGCGCGAGATCATCACGACGATGGTGGCCAACGAGGTCGTCGACGGCGCCGGGATTTCGTACGTCTTCCGCCTGATGGAGGAGATGAACGCGACCGCGACCGACGCCGTCCGCGCGTACGCCGTGGTCACCCACGTGTACGACCTGCCGTCGCTGTGGGCCCAGATCGACGCGCTGGACAACGTCGTGCCGACCGAGGTCGCGGACGAGATGATGCTGGAGACCCGCAGGCTGCTCGACCGGGCCGCCCGCTGGTTCCTCACCAACCGGCCGCAGCCGCTGGCCCCGCTCGCCGAGATCAACCGGTTCGGCCGGGTCGTCGGCGAACTGGCCCCGCGGGCGCATGAGCTGCTTCGCGGTGTCGAGTGCGCTTCGGTGGACGCGAACACCGAGCGGCTGATCGAGAAGGGCGTCCCGGCGGAACTGGCGGAGCGGGTCGCGCTCCTGCTGCACACCTTCGGCCTGCTCGACGTCACCGACGTCGCGGAACTCGCCGAGCAGCAGGCGGGCATCGACGCGGTGCACACCCCGGCGGAGACCGCGGGCCTGTACTACGCGCTCTCCGATCACCTCGGCATCGACAAGATGCTGACGTCGATCAGTGGTCTCGAACGCGGAAACCGCTGGCACGCGCTCGCGCGGCTGGCGTTGCGGGACGACGTGTACGGTTCCTTGCGGACGATCACGCTGGACGCGTTGCGGCACAGCGATTCGGGCACCGACCCGGACGAGAAGATCGCGCACTGGGAGAAGACGAACGCTTCGCGGTTGCAGCGGGCCCGCGTCGCGCTGGACGAGATCAGCCAGTTCGGCAAACTCGACCTGGCGACGCTGTCGGTGGCGGCGAGGCAGATCCGGAGCACGGTGAGGTAGTGGCGTACATTTCCCTGATCCGGCCGCGCTGGTCGGATATGGACGTCTACGGGCACGTCAACCACGCGAATCTGGTGACCCTGCTCGAAGAGGCACGGATCCCCCTGCTGTTCGGGGACGCCGTCCGGGCCGGGCTCACCGAACTGCCCAAGGGCATCGTTGTGGTGAAGCTGGCCGTCCATTACCGTTCGCCGATCGTGGTGTCCGATCAGGACATCCGGGTGGAGATCTCGTTGAAGGACTTGAAGCACGCCAGCTTCACCCTCGGCTACCGGGTGCACGCCGGGCCCGCCGGGTCCGACAAGGTCGCGGTCACCGCGGAGACGGTGCTCGCGCCGTTCGACACCAGGTCGGAGCGGCCCCGGCGGCTGACCGAGGACGAACGCGCCTTCCTGGAGAAGGGGTTCGCGGATGCCTGAGCTCGTCATCCCGGACGCGGGTGACCGCGAAACGCTCGGCGCGTTCGTGGCCAGGGCGGTCCGGCTCGACCAGAACACGCTGGTGCGGCTTCGGCAGCGCGGTGACGGCGTCGTCGAGGCGTGGAGCACGACCCCGTTCGAGGTCCTCGCCACCAGGGCGGTCGCCGGCGACATCACGCCGTCGGACGTCACCGTATCTGGGAACGAGCTGCTCGCCGCGCTGACCGTGGCCGGCGGCGAGCGGATGGACCCGGGCCCGGCCCGCGACCTGATGTGGCATTCCGAGCTGCCCGCTTCCGGCCGCTGGCAGCTGGTGGACGAACTGCCGGCGACGGTGATCTCGGAGCTGGCCGATCGGGGCGTCACACTGGCCCGCGACAACGTCGGACCGCACGGCAACCCGCCCGCCTCGCTGATGGACCAGACGGTGCTCACCGTTTCGGGCAACGAGCAGGAGATCAAAGTCCAGATGCGGTGCCTGTTCGCGCTGTCGGGGATGGGTTTCGTGGACTCGTCGATCGACGGCGACGTCGTCCGGGTGACCGCGACGGATTCGTGGATGCGCATCGACGCCAGGTACGGCGCCGTGCTGAAGCGCCGTCACGCGCTCCTGCCGCTGCTGTTCTGACGAGTCCCTTACCGCTTCACACCGCGGGTGGCTTCCGGCCGCCCGCGGTGTCAGGCTGTCCCCATGACCGACAAGGACGCTGGTAAGGACGGGGAGGACCCGACCGCGGACTTCCTCGCCGAGGTCCGGCCGGAGGAGACCCCGTGGCGGACCGAGCGTCCGCCGGGTGAGGAGGCGCCGGAACGCGCCGAACGCCCGGAGAAATGGGGCCGTGCCAAATCCGCCGGACGAGCCGCGGCGAAGGCGGCGCCCTACGTCCAGGCCGCCGCGCTGGCGACCTGGATCGTCTCGGGCACCCTCGACGACTCAGCCGACTCCGGCGACTCCGGGTTCGACCTGGGCTCCTCCGGCGACGCCTGACACCTTCGCGATTCGGCACCTGCTTGCGGTAGTCCGGATCGCGAACCATCGCAAGCAGGTGCCGAATTGCGGGGACTGGGTTAGAGCTTCGAGCGCATCGCCCGCATGCGTTCGATCTCGGCGGTCTGGCCGGTGATGACCTCCTGCGCCATCTCCTGCGCCTTGATCTCCACGCCCTTACCCAGCTGGGTCTCGGCCATGGTCAGCGCGCCCTGGTGATGCGCGATCATCAGGTCGAGGAACAGCTTTTCGAACGCCACCCCGTTCGCCGCGCGCAGATCCGCCAGCTGGGACTCGGTCGCCATACCCGGCATGAGCGCGTGATCGTGCCCCCCGCCGTGGTCGCCGTGGCCCGTGCCCGGCACCGGCTTGCCGCGGTCGGCAAGCCAGGTCTTCATCATCGCGATTTCGCCGTCCTGCGCGACCGAGATCCGGCCGGCGATGGCCCGGATCTGCTCGTTCGCCGTCTTGCCCGGCACCAGGTCGGTCATCACTTTCGCCTGCTGATGGTGGGGGATCATCATCGTCATGTACTCGACGTCGGCCTCGTTGGGCTGATCGCGGTTCACCGGGCCGGGAACACCGGTGCCCGCCTGCTCGCCGGGCTTCCCGGGAGCGATGACCGGTGCGCTCTGGGCCGGTGCGGCCGGGTTTTCGTCGCCATTGCAGCCCGAGACTACGAAAGCGGCAACGAGCAGCGCCGATGTCAAACTTTTTCTCATCCCGGGAGATCCTCCGTTGGTCGGTATCTGCTGAGCCTAAATAAGGAATAAGGTGCGCGTAAAGCTGGGTGGAAGGAGAGCCATATCGTGCTGCAGCCTGGGCTGAAACGCCGCTTGACCAGGGTCTTCGTGTCGGCGGCCGCAGTCGCCGCCCTCGGGGCCTCCAGCGCGCTCGCCGCGCCGGCCGTCACCGCCGAACCGTCGGCGACCGCGATTCCGGGGGTGGACGAGATCGTCCACAGCCCGAACCTCCGGTCGATCGCGAACCTCCCGCAGCAGGGACCGTTCACCAAGGACTCGACCGGCACCGACATCGCGTTCACCAAGGGTCACGCGATCATCGGCACGTACGACGGCTTCAACGTCTACGACGTCCGCAACCCCTACCGCCCGAAGATCGTCAGCCAGGTCCTGTGCCCCGGTGGGCAGAACGACGTGTCGGTCTCCGGCGACCTGCTCTTCCTCTCGACCGACGCGTCACGCAGCGACAACTCCTGCAACAGCGTCTCGAAGCCCGCTTCGGACAAGACGGCGTGGGAGGGCATCAAGGTCTTCGACATCTCGAACCTCGCGGCGCCGAAGTACGTCGCGGCGGTCGAGACCGACTGCGGTTCGCACACCAACACCCTGGTGCCGGACAAGCGCGGCAAGGACGTCTACATCTACGTCTCGTCGTACGCGCCGGCGGCGAACCTGCCCGACTGCCAGCCGCCGCACGACAAGCTGTCGATCATCAAGGTCCCCGTGAAGGACCCGGCGAAGGCTTCGCTCGTCGCGACGCCGGTGATGTTCCCGGCCGCCGACGGCGGCGGCAACCCCGGCGGTCCCAACCCCGACGGCACCCGCCGGTCGGAGACCACCGGCTGCCACGACCTGACGGCGCTGCCGGAGAAGGATCTGATGGCCGGTGCCTGCATGGGTGACGGTGTCCTGATCGACATCTCCGACCGGCTCAAGCCGCGGGTCATCAACCGCGTGCAGGACAACGTGAACTTCGCGTTCTGGCACAGCGCCACCTTCAACAACGACGCCACCAAGGTCGTCTTCACCGACGAGCTCGGCGGTGGCGGGATGGCCACTTGCCTGGAGAAGTTCGGCCCCACTCGCGGCGCCAACGGCATCTACCAGATCACCGGCCGCGGGGACAACCGCAAGCTGGAGTTCGTCAGCTACTACAAGATCCCGCGTCTGCAGTCCGAGACCGAGAACTGCGTGGCGCACAACGGTTCGCTGATCCCGGTGCCGGGCAAGGACATCATGGTCCAGTCGTGGTACCAGGGCGGCATTTCGGTGTGGGACTTCACCGACGCGAAGCGGCCGAAGGAGATCGCGTACTGGGAGCGGGGCCCGCTCTCGAACGAGAAGCTCGTCGGCGGTGGAACCTGGTCGGCGTACTGGTACAACGGCCACATCTTCTCGTCCGACATCGTGAAGGGTCTGGACGTCCTGGACCTCAACGACTGGCGGACCGCTCCGGCGAAGCTCGTCCGGCAGAACGAGTTCAACGCCCAGACGCAGTACAAGCTGCACCCGGGCTTCAACAAGTGACCCACTAGCGTGAGATGAAAGGCCCCTTCATTGCAAAATTTGCAATGAAGGGGCCTTTCATTGCGTTCGAGGGGCGCTCAAACGAGCCAGGCGGCCGCATCGGGCGGCAGTTTCCCGTTCACCAGCGGAACGCTCGACAGCAGCACCTCAC
This sequence comes from Amycolatopsis sp. NPDC052450, assembly GCF_044547565.1. Taxonomy (NCBI): domain Bacteria; kingdom Bacillati; phylum Actinomycetota; class Actinomycetes; order Pseudonocardiales; family Pseudonocardiaceae; genus Amycolatopsis; species Amycolatopsis sp. NPDC052450. Next base: position 24,465 of record NZ_JBIUAQ010000029.1, on the reverse strand, counting down.
CGGGCGGCAGCGCGATCGGGCTGGCCGACGTGTTCAGCGCGCACACCAGCCCGCCGCCGCGCCGCCGGAACGCGAAACATCCGGCGGGCGCGCCGTACCACTCGAGATCGTCACCGCCGAAGGCCTTGTGCGACTTGCGGATCTCGATCGCCTGCCGGTACAGCGACAGCGTCGACGCCGGATCCTCCAGTTGCGCCTCCACCGTCACCGACGCCCACGAAGCGGGCATCGGCAGCCATGTCCGCGGATTGCGTGAGAACCCGAACGGCGGCAGGTCGCCTTCCCACGGCAGCGGCACCCGTGACGCGTCACGGCCGAACTCGGCGCCGGAGGTCTTGGCACGCGGGTCCGCGAGCGCTTCCGGCGGGAGGTCGACGTTGCCGAGCCCCAGTTCCTCACCGTTGTACAGATAGACCACCCCGGGCAGCGCGAGTTCGACGAGCGCCATCGCCCGCGCGCGCCGCACGCCGCGTTCGCCGCCGCCGTAGCGGCTGACTTGCCGCCAGACGTCGTGGTTGCCCAACGTCCAGGTGGCGGGGGCTCCGGCCGACTTCGGCACCGCCAGGGACCGCTCGATGGCCGTCCGCAGCGCGTCCGCGTCGAAATGCGTGAGCACGAGCCGGAAGTCGAACGCCAGATGCAGCTCGTCGGGCCGCAGGTAGCGAGCGAGGCGTTCCTCGTCGGTCACCCAGATCTCGCCGGCGGCCATCGTGCCCGGGTATTCGTCGAGCACCTTGCGGATCATCTGGTGGATCTCGTGGACGCGGTCGTTGTCGAACCTCGGGTCGTAGAACTCGCTCGGCCCGAGCGGGTTCACCCGCGGGTCCATGTCCGGCAGGCCCGGCGGTTTCGCCATGCCGTGCGCGACGTCGACGCGGAAGCCGTCCACCCCGTGGTCCAGCCAGAACCGCAGGGTCCGCTCCAGATCGGCCGCGACCTCGTGGTTGGCCCAGTTCAGGTCCGGCTGTTGCGGCGAGAACAGGTGCAGGTACCACTGGCCGTCCGGGACCCGCGTCCACGCCGGGCCGCCGAACGCGCTGACCCAGTTGTTCGGCGGCAGTTCGCCGCGCGGGCCGAGCCCGTCACGGAAGATGTAGCGATCCCGCTCGGGGCTGCCCGGCGGCGCCGCCATCGCCGATTTGAACCAGGCGTGGGTGTTGCTGGTGTGGTTGGGGACGACGTCGACGGTGACCTTGATGCCGCGTTTGTGCGCCTCGGTCAGCAGGACGTCGAAGTCGCCGAGGGTGCCGAACATCGGGTCGACGTCGCGCGGGTCCGCGATGTCGTAGCCGTGGTCGGCCATGGGGGAGCGGTAGAACGGCGTCAGCCACAACGCGTCGACCCCGAGCAACTCCAGGTAACCGAGCTTGCCGCGGATGCCTTCGAGGTCACCGACGCCGTCCCCGTCCGAATCGGCGAACGAGCGCACGTAGACCTGGTAGAAGACCGCCTGGTCCCACCAAGCCGCGCCCGTCGCCATCACACGAAGCTGTTCATCATGCTGTTGGCGGCCATTTCGAGATACGCCCACAGTTGCGAGCGGTAGGGCTCCTCGATGTGCTCCTCGTCGACCGCGATCCTGATGCAGCGCAACCAGGCGTCGCGTTCGATCGGGCCGATCTTGAACGGGGCGTGCCGCATCCGCAGCCTGGGGTGACCGCGCTGATCCGAGTAGGTGTGCGGGCCGCCCCAGTACTGCATGAGGAACAGTCGGAAACGCTCCTCGGCCGGGCCGAGGTCCTCCTCGGGGTACAGCGGGCGAAGCACCTCGTCGACGGCGACTTCGGCGTAGAACCGCGCGACGATCCGGGTGAAGGCGGGTTCACCGCCGATCGCTTCGTACAAGGTGGCGGGGTCAGGTTCGGTCACGGACACAGCTCCATTCTGCCCTTGTCCTACTGCGGGGCGGGGCCGGTGGACATAAAGCGTCCCAGCGGCGGCTCGAAGCCGGCCTCGTCCAGCGCGGCGAGCAGATGCGCCCGCAGCGCGCGCTGGACGGCCCACTGCTTGCCAGGGCGGACCTTCACCGTCATGCGGACCTTGATGCCTTCGGGCGTGACGGTCTCCACACCGAGCATCTCGGGCGGCTCGAGGACGTTGGGCGCCAGCCCCTCACTCTCCAGGAGGGCCGTCGACTTCTGGGCCATCAGTTCGATGGCCTTCTCGACGTCGGCGGAGTAGCTGAGGGGGACGTCGACGACGGCGACCGCGAAGCCCTGGCTCGAGTTGCCGACCCGGAGCACCTCGCCGTTGCGGACGTACCAGACGGTGCCGTTGATGTCACGCAGGGTGGTGATCCGGAGGCCCACGGCCTCGACGGTGCCGGACGCTTCGCCGACGTCGACGACGTCACCGACGCCGTATTGGTCCTCGATCATCATGAAGATGCCGGAGAGGAAGTCTTTGACGAGATTCTGCGCGCCGAAACCGAGCGCGACGCCGACGATGCCGGCGGAGGCGATGATCGGCGCCAGGTCGATGCCCAGTTCGCCGAGTACGAGGATGAACGCGAGGCCGTAGATCAGGAACGTCGCCATCGACTTGAGCACCGAGCCGATCGTGGCGGCGCGCTGACGACGTCGTTCCATCACCGCCGAGCCGAGCACTTCGGGAGCCTTCTCCCGCAGCGGTCTCAACAGGGCGGGCAGCTTCGAGGAACCGCTCGGCATCCGCGTCACGCGGTTGATCAGGCGTCGCACCAGGTACCGCAGCAGGAACGCCACGGCGACGATCATCAGGATCCTGAGCGGCTTGGTCAGCAGCCAGCCTGCCGACGCGGACAGCCACTCGTTTTTTGTGACCTGGAACACCTGGTAGCAGAAGGTTTCGGCGTCTCGCGTGCAGGCCGGGGGTTCCGTGGGCAGCAGGTTCACTGAGAAGAAATGTCCTTTCGTACTCGGCAGGGTTCGTTCGCGCTGCTCCGCGCGGCGGAGATTCGGAATACCTGCTCACAGGTGGCCGCCGGGTCGCGGGCATGTGACACGTCCACTAACACACGTGCGTTTTGGGGCTGATCTGTGGTCGACTATGCCTGCACCGGTGGAGGTGGTCGAGTGCCAGACCGACAACCCATCCCCCTCGGCGTCCCGAGCCAAGCCTTGGCCGGACAGGCGCCGGAGGTCGTGTTGCGCGCTCATCCGGGAGGTGCCCCCTCGCACGGGGCCCCACCGGCCGGGCCGGGAACGCGGCCAGGGGGTGTAGCCCGTCCGCCCGGACAGCGTAGAGGGCGGGACCCGTCGACCACGGCGGTACCCACTGCGACATCAGCGTCGTCTTGGGGCCGCAGACGGGTATTGCTGTTGAACGCCACGTTCGAGCCGCTCACGGCGCTGCCGTTGCGGCGCGCGGTGGTCCTCGTGATGTGTGGCAAGGCCGAGGTGGTGCACGGCGACCCCGGAGGACTCGAACTGCACGCCGCCACGGTCTCGCTGCCCGTGCCTTCGGTGATCCGGCTGAGCACCTACGTGCGCGTGCCCTACCGCGCACAGGTGCCGCTGACCCGGGCCGGGCTGATGCACCGCGACCGGTACCGCTGCGCCTACTGCGGAGGGCGGGCCGAGACGATCGACCACGTCGTCCCGCGCAGTCGCGGTGGCCCCCACAGCTGGACGAACTGCGTGGCCTGCTGCGCCAAGTGCAACCACCGGAAGGCGGACAAGCTGCTTTCCGAGATCGGCTGGCGGCTGCGCGTCGTGCCGAGGGCCCCGCACGGGCCGCACTGGCGGCTGCTCGCGCATTCGAAGGAGGCCGACCCGTTGTGGCGGCCGTACCTGGGAACCGCGGCCTGATCAGACCATGAACACGTCGGCGCCCCGGCTGCCTTGCGGCGGCCGGGGCGAGCCGATGATGCCGTGATGAAGCTCGTTACGGAGTACGCCGTCCCCCGTTGACCGGTCGTGCCCGAACTCAGGCGGCGAGGGAGAAGTCGCTCTGGCAGGTGACGCGGGTGCCACGGGTGACGCGGGTCCCCCGCGTGACACGCGTGCCGCAGGTGACGCGGGTTCCGGCGGTCACGCGGGTGCCGCGAGTGACGCGCGTGCCACGGGTGACGCGGGTGCCGGCGGTGACTCGAGTGCCTCGGGTGACGCGCGTTCCGCGAGTGACCCGGGTACCGGCGGTGACCCGCGTACCGCGAGTGACACGAGTACCGCGAGTAACCCGTGTGCCCGCCGTCACACGGGTGCCGGGGACGAATCCAATTTCGAAGAGTGACGAAACGTCGTCGATGATCGCCTGGCCGGGTGTCTGGGTGCTCTGCATGACATATCCTCCTGCGACCGGTGCGTTACCTGCTGGGGTGGGAGAGCTGGGCGCAAGGCCCGTACAGGTGAAAAAGCTACGAGGATTTCAAGGCTCCGACAAGACGACAGCGCCGGGTGCGGCCGCCCGTACGTTGAGTTGCAACCTTTCGGCCTTGAGGGCTTCGGCCCAACGTGGGAGCGCTTTCGCGGCAAGCGGCGGACGGCCCCCTCCGGACGGTGAGCGGTTGGTGCCGCGGCGCACACCCGTGCGAGCGGGTGCGGCCGCACGCCATCGGATACGCTCACGCGCGTGAACCTTGTCGAGACGATCCTGGTCTTCGCGGTGATCCCCTTGGTCATCTACGCGCTTTGCGGGGTGGCCACGCTGCGGTCGAAGGGCGCGGGCGTCGCCCGGTACCGGCCGGGGCAGCCGTGGGAGTACCCGGCCATGTGGTGGAGCGCCAACCCCGACGGGGTCGGCGCCAGGCATTCGCACGCGGGCGGCGCGACCGCCGTCGGTGCGGCGGACGGAGCTTCGGTGACGGGAGGCGCTCGTGGCAACTGGTGAACTGACCCATTCGTCCACCGCTGTTGACGAAGAGCCCGGTTACGGCGCCGCCGTTACTTCCAGCGGCCGGATTTCCGCCGCCAAGATGTACGAACCGGCTGGGCCGATCAGCCCATTCACCACCCAGCAGCTCGCCCGGTTGGACGAGGCGCTGACGCTGGCCAGCCGCGAGACCGGCCTGGACTTCAGTGTGTACCTCGGCGATCTCGGTGAGGACACGCGCGTCACCGCCGAAGGCCTGCTGGCCTCGACCGACAACCCGGCCGACGCCGTGGTGGTCGCCGTGTCGCCCGGACAGCGCGCCATCGAGATCGTGACGGGCTCGCAGGCCCGGTTCCGCCTGCCCGACCGCGGCGCGAAGCTCGCCGTGGCCAGCATGGTGGCCTCCTTCAAGGAAGGCGACCTCATCGGCGGCCTCGTGAACGCGCTTCGCATGCTGAGCGACCAGGCGGGCGCTCCGCAGCACTGACGCTCTTCAGCCGCTTTCAAGTGCAATGAAGGGGCCTTTCATAGCAAATTTTGCTATGAAAGGCCCCTTCATTGCGTTACGTGACTAGACCCCGGCCTGCGAGTCGAACTCACGGGCGGCCAGCGCCCGCACGATCCCGGCCCGGCCTTCCGACACCAGACGGCGCAGCGCCGCCGGGTGCTCCCCGGCAAGCCACTCGTCCGACGCCTCGACGGTCGCCGGTTCGACGGCCCACGACGGGTACAGCCCGACCACGGTCGGCTGCGCCCGCTCGCTGGAGCGCCGCTGCCACACCTCGTCGATGACCTCGAAGTAGCGCGTCACGTAGCCGCCGAGCAGGTGCTTCTGGCCGGGGTGGGAGAAGCCGGTGATGAGAGAGTCGCTGACCGCGTTGGGCAGCTCGTCGTCGTACACCGCCCGCTGCCACGCGTCGGCCTTGGCCTCGGCGGTCGGCCGCAGCGCCCGCGAGCGCTCCGCCTGACGCCGTCCGGCGGCGGTGTCGTCCTTCGCGAGCTCGGTGTCGATCTCGGGGTTCTCCGCCTTGCCGTGTGCGACGAGCGCGTGCAGCAGCCGCCAGCGCAGGTCGGTGTCGACGGTCAGGCCGTCGAGCGGCGCCGTGCCGTCGAGCCAGCCCGCGATGATCGCCAGCGTCTTGTCGTCGAGCACGCATCCGGCGAGCGAGTTGACGAACGCGAGCTGGTGGTCCGAACCGGCCTCGGCGCCCTGCGCCAGCTCCAGCAGCCGCGAGCTGAACTCCGGCCAGCCCTTGTCCGCCGCCCACGCCGGGTTCGCGTACGAGTTCAGCGCCGTCTGCGCCTGCAGCAGCAGCCGCTGCACCACACCGACCTCGGTCTCGGTGTGCACGCCGCGCTGCACCAGCGTGACGAAGTCGCGGGCCTTGAGCTCGGCCTCGCGCGTCATCTCCCACGCCGCCGACCAGCACAGCGTGCGGGGCAGCGGTTCGGTGATGTCGGCGATGCGGTCGATCAGCGTGGTCAGCGACGCCGGGTCGAGCCGCATCGTGCAGTAGGTCAGGTCGTCGTCGTTGACCAGCACGAGCTTGCCAGCCGGGAGGCCGACCAGGTCCGGCACCTCGGTGCGTTCGCCGTCGATGTCGAGCTCGACGCGGTGCTTGCGGACGATCTTGCCGTGCTCGTCCTCGTCGTAGACCCCGACCGCGACCCGGTGCGCGCGCAGTTCACCGGCACCCGGCTTGGCACCGGTCTGGGTGACGGCGAAAGCGGTGTACTTCCCGTCGGCGCCGACCTCGTAGCGCGGGCTCAGCGAGTTGAGGCCGGTGGTCTCCAGCCACTGCGCGCTCCACCACGACAGGTCGCGGCCGGAGGCCTCTTCCAGCGCACCCAGCAGATCCGCCAGGGTCGCGTTGCCCCAGGCGTGCTTGCCGAAGTAGACCTTGAGGCCTTCGAGGAAGTGGTCGAGACCGACGTAGGCGACGAGCTGCTTCAGGACACTCGCGCCCTTGGCGTAGGTGATCCCGTCGAAGTTCACCTCGACCGCGTGCAGGTCGACGATGTCCGCGGCGATCGGATGCGTCGAGGGCAGCTGGTCCTGCCGGTACGCCCACGACTTCTCGATGTTCGCGAAGCTGGTCCACGCGTTCTTGTATTCGGTGGCCTCGGCCTGGGCGAGCACGCTCGCGAAGGTCGCGAACGACTCGTTCAGCCACAGGTCGTCCCACCAGCGCATGGTGACCAGGTCGCCGAACCACATGTGCGCCATCTCGTGCAGCAGCGTCTCGGCGCGGCGCTCGTAGTAGTAGCGCGTGACGCGGCTCCGGAAGACGTAGTCCTCCAGGAAGGTGACGGCGCCGGCGTTCTCCATCGCGCCCGCGTTGAACTCCGGCACGAACAGCTGGTCGTACTTGGAGAACGGGTACGGGGTGGCGAATTTCTCGTGGTAGAAGGCGAAACCCTGTTTGGTCTCGGTGAACAGCTTGTCCGCGTCCATATGCTCGGCGAGCGAGGCGCGGCAGTAGATGCCCAGCGGGATCGTGCGGTGGGCGTCGGAGAACTCGTCGTGCCACTCGCTGTACGGGCCGGCGATCAACGCGACCAGGTAGGTCGAGATCCGCTCGGACACCTTGAACACGGTGCGGACGGCCCCTTCCGGGGTCTCCTCGGCCGACTCGATCAGCGCGTTCGAAATGACCTTCCAGTCCTTCGGCGCGACGACGGTGAGCCGGTAGACCGACTTGAGGTCGGGCTGGTCGAAGCAGGCGAACATGCGCTTCGCGTCCGCGGTCTCGAACTGCGTGTAGAGGTAGACGCCGTCGTCGACCGGGTCGACGAAGCGGTGCAGGCCCTCGCCGGTGTTCATGTACCGGCAGACCGCGTCCACGACGAGCTCGTTCGACTCGGCGAGCGCGGGCAGCTCGACGCCCTTGTCCTCGACGTACCCGCTGACGTCGAGTTCCGTCCCGTTGAGGACGGCCGACTCGATCCCCTCGGCGACGATGTCGACCCACGACGCTTCGCCGCTTCTGGCGCTCGCGAACTTGATCGTCGTCTTCGACGTGAAGGTCTTCTCACCGGGACCGCCGCGGCCGTCGGTCAGATCCAGCTCGATGTCGTAGGACTCGACGTCGAGCAGCTCCGCGCGCAGCTTGGCTTGGTCTCGGGTCAGGTTGGGGGCGGGCACTGGCACCTCTGGTCATCGGTATCGGTTTTGGTTTCCAACTACTGGCATCCAATCATGTCCAGGCCGGTGCTGACGACGGGAACAACGCCGATGGCCGCGATGTTGGCTCGCTGTGTAGCACTCTGTGCGTACCGGCCCACCCAAGACGATGGCACTGGGAGAACCTGATGACCGCCCCGTCCGAGACGACCAAGGTCGACTTCTACTTCGATCCGATCTGCCCGTTCGCCTGGATCAGCTCGCGCTGGATCCTCGAGGTGGAGAAGCACCGCGACCTCGACCTGAGGTTCCGGATCATGAGCCTGTCCGAGCTGAACAGCGGCCGCGAGGACCTGCCTGAGCAGTACAAGGAGCTGTTGGACCGCGGCTGGGGTCCCGTCCGCGTCGCCACCGCGCTGGCGCAGAAGAACGGCGAAGAGGCCCTGCGCGACTTCTACACGGAGTTCGGCACGCGCCATCACAACCAGGGCGACAAGGACATCCCGAAGGTCATCAAGGAGACCCTCGAGGCCATCGGCGCCCCGGCCGAGCTGGCCGACGCCGCGGAGTCAGCCGAGTACGACGAAGCGCTGAAAAAGAGTCACTACGAAGGTATGAATCCGGTCGGAATGGACGTCGGCACCCCGACCATCCACATCGACGGCGTCGCCTTCTTCGGCCCGGTGCTCAGCTCGATCCCGCGTGGCGAGGAAGCCGTCAAGGTGTTCGACGGCGCCCGCGCGCTGGCGAGCTACCCGGACTTCTTCGAGCTGAAGCGCACCCGGTCCGGTGAGCTGAACTTCGACTAAGGCGTCGCCAGTGCGGCCCTGGTGACATCGTCGGGGTAGGAGGACCTCACGACGGCTTCGTCCGTCGTGAGGTCTCCCTCCGCGATCCGGGCCTTGAGCGTGACGAGTTCACGCAACCCGTCGCGGTGCTTTTCGATGAACGCGGTGTCGACCGGGTCCCCGTGCCCGGCCACGATGATCTTCGGCTCCAGCGCGCGGATCGCGTCCATCACACCGGACCATTCGGCCAGGAAACTGCCGTCGTTGAACGAGAACGCGCTGAAGCCTGCTTCCGCGTTCTCGACGGCGTCGCCCGCGTAGACGACTCCCGCGTCGGGCACGTGCACGAACAGGTCGTGATCGGTGTGCGCCCGGCCGAGGAAGCGCAGCACGACGGTGCGGCCGCCGAGGTCGATCTCCGCGGTGTCGGTGACCAGCTTGCCGGGCAGGGTGATCTCGGTGCGCTCCAGCGCCTCCGCCATCTCGGGCCGGTTCTCGCCGAGGTAGTGCTGGATCCACTTGCGGCGCGCGCCCTCGCCGTAGGTGGTCAGCTCGGCCACGCACCCTTCGTGCGCCCAAACGTCGCACGGCAGGAACGCCGTGGTGCCGAAGGCGTGGTCGAAATGGGCGTGGGTGTAGACGACCGACCACGGCAGCGGCGTGATCTCCCGGACCGCCGCGGCCAGTTCGGCACCCTGGTCGACGTCGCCGCGGACGTCGACGACCAGGCAGCGCTCACTGCCGACGACGAGGCCGACGGTCAGGTCCAGCTCTTCGTAACGGCGGGCGTACACGCCGTCCGCGAGTTCGAGCCAAGTCACGAATCCTCCAGAATTCCGTTGCGCAGCAAGGGAACGATGCTGCTCGTATCGAGCCTCGCGGCGAGTGTCACGTCGTTCGCGTGTCCGGCCGCGGCGAGCTCACGTCCTGAAGAACACTCTGTCAGTGCTTCGGCGATGTCGATCGATTTCGCCGCGATGGCGGCGAGACGCGCTTCGGCGGACAGACGGCCGTAGCCGTCCAGCGCCGCGACGATCGCTCCTGCGCCGAGCTGGTCCTCGACGCACGGCCTGAGCGGCCCGAACGTCGTGGCTTCGGTGTGGATGTCGATACCCCAGCGTTCCCCCGCCGGGATCACGCCGATCGGCGCACCGTCCGCCAGTTCCGCCGCGCGGGCGGCGACGGCCGTCGCGTTGCGCAGGCAACCCGCCAGGACGACGGCACCGGTCGTGGCTGCGGCGTCGCAGAGCGTGGCGCCGTTGGGGGAGGGGAGCGCGAGGAGGGTGCCGGAAGGGATTTCCGTCACAGACGAAGGTCGCAAGGTCCACCGTTTTTCACCCGCGAGGATGGCTCCTCGCGCTTTCGCGGCTTCCGCACCGCGCTGATCGCGCCAGCGGACGGGCAGTACGCGGCCGCCGTTGCCGAGGACGAGATCCGTTGTGGTGCAGAAGGAAAGTACGTCGACGATGACGAGAACGGCGCAGTCCGCGCCCAGCGCGGCGACTCCCTCGGTTCCCCATTCGAGTCTGATGTCCACCCCCACAGCATGCTCGCCCGGGAACGTGATGGCAGACTCCGCGCTGTGCGTGTTTACCTTGGCTCCGACCATGCCGGTTTCGAACTGAAGAACCACCTCGTGGCCCACCTCAAGGAGCAGGGCCACGACGTCGAGGACGTCGGCCCCTTCGTCTACGACGCGGCCGACGACTACCCCGCGTTCTGCATCGAGGCGGCCCGCCGCGTCGTCGCGGACGAGGGCAGCCTCGGCATCGTCGTCGGCGGCTCCGGCAACGGCGAGCAGATCGCGGCCAACAAGGTGAAGGGCGCTCGCGCCGGCCTCGCGTGGAGCGTCGAGACCGCGAAGCTCACCCGCGAGCACAACCACGCCCAGCTGATCGGCGTCGGCGCGCGGATGCACACCACCGAAGAGGCCACGGAGATCGTCGAGGCGTTCCTCGCGACCCCGCCGAGCCCGGACGAGCGCCACGGCCGCCGCGTCCAGCAGATCCTGGACTACGAGAACACCGGCTGGCCGCCGCCGCTTCCCGAGCACTGACATGCCCGAGGGGCACACGCTCCATCGCCTGGCACGTCTGCACAAACGCCGTTTCGCCGGTCACCCGGTCGAGGTGAGCAGCCCGCAAGGACGCTTCGCCGGTGAAGCGTCCCGTTTGGACGGCCGGGTGCTGGTCAAGGCCGAGGCGTACGGGAAGCACCTGTTCCACGACTACGGTCCACACGGGACAGTGCATGTCCACCTCGGCCTCTACGGCACGTTCTCCGACGTGCCGCTGCCCGCGCTGGAACCGGTGGGGCAGGTGCGGATGCGGCTGGTCGGCCCGACGCATTCCGCCGACCTGCGCGGCCCGAACCAGTGCGAACTCCTGGACGGACCCCAGGTCGACGCGATCAAGGCGCGGCTCGGCCCGGACCCGCTGCGCCGGGACGCGAAGCCGGACAAGGCGTGGGAGCGGATTTCGCGGTCGAAGACGTCGATCGCGGCACTGCTGATGGACCAGTCGGTGCTGGCGGGCGTCGGCAACGTGTATCGCGCCGAGGTGCTTTTCCGGCACGGTGTCGCCCCGCTCGTCCCCGGTCGCGCGCTCGACCGCGGGCTGTGGGACGACATGTGGGCGGATCTCGTGACGCTCATGCGGCACGGTGTCCGGGTGGGACGGATCGACACGGTCGCGCCGGAGCATCTGCCCGAGGCGACCGGCCGCGCGCCGCGGCAGGACCGGCACGGGGGCGAGGTCTACGTCTACCGCCGCGAGGGGCAGCCTTGTCTCGTGTGCGGGACGGCGGTGCTGCGGAGCGATCTGGCCGCACGGAACCTCTTCTGGTGCCCGACCTGCCAGCCCGCCTGACGAGCTGAGTGGCACTGACGTGAGGTGTCGCGAAAGCCACTTTCGGGACCACTGACGTCCCGAAAGTGGCTTTCGCGACATGCCACAGTGCCCTAACCGCCCAAGAGCCGTCTCTACCGCCGCGACGTTGCCGAAGGTGCCGCAAAGCCGTGAGGGCCTCCTTCCCTACTCTCAAGGTAGGGAAGGAGGCCCTCACGGCTTTGCCTACCCGCCTGGCGGTCTTCCCGAACGCTATGAACGGTCCGTTACTTGCAAAATTTGCAAGTAACGGACCGTTCATAGCGCTTGAGGGACGGGGCGCGGACTAGAAGTCGAAGCCGCCGCCGTCGAACCCGCCGCCATCGAAACCGCCACCGTCGAACCCACCGGCGTCTCCGCCCGTGTCGCCTCCGGCGTCACCACCCGCGTCACCGGCACCGGCGTCCTCCTGGCCCGCGTCATAGCCCGATTCCCAGGCCGACGCGCTCGCGATACCCGCCATCCCGGAGAACATCGCGCTGAACAGCAGCATCGAGCCGAGACCCCAGGCGCCGGCGACGAGCGCGGGCTTCCACCACGGCTCGCTGTACCAGCCCTGCGGCACCGGACGGCCTGCCACGCGGCCGCCGGGGTAGTAGTGGGGCGTCCGCTGGCTCGGGTCCGGCGAGGCCTCGTAGTGCTCGCCCTCGACGTCGACGGAGCGGTACTCGGTGACCTTGCCGGCGCGGTCGCGCTCTTCGCTTGCGGGCAGTTCGGGACCGGGGTCCATGCCCATCGCGAGGCGGGCCGCGCGGACGTAATAGAGGCCTTCGATGGCGGTCTCGCGCACCAGCCGGGCCTGTTCGACGCTCTGCGCCTGCTCCATCTGCGAGCCCGCCGCGGTGAAGCGTTCGGACGCGTCCGCCATCGCCTGCTGCGAGGCGGTGTCCGTGCCGGTGAGGTTCATGACCTGACCGCCGAGCCGCTCGACGAGGCGCCGTGCGTCGGCCTTCGCGTCGTCCAGCTGGCGCTTCTTGGCCGCCGCCTGGGATTTCGCGAAGTAGATGCCGCCGCCGGCCACGACGACGAGGAGCACGATCAGGAAGATCGCGGTACCCATGGGTTCACTCCAGGAATCGTTCGGCCTTTGCTCCGATCAACGCGGACGGCCCGCCGGTGGTTCCCGCGCGCACTGGCGGCAGAAACTAGAACACGTTATAGTTCGGCTCCATGAAGTTCACCCTGTCGATCGCGATGAATCCGCTCGATCAGCTGGGCGAGCTCGCCCGCGCCGCCGAAGAGGCGGGTTTCTCCTCGATCGCGCTCCCGGATTCCCTGTTCTATTCCGAAACGGTCTCGGCCGACTATCCGTACACGCCGGACGGCAGTCGCTTCTGGACCGAGGAGACGCCCTGGGCCGATCCGCTGGTCGCGGCCGCCTCGATGGGGGCGGTCACCGAACGGCTCACGTTCTACACCTCCGTGCTCAAACTCGGCTCCCGCAATCCGGTCCTGCTCGCGCGTCAGGTCAACTCGGTCGCGGCGCTGACCGGCGGCCGGTTCGGCCTCGGGCTCGGCGTCGGCTGGTCGCCGGAGGAGTTCCGCTGGTGCGGCGCCCCGTACGAGAAGCGCGGCAAGCGCGTGGACGAGGCCATCGAGGTGCTGCGGCTGATCCTCGACGGCGGGATGGTCGAATTCCACGGCGAGTTCTTCGACTTCGACAAGCTCCGCATGAGCCCGACGCCGCCGTCGCGGGTGCCGTTCTACATCGGCGGTCACACCGACGTCGCGCTGCGCCGGGCCGCCCGCGTCGCCGACGGCTGGTCGTCGGCGATGATGAAGTTCGACGACCTCCGCGACACGATCGCCAAACTGCGCGGGCTGCTGGCCGAACGGGGCCGCGCCGACGATCCCTTCGAGTACCAGGCCGTCTGCATCGACAAGTTCGGTCTCGACGGCTATCGCGAACAGGGCGACATCGGCGTCACCGACATCATCACCATGCCGTGGGTGTTCGACGGTCTCGGTTTCGACGCCGAAGTCGGCCCGAAACTCGATTCCATCAAGAAGTTCGGCGACGAGATCATCGCGAAGATGGGGGAGTGAACCATGGGTGTCGACGTCTGCTGGGATCCGGCCGCCACACAGCCGCCCGCGCGCCAAGCCGCGTTCCGCTCGATGACCGCCGTCACCGCCGGGGAGAAAGCCGCCTGGCTCGAACTCTTCGCCGGGGACGCCGTCGTCGAGGACCCCATCGGCCCCTCGATGTTCGACGAAGAGGGCAAGGGACATCACGGGCACGACGGGATCAGTGCCTTCTGGGACAAGACGATCGCGAACGTCGAACGCTTCCAGTTCACCATCCGCGACTCCCATGCCGCCGGTGACGAGGTCGCGAACGTCGGGACGATCACGACGTACCTGCCCGGCGGCTACCGCGTCGACACCGACGGCGTGTTCGTCTACCGGGTGCGCGAGGACGGGCTGATCGTGTCGATGCGCGCGTTCTGGGAAACCGGGCGCGCCATGGCCACCGCCAGGAAGGCCGATGAGTGACACCCGTGCCTGACCTCACCGCCGGGTAGGTTCACGCCATGCGGATCGGCGTGGTCAAGGTCGTGCTCCTGGTGGTGGGGTTCTACGCCTTGGACACGCTGATCTTCCTCCTGCTCGCCTTCGGTGGCGGCTTCCTGCTGGCCGGGATCGACAACGTCCCGCTGTTCATCCTCGCCGGGCTCGGCCTCGGCCTGCTTTTCGGCACCGGGGTCGCGGCGCTCCTGCCGTTGCGCCCGGCGCCCTTCGTGCCGAAAGGGGTTCCGCTCTACCGCGACGACGCCCCTGAGCTGTGGGCGACCCTCGCCGAACTGGCGGAGGCGATCGGCACCCGGCTGCCGGACCAGGTGTGGCTCACCGCCGGGCCGGGGGCGTCGGTCGTCGAGGAAGCGCGGCTGTTCGGCTTGAAACCCGGTCGCCGGTTTCTGTCGATCGGCCTTCCGACGCTCCAAGCGTTCACCCGTGCCCAGGCTCGCGCCGTGCTGGCGCACGAGTTCGCCCATTACGGTCAGCTCGACGGCCGGACCAGCGTGACCGGCTACCGCTCCCACGTCGCCGTCGCGCGGATGCTCGACCGCTTTCCCCGAAGCACGATCAACCCCTTGGCGTGGCTGTTCCGCGGCTACGCGCGGCTGTTCGTCCTCACCCAGCGGGTGGCGAGCCGCCGCCGTGAATACGGGGCCGACCAGGTCATGGGCCGGCTCGCCGGGCGGGCCACCGCGCACTCGGCGTTGCGGCTGCACGCGCGGCTCGACGGGGAATGGACGCGGTACCTCGGCGTCCACGTCGAACCCGGGGCGGAGGTCGAGATGGCCCCCGACACCGTCTACGGCGGTTTCGCCAGAATGCTCGAAGCGCGGCGCGAATGGCTGGCCACCGTCGACGCGCCCCTCCGGCTCCCTTCGCGCTGGGACACCCATCCGCCGACGGCGGAACGGCTGTGGGCCTTGGAAACCGCACCCGGCAAGTCCGATGTGGACGAACGTCCGGCACTGGGCCTGCTCGCCGATCCCGTCCGGTCCACCGCCCGGCTCGAAGAGGCGTCGTTCGACTTCGGTGAGCGCCGTCGTCTCCCCTGGGACACCTACCCGCGCGAGGCGGCATCGGCGCGGCTGAAGGTCGAAGCCGAGGCCGCGTACCGGGCCATCGCCCGGGCGTCGGGACAGTCAGGCGGCAGCCTCGAAACGCTTCTCACGTTGCCGGGAGCGGATGTCCCGGAGGACGGGGTCATGGCCGCCGTCGTCCTGGCCGCCCTGGACGCGGGCACGATGCGCTTCGTGCACCGGTGGGACGACGAACCGGATTTCGTCCTCGCCGATGGGTCTTTCCTGGACTTCGACCTCGTCGAGGATCTGCTGATCGGCGAACCCGAGCATGTCGCGCGTGCCCGCGCGGCACTGGCGGAACTGGGCATCGACCCGGCGGCCGCGAACGGCGGGACGGAGCGGCTTTCGCCGGGGGAGGCGCCGGTGATCGGCGGGCTGGCGAACGTGAAATTCGACGATTCGCTCGGCCATCTGGTCATCACCGAACGCGGCCTGATCTTCTCACCCGCGCCGGGGACCGAGTCCGACTCCGGGAAAGAAGCATTGCTCGCGCTGATGGCGCAGGCCCCGTTCGCGGTCGCCGCCAGGGCGGGCGCGGTATGGCTGCCGTACGAGGAGTTCTCACGCGTGGAGAAGCAGCGTGACATCCCGCTCAAGGCGACCGTGACCCTCTACGACGGCACCGAGCACCGGATCCACGCCGTCTACACCGGCTACGTCCACGAGAAGTCGCACGAGACGATCCTCCAGGTGCTCAGGTGAGCCGCTCCGCGCGCCGGGCCAGGTACTGCTTCTCGGGTTCGCTCGCGGTCTTCTCGGCGGCTCGGAGGTAGGCCTCGCGCGCGGCGCCGGTGTCGCCTGCCAGTTCCAGCAGATGCCCCCGCACAGAATCGAGGCGGTGGGTCTGGCTCATCCGGCTGTCGTCGTCGAGGGTGGCCAGCAGTTCGAGACCTGCTTCCGGCCCGTTGACCTCGGCGACCGCGACGGCGCGGTTGAGCGTGACGACAGGGCCGGGCGAAACCTTCTCCAGGACGTCGAAGAGCGCGAGGATCTGTGACCAGTCCGTCCCGGCCGCGGTGGCCGCCTCACTGTGGACGGCGGCGATCGCGGCCTGCACCTGGTACGGCCCGACCGGGCCCGCTTCCAGTGCCGCGCTCACCAGCGAAACGCCTTCGGCGATCATTTCCGCGTTCCAGCGCGACCGGTCCTGCTCGGCGAGGGGGACGAGCGAGCCGTCTTCGCCGGCGCGGGCGGCGCGGCGGGCGTCGGTCAGCAGCATGAGCGCGAGCAGGCCGGTGACCTCGTCCTCTTCCGGCATGAGCCGCCGCAGCAGCCGGGTCAGCCGGATCGCCTCGGCGGTCAGGTCGGCGCGGTGCAGGTCGGGGCCGCCGCTGGTCGTGTAGCCCTCGTTGAAGATCAGGTACAGCACCTGGAGGACGACGCGGACCCGCTCGGCGAGCTCCGTCGCCGGCGGCAGGACGAATTCGGCGCCCGCCTTCTTGATGGTCTGTTTCGCCCGGCTGATCCGCTGGGCCAGCGTCGATTCCGGGACCAGGAAGGCGTTCGCGATCTCGCCTGTGGTCAGGCCGCCGACGGCGCGCAGGGTGAGCGCGAGCTGCGACGGCGCGGACAGGGAAGGGTGGCAGCACAGGAAAAGGACGGTGAGCGTGTCGTCCGAATCGGCCACAGTGGACGGTTCGGCCAGATCCATCAGCGCGTTGTTCTCCTCGCGCCGCCGTCGCGCGCTTTCGCTGCGCCACTCGTCCACCAGCCGCCGTGACGCGACCGTCGCGAGCCACGACTTCGGACTGTCCGGGATGCCCTGCTCCGGCCACTGCTGCGCGGCCGAGAGCAGGGCTTCCTGGACGGCGTCCTCGCAGGCGTCGAACTGCCCGTGCTTGCGCACCAGCAACCCGATGACCTGCGGGGCCAGCTCCCGCAGGAGCGCTTCCACCTGACGATCGTCCTTCACGACGCCAGTCTTACCTCATGCGAGCGGTCAGGCGACGGGGGAGTAGTGCGAAGCGTCGCCTTCGAGGGACTCGCTCGGCACCCCGTCGATGCCCACCGGGACGTCGCCCGCCACGGTCACCCGGTTCAGGCGGCGCGGCAGGTCGTCGTAGTTGTCGACGGCGTAGTGCTGGGTGATGCGGTTGTCGAACAGCACCAGCTGGTTCGGCTCCCAGTTCACCCGCACGACGTTCTCCGGCCGCGTCACGTAGGACTGCAGCAGCCGCAGGATGTCCCGCGACTCGCCCTTCGACAGCCCGATGATCCGCTGCGCGAATCCGCCGATGTACAGCCCGCGCTCCCCGGTCACCGGATGCACCCGCACCACCGGGTGGACCGTGCGGAACTTCTGCGACACGAACACCTTCCGGCGTTCCTGCTCCGCATCGTCAAGGGTCTCCGGTGCCTTCGCGTAGTCGTAGTCGTTGGTGTGCTCGGCACGCAGCGTGTCCGCGAAGGCCCGGAGTGGCTCCGGCAGGTCCCGGTAGGCCGCCGCCGAGTTGGCGATCAGCGTTTCACTCATCGATGGCGCCCCCGCGCAGGAGGAACGACCAGGCTGCGCAGCGTGCTGGCCTTCGGCGGGTTGAGGACGAAGGTGACGTCGGTGTGCCACTGGTTCGCGCGGCCCTGCTCGCTGTCGACCGGCAGGATCGCGGGCTCGCCGTCCACCGACGGGACGGTCGGATGAGCCTTCGTCAGCTCGCCGAAATGCTCGGCGAACCGCTGCTGGCCCGCGTCGTCGAGGTCGACGTCGCGGAACACGAGGGCCTTGTGCTCGTGCAGGGCCTCGGTGACGAACGCGACGGTCGCGGCGTCGAGATCCTTGGCCGGATCGACGCCGACGACCTGCGCGCCGATCCTGCCGGTGATCTTGCGGACCTCGACCTGGGTGTTGAGGGCGGTCATGCGGCGTGCTCCTTTACTCGGATGCGGGTGACAGGGCGGGCGAGGCCGTAGTGGCCGCGCAAGGTCGTGGCGGTGTACTCGGTGCGGAACAGCCCGCGCCGCTGGAGTTCCGGGACGACGAGATCCACGAAGTCCTCCAGACCGCCCGGAAGCGTGGGCGGCATGACGTTGAAGCCGTCCGCGGCGCCTTCGGTGAACCAGTGCTCCAATTGGTCGGCTACTTGCGTGGCGGTGCCGGCGAAGACACGGTGACCGCGACCGCCTGCCAACCGCTCGATGAGCTGCCGGATGGTCAGGTTCTCGCGTCTCGCCAGGCCGGTGACCAGCTCGAACCGGCTTTGCGCGCCTTCGGTGAACGTGCCGACGTCGGGCAGCGGGCCGTCGAGCGGATACGGCGTCAGATCGTGGTCGAGCATGGTCGACAGTTGCCGCACGCCGTACGCGGGCGTGATGAGGGCGTTGAGTTCGGCCTCGCGTTCCTTCGCCTCGGCCTCCGTACGGCCCAGGATCGGGCTGATCCCCGGCAGGATCTTGATCTCCTCCGGCGAGCGCCCGTATTTCGCGAGCCTGCCCTTGACGTCGTCGTAGAAAGCCTTGCCCTCGGCGAAAGTCTGCTGCGCGGTGAACACCGCCTCGGCGAACCGGGCCGCGTACTCCTTGCCCGTCTCCGACGAACCCGCTTGGACCAGCAACGGATGCCCCTGCACCGGACGCGGGATGTTCAGCGGCCCGCGCACCTGGAAATGCGGGCCGTCGTGGTCGATCGGCCGGATGCGGTCGGTGTCGGCGTAGACGCCGCGCGCCTTGTCGATCACGGCCGCGCCGTCGTCCCAGCTGTCCCAGAGTTTCTTGGCGACTTCGACGAATTCGGTGGCGCGTTCGTAGCGCACCGCGTGCGACGGCCTGGCGTCGCGGTTGAAGTTGCGGGCCTCGTCCTCACCCGCCGACGTCACGATGTTCCAGCCCGCGCGGCCGCCGCTGAGATGGTCGAGCGACGCGAACTTCCGCGCCAGGTGGTACGGCTCGTTGTAGGTCGTCGACGCGGTGGCGATCAACCCGATGTGCTCCGTCGCGCCGGCCAGCGCCGAAAGCAGCGTCAGCGGCTCGAACAGGGTGTGCGAGTTGTAGCGGACGTTGCCCCACAAGGCGACACCGTCGGCGAGGAACAGCGAATCCAGCTTGCCGCGTTCCGCCGTGCGGGCGATGTCGACATAGTGCCTCAGGGTCGAGGCCCGGTGCGGATCCGTGCTCGGATGCCGCCAGGCCGCCTCGTGATGACCGTTCGGCATCACAAAAGCGTTGAGGTGCAGGTGTTTCATGCCTTCTCCTTGACACGCCAGGTGGAGAACCGCCGCTCCAGTGCGACGAAGCCCGCGTTGATGGCCAGCCCGAGCACCGAAACCGTGATGATCGCGGCGTACATCTGCTGGATCTGGAAGTTGACCTGCGAGTTGTTGATCAGATAGCCGAGCCCGGCCTTGGCGCCGACCATTTCGGCGGCGATCAGGATGAGGATCGAGTACGCCGCCGCCATCCGGATGCCGGTGAAGATGGTCGGCACCGCCGACGGCAGGATCACCTTGCGGAACAGGCTCGGACTCGACAGCCCGAGCGAACGCGCGGCCTTGACCAGCAAGGGATCCACGGTGTTCACCCCGGCGATCGTGTTGAGCAGCACCGGCCAGACGCAGGCGTAGACGATCAGCGCGATCTTGGACACCTCGCCGATGCCGAGCAGGAGCGTGAACACCGGCAGCAGGGCCAGCGCGGCGGTGTTGCGGGCCAGCTCCAGCAACGGGTTCAGGAACTCCGCGAGCGGGCGATACCAGGCGATCAGCAGCCCCAGTGGCACCGAGACCACCACCGCGATCACGAATCCGGCGGCGGACCGGCCGAGGCTCGCCAGCAGATGGTCGGCCAGTTGCCCGTTGAGGATCAGCTCCCAGAGCGCGACGAGATCTTCCGACAGCGGCGGAAGGAAGGTTCGCGTGCCCTCGTCGAGCAGGTACTGGGGTGCCAGCTCCCAGACCGCGAGGAAGAGCAGGATCGCCGCCGAACTGCGGAAAGCCTTGCTGAGCCTGCTCTTCTTGCGCGGTTTCGTGGCGGCTTTCGGTCCCGTGTGGACTGTCGGCGCCTCGAGGGTGGCGGTCATCAGGCGGCCCTCCGGATCTCGTCGTGCAGGAGTTCCCACAGGCGGTGGCGATGGGCCACGAACGCGGGCGCCGAGCGCAGGTCGTCGTTCGAGCGGTCGCCGAGGTCGATGTCGACGACGTCCTTGAGCCTGCCCGGCCGCGACGTGAGCACCGCGACCTTCTGTCCCAAGTAGACGGCCTCTTCGATGCTGTGGGTGATGAAGACGATGGTCTTGCCGGTGCGCTGCCAGATCCGCCGCAGTTCCTCCTGCAACAGTTCACGGGTCTGGGAATCCAGCGCGGCGTACGGTTCGTCCATCAGCAGTACGTCCGGGTCGTAGGCGAGGCTTCTCGCGATCGCGACGCGTTGCTTCATACCACCGGAAAGCTGGTGGGGGAGATGCTCCTCGAAACCGGAAAGCCCGACCAGGTCGAGGAATTCCCGGGCCCTGTCCGCGCGCTGCCGTTTGGTCAGCGTGCCGCCTTCGAGACCGAACTCGACGTTGGCGCGTGCGGTGCGCCACGGGAACAGCGCGTACTGCTGGAACACGACACCGCGATCCAAACCCGGGCCGGTGACGGGTTTCCCGTCGATCAGGACCTCGCCGGAGGTGGGTTTCGCGAGCCCGCCGAGCAGGTCGAGCAGCGTGGACTTCCCGGAGCCGCTCGGCCCGACGAGGGAGAGGAACGTGCCGTCCTCGATGTCGAGGGAGACGTCGTCCAGCGCGGTCAGCGTGTCGAAGGTCTTGGTGACCGAGCGGAGGCTGATCTTGGCGGTCATGCGCCACCGCCTTCGCGGTACGGGTTGAATTCGTTGGTGTAGAGCTTTTTGAGGTCGACCTGGTCGTTCTTGATGAACCCGGACTGCTTGAGCCAATCGGTCCAGAGCGTGTAGTCGTGGTCGGAGATCAGCCCGCCCTTGGTGACGCCGGTGCTCTTCCAGTACTTGAGCGTTTCGGTGTTCTCGTTGCGGCCGCGGTTGTGGATGATCTTGGTGAAGCGGGCGACCACCTCGTCGCGTGGCGTGGTGCGGGCCCATTCGATCGCCTTGGCCACGCCGGTGACGAAGGTCTTGGTGGTCTCCGGGTACCTCTTGATGAAGTCGGTCCGCAGCACGTACGGCCCGCCGTTGTAGGGACCGAACGCCTCGACATCCTTCACAATGGGTCGCACGCCGCCCCCGGCGAGGGCGCGATCCTGCAGGACGCCGTTGAGCGCGGCGACGTCGATCTGGCCGTTGCGCAGGGCCTGTTCGGTGTTGATCGGCGGGAGGACGACCAGTTGCACCTGGTCGATCTCGGCGTCGGTCAGGCCGTTGCGCTTGAGCCAGGTGTCCAGGGCGGCCTCCAGGTTCGCGCCGACGGTGTTGACGCCGACCTTCTTGCCGATGAGGTCACGCGGTGTGCGGATCGGGCTGTCTTCCTTGACGTAGAAGCCCAGAAAGGTCTTCTCGTCGGAGCCGTAGTAGTTGACGACCGCCTTGATCGGGGCGCCGGCGTCGACGAGTTTCGCGACCGCGCCGGTGAAGGCGCCGCCGAAATCGGTCTGGTCGGTCGCGGCGGACTGGATGTCCTGCGGTCCGCTGATCGTGTTGCCGACCCATTTGAGCTTGACCGGGCCGAAGTACCCGAGGTCCTCGGCGAGTTCGGGGAACGTGACGTTGTTCGCCGACCCCTGGTAGCGCAGTTCGAGTTTCTCGGGCTGTCCGGCCACGCCTGCCGGGGTCGCTGAGGCGCCGCAGCCCGACAGCGCCAATCCGGCGAGGAGCGCGGCGAGCAAGGGCACTGGTTTCTTCACGGTGGGCTCTTTCGTTCGGGTTCGCGTCGATGGAGAAGATTCTTCGCAGGCCCGGCGGAGAGCGTCAATTTTGCGATTTAGTGAAGTAACTCAAGAGGCGTTGGCGAGCCTTGTGAAGAGCGGATCTTCGTAGAGGGCGTTCAGCATGACCGCGGCGCCCGCTGTCGCCAGCTCGGTTCCCGGAAAACTCGACGCCACAACGTTTTTCGCCGCGTCCCGGCAGATCCAGGAGCGCTGAGCGACCTCGTCCCGGATCGTGGAAAGGCAACCTTCGACGTCGCGTACACTCTGGTCGAGCACGATGAGGATTTCCGGATTGAGGACGTCGAAGAGCAATGCGGCGGCCTGTCCGATAATTCGCGCACGCTCATGAAACAGTGCTATTGCGCTTTTGTTTCCCGATGCCGCCGAATGGAGTACATCGGTGAAAATCGGTTCTTCGACGAGCCCCGCTTCGAATGCCTTACGGGCGACCGTTCGCTCGGACACCGTGGCCTCCAGGCAGCCGGAACGCCCGCAGCGGCAAGGCTCCTCGCTGTCGTCGACCCGCAGATGCGCCACCGCGCCCGCGGCCGACCGCGGTCCATGATGGACGGTGTCACCGGTGGCGAAGGCGGCGTCGACCACGTTGCCGGTGAACAACTGCACCACACTGCTGCGCGCTCTCGGCTGCCCCAGCAGGCGTTCGGCGTGGATGAGCGCCCGCGAATGCCCGTCGACGCGGACGTCGAGACCTGTGACCTCGGTGAGCAGGTCGCGCAACGGAACCCCGCGCCAGCCGAGCAGGCCGTGCTCCACCACCGTCCCCGACGCCTCGTCGACCCAGCCGCCGGTCGCCACCCCCAACCCGAGCGGCGTCCGCTCCGGCGCGTGTCCGATGAGGAGGTCGTCGAGCAGCTCCGCGATCTGCGCGGCCTGCACCGCCGGCTCGGCACCGTGATGCGGTGCCTCGTGCTGTGCCAGCACCTTCCCGCGCAGGTCGAGCAACCCGACCGTCAGATGGTCGACCGCGACATGCGCCCCGCACACCACGAACCGTTCCGTGTCGAGGTCCACCGGCACATGCGGTCTGCCGACCGCGCCTGCCACCTCGGGCAGTTCGGTGAGGAACCCGCGGCGCATCAACTCGGCGACGTGCCCCGTGACGGCCGCGGCACTCAGCCCGGTGCGGCGCGCGATGGTGCTGCGCGCTATCGCCCCTTCGTCCAGCACCGCGCGGAGCACCGCACTGGCACTGGCGCTCCGCCTGCCCGTCACGGTGCCGATGTTCGCAAGCGGGTGCGGGTGGGCCTAGGGCTCTCACCATCCGGGAGCTGGTCAGGCGTTCAGCGGGCGGATGAACCGGGCGCTGTGCTCACAACGGTCCTCGTAGCCTCGCGCGCGGTAGAAGGCGTGCGCGGCGGTCCGATGGCGGGAACTGGTGACCTCCATGGTGTCGCAGCCCAAGCGCAGCGCCTCCGCCTCGGCCGCGGCGACCAACTCGCGTCCGACGCCCGAGCCGCGCCGGGTCTCGTCCACCACCAAGGCCACGATCCGCGCCACTGAGCCTTCTCGTTCGAAAAGCGGGATCGCGACCACCGCGACGACACCGACCACCGCGCCGTCCGCCTCGGCGACGAACGCGGCACCTTCGGGATGGCGGGCCCACCGTTCGAGGCGGCCGCGCACGTCCTCCACGTCGTTGTCCGGGTAACCCAGCTCGGCGAGCAGCGTGGTCACGGCGGGAGCGTCGGTGGTGAGGGCGTGGCGGATCTCCATGATCCTCATTAAAGCGGAGGGTCGCGGAGGTTTCGGCCGCTGACTTGGAGTGAGGGGTGTGTGGAAATGGGGACGTTGAGTGTCCCTGTTTCCACACGCCCGTCGTGATCGGTCCGGTCATGCGGACCGTGTGGGTTTCGGGTCATCCAACGCAACAAAATCCACACAGTCGATGTCGCCGGTCCACGTCCGCGTCGAGCAGCTGCCGGCCTGCATGGCGGTCTTGATCAGGTCCATCGCGGCCTCATCGAGTGACAACCGGCACGGCCGAGCCGAAACACCGGTGAAACCGCAGGCCAAAGGCCTTAAGTCGGGATGACAGGATTTGAACCTGCGACCCTCCGCTCCCAAAGCGGATGCGCTACCAAGCTGCGCCACATCCCGTGACTTCCCCGATCTCCCGGGGGGTGTGCGCACAGCCTAGCGGGTCACGCTAAGCTGTTTTCGCACCCGGTACTCCGGGGCATGCGGGTGTAGCTCAATGGTAGAGCCCTAGTCTTCCAAACTAGCTACGCGGGTTCGATTCCCGTCACCCGCTCCACAGCTCCACATCAGAACCCGCAGGCTCCTGGCCTGCGGGTTCTTTCGTGTCCAGGGGAAGGATCGGCTGGGGTGGTGGGGGGGGGGGGGGGGGGGGGGGGGGGCGCCCACCCCCCCCCCCCCCCCCCCCCAAAAAAAAAACAAAACAAAGAAAAACAGCAAACGGGGCCAGAGGTGCGGCGACAGAGGCGGCCG